>DVMK01000130.1 GCA_018715025.1 Candidatus Caccousia avistercoris
TGGTGGAGCATAGCGGGATCGAACCGCTGACCTCCACACTGCCAGTGTGGCGCTCTCCCAGCTGAGCTAATGCCCCGAATGTGCTGCCGCAGGAAAATCTGGTGGAGCATAGCGGGATCGAACCGCTGACCTCCACACTGCCAGTGTGGCGCTCTCCCAGCTGAGCTAATGCCCCAGATGGTTTCCTGCGAAACAGCTTCCTTATAATATCACGGGCAGGGAAGAAAATCAAGTGTTTTTTACAAAAAATTTGAAAAAGTGATTTTTCGCCGGCGGGGCGGGCGAAAAAAGAGGGACGCAGGCCTGTTTTTCCGCGGAAAATCCGGTGAGAAGCCGTTTCGGCAAGATGCTTCCTCGGGCCGCGGCGAAACGGTTCCGCGTCTGCCCGCAGAGGCGGAGAAAATGTTTGAAAAGGCTCTTTCGATTTGGTATAATAATCAGCAGACAGGAAACGCAGGCTGGCGGCGCGGGCTGCCCGCCGTGCGCTTCCTTTTGCACGCGCCCCGGGGCGGGGCCGGCGCGCCCGCCGCGGGCGGAAATCAGGGGGATTTTCCCCAAAAAGGAGTTTGTTTTGTGTATGGGCGACCTTTCCATTGTTGGTTACCTAATCGGCATTCTCGTCTGCCTTGTGTTCTCTGCCTATTTTTCCGCTTCTGAAACGGCTTTCACCACAGTGAACCGGATCCGGATGAAAACCCTGGCGGAGGACGGCGACGCCAGAGCGGGGCAGATTTTGAAGATCTCGGACAATTACGACAAGATGCTCACCACGATTTTAATCGGCAACAATATCGTGAACATCGCCTCTTCCTCCCTGGGCACGCTGCTTTTTACCAGGCTTTTGCTGGATCAGGAGGTGGGCGCCGCCGTTTCCACTGCGGTCATGACGGTGGCGGTGCTGGTGTTTGGTGAAATTTCCCCCAAATGTCTGGCCAAGGAAAATCCGGAAGCCTTTGCCCGCTTTTCGGTGCCTATTCTTCGGGTTATTATGGTGGTGCTCACCCCGTTCAATTTTATCTTTATGCAGTGGCGGAAGCTTCTGAGCAAGGTGTTCAAAAAGAAGTCGGCCGACAAAATGACCCAGGAGGATCTTATCACCATTGTGGACGAGGCCCAGAGCGAAGGGGGCATCGACAAGGAAAACGGCGAGCTCATCCGCTCTGCCATTGAATTTGAAGATGTAGAGGTGAAGGACATCCTCACGCCCCGGGTGGATTTGGTGGGCGTGGATCAGGACACCCCCTTCCCGGAAATCGCCAAGGTGTTTGAGGCCAACCACTTTTCCCGGCTGCCGGTCTACCAGGAATCCATCGACAACATTGTGGGCATCCTCCACGAGAAGGATTATTACGCCGCCCTGAACCAGGGCAGACATTCTCTGGAGGGAATCCAGTCTAAGCCCCTTTACATCAGCTCTGCGGTGAAAATTTCCGACCTTCTGCGGGCTCTGCAGCGCCACAAGGTGCACATGGCCGTGGTGGTGGATGAATTCGGCGGCACAGAGGGCGTCGTCACTATGGAGGATATTATTGAAGAACTGGTCGGGGATATTTGGGACGAGCACGATGTGGTGGTGAATTATTTCCAGAAAATAAACGATACTACCTATAAAATCGACTGCAGCGCGTCGCTGGATGAGATGTTCGATTTTCTGGGGGTAGAGGCCTCTGACGATGACTACGACTGCGTTACCGTGAACGGCTGGGTCATGGAAAAGCTGGAGAAAATCCCGGCAGTGGGCGACAGCTTCGACTTTGAGAACCTGCACATCACTGTAACCAAGGGCACCACCCACCACGCCACCGAGCTTACCGTTGTCCGCAGGCCCCAGCCGCAGGAAGCGGCCAGGTAACACGCCAAGAAAGGAAGAAAACATGGGAACGCCGTACCTTTCCGTCATATTTCCCGTAAAGAACCTGTTTCAGGAAATAGGGGGCGTCCTGCGCTCGGTCATAGGCCAGGCGGGGGACGTGCCCATGGAATTCCTTATTGTAGACATGGGCTCGCAGGACAAAACCGTGTGGGAGTCCTTCCGCCTTTTGAAGGAGCTCTCAGTGCCAGGCTCTGTCATTCAAAGCGGCGAGGGCACGGTGGCCAGGGCGCTGAACGCCGCCATGGCGAAGGCTTCCGGGCAGTACGTCACCTTCATTTTCGCGCGCCGCCTGTACCAGGACTTTCTGCTGCCTTACTGCGACGCGGCCCAAAAAACCGGCGCCGACATTATTTTCGGCACGGCGGGGGTTCCCTTCGGCGAGGAGTGGGAACCCCTGCCGGGCCTTTCCTGCCTGGCGGGAATTCTGGAGGAACGCCTGCTGGTGGACATTTCCGCCATTTTGCTGCGCCGGGATTTTCTGGAGCGCGCCCGCCTGTATTTTTCAGAGGGCTGCGAATACGGCTATTCGGTGGAATTCCTTCTGAAATGCTTCTGCGCGGCAGAAAGCGCCATCCGTTCCCCTGTGGTTTTGAAGCGGAACACCGCCTACGAGCTGCACCGCGGCAGCCAGAAGCCGGCGGGCGCTTCCTGCTTTCAGCGGGTCATGGCCTGCGAGCGGGTTCTGGATTTTGTGGAAAACCGGCACCCGGAGGAGCGCCGCATCCTGGCGCTGCTGCAGGAGCGCTGCCTTCCCCAGGCCGTTCTGTGGTGCGTGGATCTTCTTCTTCGGGAGGGGACGCGCTACCAGGCCGTTCAGGATATGCTGAAGGCCTCCGGCTGCAAAAAGTACCTGAAGGCCGGCCGCGCCACCCCTTGGGAGATGAAAAAGCGGATTCGCCTTTGGCAAACGATGCCCTGGCTGTACCGCCCGCAGAAGGCGTAAAACAGGGCGGAAAATCTTTTTGCGGAAATATTGGATTTTCCCTTGCTTTTTTCTTCACAGTGTGATAGAATCCTACTGTTAAGTTGCAGTTTACGTGAAAGAGGTGACAGCAAGATGAAGGAAAATATACATCCCCGTTATGAAGAGACGACGATTACCTGCGCATGTGGGAATGTGATTAAGACCAAATCCACCAAGAAGGACATCCGCGTGGAAATTTGTTCTAAGTGCCATCCGTTCTTTACCGGCAAGCAGAA
>DVMK01000131.1 GCA_018715025.1 Candidatus Caccousia avistercoris
GCCCGAACAACGACGGCGTGACGGATTACAACGACACAGACTACGGCCCGAACAACGACGGCGTGACGGATTACAACGACACAGACTACGGCCCGAACAACGACGGCGTGACGGATTACAACGACACGGACTACGGCCCGAATAACGACGGTGTGACGGATTACAACGACACAGACTACGGCCCGAACAACGACGGCGTGACGGACTACACCAACGATTCCCAGTACGGAAACACCAATTACGACGACGGTGGAAGCAACTACAGCGATGACGACGACGATTAACCCCCTGCAGCCCGCCGCCCTGCGCCACGAGAGAAAGCACCAGATCTCCCCTTCGGAGGCTCTGGTGCTTTCCCAGAGGCTGGGGAAGCTGTTTCCCCGGGACAAAAACGCCGGGCCGGAGGGAACCTATTTCGTCACCAGCCTTTATTTTGACACGCCCCGGGACAGCGCCCTGCGGGAAAAGCTGGACGGGGTGAACCGACGGGAAAAATTCCGCCTGCGGTATTATGGGGAGGACACCTCCCAGTGCAAGCTGGAAAAGAAGTGGAAAGTAAACGGCCTGTGCGGCAAGCGCAGCGCCCTGTTAAGCCGCGAGCGTGTGCTGCGCCTTCTGGAGGGGGACTACGCCTTTCTGCTGGAGTCCGGCCACCCTCTTTTGGCCGAGCTGTACAGCAAGCTGCAGGGAAAAATGCTTCGCCCCAAAACCATAGTGCGCTACTGCCGGGAAGCTTTTTTCTATCCTCCGGGCAACGTGCGGATTACGTTGGATCGGGATATTCGCACCGGCCTTGGGCGGGTGGATTTTCTGAACGGGGAAGCGGCCTGCCTCCCCGCGCTGGAGGGGCTTGCCGTGCTTGAGGTGAAGTACGACGCTTTCCTGCCAGAGCTTGTCCGCCTGGCGGTGCAGACGCCCGGCCGCCAGGCTTCCGCCTGTTCAAAATACGCCCTGTGCCGGAAATTTGACTGAGGCAGCAAAAACGAGGAGGAAGTCCATGACCTTTCAGGATATTTTTAAATCCAGTTTTTTAGAGAACGTGTCCAGCATTTCTGTGCTTGACATGGCGCTGGCCCTCTTTCTGGCTTTCCTGCTGGGGCTGTTTCTCTTTTTTGTGTACAAAAGAAGCTGCGCGGGCATTCTGTACTCTGCCAGCTTCGGCATTACCCTGGTGGCCCTGTGCCTCGTCACCACGCTGCTCATTATGACGGTGGTGAGCAACGTGGTGCTCTCGCTGGGCATGGTGGGCGCCTTGTCCATTGTCCGGTTCCGTGCGGCCATCAAAGAACCGCTGGACATAGCCTTTCTGTTTTGGGCCATAGCCATAGGAATTGTGCTGGCGGCCGGGTTTCTGCCGCTGGCGGTTCTGGGCAGCCTGTTCATCGGCCTTGTCCTTCTTCTGTTCGCCCGGCGGAAGCCTGTGGTGGATTCCCCCTATATTCTGGTGATTCATTGCGCCGGGGAGGGGCCGGAACGGCAGGTGCGGGATTATGTGAAGGCCAGGGTGAAGCGGATGAGCCTGAAAAGCAAAAGCGTAGACGGCGGCTGTGTAGAGCTGAACTATGAGGTGCGCCTGCGGGACGAGAGCAGCGCCTTTGTGAATGAGTTGGACGCCATGGAGGGGGTCAGCCGGGTGGTGCTGGTTTCCTACAACGGCGACTATATGGGCTGAGACCGATGGTACAGCACAGACGCATCGACGCTGTCTGCGTGGGCGCGGCCGTTTTGGCGGCTGTGCTGGCGCTGGCCTTCCTGTTCGGGGAACAGCTGGGGCTTGTCAGGGCCAGCTCCCAGCCGGGCTATGCGGCCCGCCTGTTTGACAAAAGCCGGGTTCACCATATTGACATCCGCATGGAGGATTGGGGCGGCTTCATCGAACAGGCCGGGGAAGAGGAGTATCTCCCCTGCACCATTGTCATAGACGGGGAGGAATTCCACCAGGTGGGGCTGCGCGCCAAGGGGAACAATTCCCTGCGCCTCACCGGCGAATACGGCCTTTCCCGCTTCAGCCTCAAGCTGGAATTTGACCATTTCCTGGCAGGCGGGAATTACTATGGGCTCGACAAGCTTTCTCTGGATGCCTCCTTTCAGGACAACAGCCTGCTGAAAACCTTTCTGGTCTACGACATGATGGCCTTCCAGCAGGTTCCCACCCCTCTCTGCAGCTATGTGTGGGTGACGGTGAACGGGGTAGGGTGGGGGCTTTTCCTGGCGGTGGAAGAGCCGGAGGAAGCCTTTGCCCGCCGGAATTTCGGCCCCGGGTACGGCCAGCTTTACAAGCCGGACTACCGGTCGCTTTCAGAGGAAAACCGGGATGTGGCGTTGCAGTACAGCGGCCCGGATCCCTCCCAATATCCCAATATTTTTGAGAACGCAAAATTTCAGCCCACCCAGGCAGAGAAGGAACGCCTGGTTCGGGCTTTGGAAATCCTCGACAGCGGGGAAAACCTGGAAACGGCAGTGAACGTGGACGAGGTCCTGCGGTACTTTACCGTTCAGGTTTTTGTCATGAATTGGGACAGCTACCTGGGCCCCACAGGCCACAATTACTTTCTGTATGAGGAGGATGGGGTGCTCAGCATCCTTCCCTGGGACTATAACCTGGCCTTCGGCACCTACGCGCTCGGCATGACGAATCCCGTGCGGGATCCTCACGTCCTCATCAATTTCCCCATCAACACCCCGGCAGAGGGGGAAGTCATGCTGAACCGGCCTCTGTACCACAACCTGATGAAGCACAGCGAATATTACGCCCGCTACCACCAGTATTTCGACGAGTTCCTTTCTGGCTATTTTGAAAGCGGGCGGTTTCAGGCGGTGCTGCGCCAGACGGCCCGGCAGATTGCCCTCTATGTGAAGCAGGACCCCACCGCCTTCTGCAGCTATGAGGATCACCTGCTGGCGGTGGAAACGCTGGAACAGGTGTGCCTGCTGCGGGCGGCCAGCGCCCGGGGACAGCTGGAGGGAAAGTACCCTTCCACCCTGCGGGCCCGGCAGGAAGCCCCCGGCGCAGGGGTAGACACCTCCGGCATCGAGCTGGAGGCCCTGGGGGACTTTGAAGACCTGCGGTCTGCCAAGCCCCGGCAGGACGCTGCCCTGGCGGCGGTTCTGCAGGGAGGAGAGTAAGGCGAAATACCGGAAGCGCCCTTCCTTGTTCTGGGCGTTTCCGGTATTTTTTCTTGCCTGGGGGCGGTTTTATTCCTCCGCAACGGCAGAGGAGGTAAAATCGGTGGCGATCACCTTCCCGCATTCGGCGGGGGAGTAGACAAAGCGGTCGATATGCTTCCCGTGGAAAAAGTAGCAGGGCGGCTCTGGCGGGGCGGTGTAATGGAAGGTGTCGATGAGAATAAGCTTCACCTTCATCCGGCCCGGAAGAATGCTCTTGATGTACACGCTGGCCTGCTGCCCCGCGGCGGCGCCCTCCCGGCTTTCTGCCAAGCCGGCCAGGTTGGGGGTCAGCTCTACAAACACGCCGTAGGGTTCTACGCTGCGCACCACGCCGGCTACCGTTTCGCCCGGGTGGAATTGGGCCGCGTTTTCCTCCCAGGTGCCAAGAAGCTCTTTGTGGGTCAGGTTTACCCGGCTGCCGTCAATCGATTTCACCACAGCAAAAATATCCATTCCCGGGGCGAAGCGTTCCCTGGGGTGGTCGATGCGGGAAACCGAGATGGCGTCAATGGGCAGGAGGGCCACCACGCCGCAGCCAATGTCGGCGAAAGCGCCGAAGGCCTCCAGGTGGGTGATGCGGGCGCGGATGACGTCGCCGGGTCGCAGGCTGCTTACGTACCGCCGCCTGCACTCCTCCTGAGCCGCCCTTCGGGACAAAAGCGCCGCGGTTTCCCCAGATTCCTCTTTGAAAAAGCCTTGGATTAAAAAGCAAACCGGGCGGTTTACCCGGGAAATAATGGCAATGTCCCGGGCGGTCCCTTCCCGGATCCCCAGCGCTCCCTCCTCCCGGGGAATCAGCCCCTTCATGCAGCCCAAATCCACCACCAGGTTGTGGGCGCTGTCGCACAGAGTGGCCCGCGCTTCCAGAATTTTTCCTTCCCCCCAGGCGGCCTGCAGGGCGGAGGGGGTCTGCAGGGCCGCGGAATTTTCCGGTGTACCGATTTTCCATCCCTCTGGGTAATAGGTGTTCATGTAACAGCCCTCCTTTTTCTCTTCCGTTTATCTATATGCGGGGAAAAAGAAGGTCATGACGGGGATTTGCGCACACAGTCATGACGGGGATTTGCGCACACAGGACACTTGCATATCCCGGCAAAGTGTATTACAATTAAAGGCAACGCCCGCAGGGGCGGGAAGGAATGTAACTTTTTGGAAGGATGT
>DVMK01000132.1 GCA_018715025.1 Candidatus Caccousia avistercoris
GGTCATTTGCGACCTGCAGCTGGACAATACCGTCTGGTGTATGATCCTCCCCACCATGATCAGCACTTATTACCTGATTATTATGAAAAATTATTTTGCCGGGCTTCCTCCCAGTCTGGAAGAGGCGGCCCGCATAGACGGGGCAAACGAGCTTACCGTTCTGGCAAAGATTTTCGTGCCCATCTCCAAGCCGTTCATGGCCACCTTTGCCCTGTTCTACGCGGTGGAACGGTGGAACGGCTGGTGGGAGGCCTTCCTTTACATCAACGACAAAGACATCAAGCCTCTGCAGATTTATCTGCGGGACATTCTTGTCAGCTTCAACACGCAGCTGGGGACGCAGGCGCAATCGATGCTTTCCGGCGGCAAGGTGTTTGTCCAGTCGGTGCAGATGGCCGCCATTATCGTCACTATGGTTCCTATTTTGTGCCTGTACCCCTTCCTGCAGAAATATTTTGTCAAGGGCGTTATGATCGGCTCCGTCAAGGAATAAGCCGGAATTTTCCATAAGTAATAGAAGAGAAAGGGAGAGTTGACTATGAAAAAGATGCGTAAGCTTGCCGCTTTTCTGCTGAGCCTTGCCATGCTGGCCGGTGCGTCCGGCTGTACCGGCGGGGAAGAGGCGGCCAACAGCGCCAGCGGGGAAGGAAGCGAAGCGGCCCCCGTCTCCACAGGGGAAGCTTCCCAGCCGGAAACACCTCCCGCCGAACCGGTCGAAGTCACCATTGCCATTTGGGGTGCGGAAGACGGCCTGGCCGACCCGGAGGATCCGATCCTAAAGCAGCTGGAAGCGGAAACGGGCGTCAAGCTGGTGGCTCAGAACGTCACCTGGGACGATGCGGATCAGAAAATTCAGCTGTGGGCTACCAACGGCCAGCTGCCTGACATTTTTGCCGGGGACTTTGTGGGAAAATCCTTCTACAGCAATTGGATTGAGCAGGGGGTCATCCGCGCGCTGCCAGACGACCTGAGCGCCTACCCCAGCCTGGAAGAACACATGCAGATGGAACGGGCCCAGGCGGCGGCCCGGGACGGTAAGTTTTACATGATCCCCCGCACCACCTACGGCGATATCAGCTACAGCGTCCTAGACCGGAACGTGGTGTACCGGTGGGACTTGGCCCAGGCCGCGGGCGTGACGGAGGAACCGGAAACCTATGAGGAATTCTGCGATATGATCCGGAAAATCATCGAGGCAGATCCAGAGGGAAAACAGGTTTCGGGCATGACCCAGGCCCTTCCGGAGCTGATTGGCGGGTTTGTGTACCCCTACTCCGGAATTTTGGAAAAGAAATGGGTAGCCGATGAAAACGGGCGGTTTGTCCCAAGCTATTTTGCCGACCGGGATGCCCTGGTAAGCGCCATGCAGTTTGCCCGCGACATGTACGCCGACGGCGTAATTGAAAAAGATGTCGCCCTGGCAAAGCTGGAAACCAGCAAGGAAAAATACCTGCAGGGGCAAAGCGCCGCCATGGTGTTCGCCTGGTCAGGCCCTGCCGGGCTGGAATCCAACATAGGCCGGGATTACGACGCCCTGTACGGGGAAGGGAGTTTTCTTGAGGACAACCGTATTGCCGAACTCTACCCTGCCGAGGATGGCAACCGGTATTACTTTATCGACACCGAGGCTTGGTCGGAAAGCTACATTTCTGCCAGTGTGGACGACGAAAAGATGGCGGCAATCTGCGGATTGTTCGACTTCCTGTACTCCGAAGAGGGTCAGCGGCTGGTGTTCTGCGGCCTTGAGGGCGAGGACTACGACATGGTGGACGGCAAGGTGGTTATGAAAGAGGGCGTTGTCCTTTCTGACAAATACACCTTTAAAAATGTAAACAGCAACCTTGGCGATCTGGCCATGTGGAATCCGGAATACTGGGACAGCGATTACCCCTCCACCATTTCGGAAGAGTACCGGGCGCTGAACGAGGCCCGCCATCAGGATGCGGTGGAAAACGGCACCCTGCCCGTCTATTACGACAGCGTAATGTTCCTTTCCACTCCTTTGAAGGACGCCTTTGTATACAATACCAACGACGATCTGCTTCAAGTTATGATGGGAACCGACCCGGTAGATCAAATGGTGGATAATCTGCTGGCCGGATATGAAGCCAAGGGACTTTCCGACATGCTGGCAGAGGTGAACGAAGCTGCTGCCGCCCAGGGAATTACCGCCGAATAAATTTGCTTGCCTCCTTCTGAATGCAATATAAAATGACGGCCGAGGCTGGGGAGTTTTGCGCTCCTCAGCCCCGGCCCGTTTGACGGCAGGCGGACATTCCGCCGGGCCTTTTCCTCAGAACAAGGTGAGAAAAGGCTCCGGCGTGAAAACCTATTGCTCTCTGCCGTTCGCCTTCTCCTTCTTCCGCTCCCGCTCGGTCAGCCTGCTGGCCGCCGGGACCTCCTCCTGTGAAAAGGCAGCGGCGATGTTCACCCATTCCGGGTCAGTGGCGCTTAAACGGCTGGCTGTCCCAGCAAAAAGAGCGTTTTGGCTTGTGATTTCCTTTGCTTCCATCGTAATCATTGCCTCCTTTTGGCTTGCATCGCAGGTGCATTTCTGCTAT
>DVMK01000133.1 GCA_018715025.1 Candidatus Caccousia avistercoris
CCCCCTGATGTAGTACTTCCATTTTCCTACATCAGGGGGTACTTTGTCTATTGTCCGTTTTTACTGGACCTGTTCAGCCGGGCAGCCGGCGCACAATTTCCCGCGGGGACTTTTTTTGACAGAAACAGCAAGGTTCCCCGCCTATAATAGAGAATACGGGAGGGGGTGCCGGGTACGCAGACCATTTACATAGACGTGCTGCTGGGGCTGAACCTGTTCGTCAACTATTTTCTGCTGCTGGCGGTGGCCCGTTTTCTGGGCCTGCGCGCCGGCCGCCTGCGGCTTCTGGGCGGGGCCGGGCTGGGGGCGCTGTATTCCCTGGCCATTTTGCTGCCGCCCCTGCCCGCCGCGCTTTCCCTGCTGGTTAAGCTGGCTGTTTCGGGGGGCATTGTGCTGGCCGCCTTTCCCCTTGCCGGCTGGAAGCTCTTCCTGCGGGCGCTGGCCGCCTTCTACCTGGTGAGCTTTGCCTTCGCCGGATTTCTTCTGGTGTTCTGGTACCTGGTTTCCCCCCAAGGGCTTGTCATTAAGAATTCCGTCGTATACCTTGACATTTCCCCCCTCGTGTTCCTGGCCGCCACCGTGCTGGCTTACGGGGCGGTGCGGCTGTTCCAGCGGGCGACGGGCCGCGAGGCGCCCCGCAGCCTCACCTGCCGGGTCACGGCGGTAAAAAACGGAAAAACGGCGGTGTTCACCGCGCGGGTAGACACCGGGAACAGCCTCACCGAGCCCTTTTCCGGCGCGCCCGTCATTGTGGCGGAGGAGTCAGCCGCCGGGGGCCTGGCCCCCGCCTGGGGGGAGGGCTGCCGGCTCGTCCCCTTCCGCACCGTCTCGGGAAGCGGGCTGCTGCAGGCCTTTCGCCCAGACCGCCTCACCATTCAGTGCGGCGGCAGGGTGACTGAGCCGGGGGAAGCGTACATCGCCCTCAGCAAAGAGCCTGTCTCTGCGGGGGAATTCAGCGCGCTGCTGAACCCAGCGCTATTGGAACAGCCCTGAGCCTGAATCTGGCCGGAGGCTTCAGAGGGAGGGCCGCTTCACCGGCGGCGGCCGTGGGCGCGCCGCGCCCCAAGAGAGGAAAGGGAAATGAAAAACAGACTGCGGGAACCGCTGCAAAAGCTTGCCAGACGGCTGGCCGCCCTGCTGGGCAGGGCCGGGCTTATGGGGGAGGTTCACTACATCAACGGGCCGGAAACCCTCCCCGCCCCCCTCACCGCCGCGGAGGAAGCGAAAATCATGCAGAATATCCGGGACGGCGTGGAGAACGCCCGGGAACCGCTCATCACCCACAACCTGCGGCTGGTGGTGTACATCGCCAAGAAATTCGAGTCCAGCAACGCGGGCATGGAGGACCTGATCTCCATCGGCACCATCGGCCTGATCAAGGCGGTAAACACCTTCTGCCCGGAACGGAACATCAAGCTGGCCACCTACGCTTCCCGCTGCATCGAGAACGAAATCCTCATGTTCCTGCGGAAAAATTCCCAGCTTCGCAATGAAATCTCCATCGACGACCCGCTGAACGTGGACTGGGACGGCAACGAGCTGCTTCTTTCCGACGTGCTGGGCAGCGACCAGGATGCGGTGGACCAAGGCCTGGAGCAGGAGGCGGAAAAAAAACTGCTGCTGGGGGCCGTCGCCCGCCTTCCCCCCAGGGAGCGCCAGATTATGGAGCTCCGCTTCGGCCTGGGCAAGGGGAAGGAACACACCCAGAAGGAGGTGGCCGACGCCCTGGGCATCTCACAGTCCTACATTTCCCGGCTGGAAAAGCGGATTATCCAGCGGCTGCGCCGCGACCTGGAGCGGGTGGGCTGAAGCGGGCCCGGCGCTCCGCCCTCTTCCGGCGTATCCTCCATATTTTTTTGCAGGAAACGAGAAATCTTTTTGCAAAAAAGGGTTGCGTTTTCCTCTGGGGATCGTATATAATAAAAGACAGTTTATTGCACGGACAACGGCGTCCGCGGGGCTTGCTCAGCCACCCCGCGGGCGCCGTTTTTTGCTGCAGGAAGGGGGATCCCCATGGGATGGAACACAGTGAGGCGCGGCCCTTCCATCTGTTTTTTCCGCCTGCTTTCCGGGAATTGCCGTTGACGGGGCAGCAAGACGGAAACCGCAGGAAAAGAGGAAAGGAAGGAACGCGCTATGTGTACGGTGCTCGCCTACTTCGGGTCTGACATGACCCGGGAGCAGTTCGATCAATATCTCGCCAGAACGCAGGAAAGAGGGCCTGACGATTCAAAAACAGTAGAACTCCCGGAAGGGGGATTCCTGGGCTTCCAGCGCCTGGCCATTATGGGGCTGACCCCGGAGGGGATGCAGCCCTTCCGCCTGGGCGGCAGCTTCGCCCTGTGCAACGGGGAGCTGTACGGCTTTCGGCAGGCAAAAAAGGAGCTGGAGGAAAAAGGCTACCGGTTCCGCAGCGGCTCTGACTGCGAGCTGCTGCTGCCCCTGTACCGGGAATATGGGACGGACATGTTCCGCCGGCTGGATGCGGAATTCGCCTGCATCCTCTACGACGGGGAGAAAAAGGAGGTGGTGGCCGCCCGCGACCCCATTGGAATCCGGCCCCTGTTTTACGGGCGCAGCGCCAGCGGCGGGCTGGCCCTGGCCAGCGAGGCCAGAAGCCTGGAGGGCTGGGTGAAGGAAATCCGCCCCTTCCCGCCGGGGTGCTACTACCGCGGCGGCCGCTTCCACCGCTACCGGGATCCCGCCGGCTTCGGCGCCCCCTGCAGCGACAGCTGGGAGGACATGCTGGCCGGGATCCGGCAGAGGCTGATTGCCGCGGTGGAAAAAAGGCTGGATTCCGACGCGCCGCTGGGCTTCCTTCTCTCCGGCGGACTTGACAGCTCGCTGGTGTGCGCCATTGCCGCCAGGAAAAGCAAAAAGCCCATCCGCACCTTCGCGGTGGGCATGGAGAAGGACGCCATCGACCTGAAATACGCCCGCCAGACGGCGGAGTACCTGGGGGCCCAGCACACCGAATTTTACATGACGCCGGACATGGTCACCGGCAGCCTGGAGCAGGTCATCGCCCGCCTGGGCACCTACGACATTACCACGGTGCGGGCCAGCATGGGCATGTACCTTCTGTGCCGGGAAATCCACCGGCACACCGACGTGCGGGTGCTGCTCACCGGCGAGGTTTCCGACGAGCTGTTCGGCTACAAGTACACCGACTTCGCCCCTTCCCCGGAGGCCTTCCAGGCAGAGAGCGAAAAGCGCGTGCGGGAGCTGTACGCCTACGACGTGCTGCGGGCCGACCGGTGCATTGCCGACAACAGCATAGAGGCCCGCGTCCCCTTTGGAGATTTGGAATTTGTCCGGTATGTAATGTCCATCGATCCACGGTGGAAGCAGAACCGGTACGGGAAGGGGAAATACCTGCTGCGCAAGGCCTTCGAGGGGGACTGGCTTCCCTCTGAAATCCTGTGGAGGGAAAAGGCCGCCTTCAGCGACGCGGTGGGCCACAGCATGGTGGACGACCTGAAGGCCTATGCGGAGCAAAAATTCCCGGGGGACGGCTGGCGGGAAGCCTGCCGGGCCTTTCAGCCCGCAGCCCCCTTCACCAAGGAGTCCCTGCTGTACCGGCAGATTTTTGAAAAATATTACCCCGGCCAGGGGGCTATGATCCCCGGCTTCTGGATGCCCAACCGGGAGTGGAAGGGCTGCGACGTGGACGATCCCTCCGCCCGCGTGCTGGCAAACTATGGGGCCAGCGGCCTGTGAGGGGACGCCGGAGGAAGGAAGGACGTGCAACATGGCAAAGCATATTTTTGTGACGGGCGGCGTGGTTTCCGGCTTGGGAAAGGGGATTTCGGCCGCTTCTCTGGGGCGGCTGCTGAAGGCCCGCGGCCTGCGGGTGGCGGCCCAGAAGCTGGACCCGTACATGAACGTGGACCCGGGCACCATGAGCCCTTACCAGCACGGGGAGGTGTTCGTCACCGAGGACGGCGCCGAAACCGACCTGGACCTGGGCCACTATGAACGCTTCATCGACGAGGACCTGAACAAGCTTTCCAACCTGACCTCGGGCCGGGTCTACTGGAACGTGCTGAACAAGGAAAGGAAGGGCGAATACCTGGGCAGCACGGTGCAGGTGATCCCCCATGTCACAGGGGAAATCAAGGAGTTTGTGTACGGCCTGGGAAAATACACCGGGGCCGACGTGGTCATTACGGAGATCGGCGGCACCATCGGCGACATAGAGAGCCAGCCCTTTCTGGAGGCCATCCGGCAGATTTCCCGGGAGATCGGGCGGAAAAACTGCCTGTTTCTCCACGTGGTGCTGGTGCCCTGGCTGAAATGCTCCGGCGAGCACAAGACGAAGCCCGCCCAGCACTCTGTGCATGAGCTGCAGGGCATGGGCATCATGCCCGACGTGATCATCGCCCGCTGCGACGAGCCCCTGGAGGACGGCATCCGCCAGAAAATCGCCCTGTTCTGCAACGTAGAGCCGGAATGCGTCATCGAGAACCAAACCCTGGGCAGCCTGTACGACGTCCCTCTCATGCTGCACAGGGCGGGCCTGGACAAAATTGTCTGCAGCCATTTCGGCTTCCGCGCGCCGGAGCCGGATTTGTCTGACTGGGAGGCCATGTGCCGCCGCATTGCGGGGGCGGACCGGCGGGTGACGGTAGCCCTGGTGGGAAAATATGTGGAGCTGCACGACGCCTACCTGTCTGTGGCGGAAGCCCTGCGCCACGGCGGCTACGAGCACGGCATCCAGGTGGAGATCCGCTGGGTGGACTCGGAGCGCCTGGAACGGGAAGACCCCGCCGGCCTGCTGCAGGAGGCCGACGGCATCCTGGTGCCCGGCGGCTTCGGGGAACGCGGCGTGGAGGGCATGATCCGTGCCGCCCGGTACGCCAGGGAAAACCGCATCCCCTATTTCGGCATCTGCCTGGGCATGCAGGTGGCGGTGATTGCGTTCGCCCGGGACTGCGCCGCCATGCCGGAGGCCCACTCCCGGGAGTTCGCCCCGGCCAGCGAGTTCGCCGTCATTGACCTTATGCCGGACCAGCGGGGCAACCTGCCGAAGGGGGGCACCATGCGGCTGGGCGGGTACCCCTGCCAGCTGCAGGAGGGCAGCCTGCTGCGCGAAATTTACGGCCAGCCTCTGGTGACAGAACGCCACCGCCACCGGTACGAGGTAAACAACCAGTTCCGCGCCCCGCTGGAGGAAGCGGGCCTTCGATTCAGCGGCCTTTCCCCCGACCACCGCCTGGTGGAGGCGGTGGAGCTGCCCGGCCACCCCTTCTTTGTGGGCGTGCAGTACCACCCAGAGTTCAAATCACGCCCAAACCGGGCCCACCCCATCTTCCGCGCCTTCATCCAGGCCTGCTGGGAAGGAAAAAAGTAAGCCTCCCGCCCCGCCGGAAAGGAAATGAGCCTGACAGAAAAACAGCGCTCCCCCCGCCCCAGCCGGAAAGGCTGCGCGGGAGGAGCGCTGTTTGCTGCGTCCAGGCTGTCAAACGCTCTGTTGCGCCTTCCCCCGGCGCATAACAGGGGAAAGGGCCAGCAAAAGGACACAGCAAAAGTAGACGAGAAGCGCGGCCACAAAGGGAAGCTGGCGGCCCGCCGAGGACAATAGGCCGCCGATTGTCCCAAAGGGCATGCTTACCCCCACCGTGAACACGTGGATGAGGGAAAGGATCCGGGAGCGTTCCTCCGGATTGATGCTGACCGTGATCAGCGAATCCTTTCTGGGGAGAAGCAGGGCCTGCCCCAGGGATTCGCAGACAATGTAAATCCCCAGCGGCCACAGGGCATCCTTCCCGGCAAGGAGCAGGCAGACGTAAGCCGCCACATACAGGACGGCGCCCGCCAGCATGACCCGCCGGTAAGAAAGCCGGTTCAGCCGGCGCTGGACGAACAGCACCACCATCAGCATGAGAAAGGATTTTACCATGGGGAAGGCGGCCACCGCCTCCTGCCCTACCCCCAGCGTCTGGGTAATGTGGATGGCAAAAAAGTTGCCCGACATGACGCCCGCAATGTTCAGAAGGATGGCCAGAACCAGCGTCACACGAATTTCCGGGGTGCGGAGCATGCTGGAAAGAACCGCCCCGTACCCCCGGAAGGAAGCCAGGACAGGCTGCCCCTTAGACTCTTCCATCCGCCTCTTCCCCACGGTGGTTTCCCGGCAGAGGAAGTAAAAGCTGATGAATTTCGCTGTGATCATGACAAACATGGTCAGGTACAGGATGCGCATAGCCGGGACAACCCCCAGAGACGCCACCATCATCATGGAAATGGGGGTGAAAAAGGCGGCGATATATCCGGTGGCCGACCAGAAGGCATAGACAGAGAGCAGCTGCTCTTTGGGGCAGTCCTCCACCAGCAGGCTCACAATGGAGTTTGCGGAAATGGGGGCAAAGGCCGCGAACAGCGCCGCCACCGTGAAAGAGCCCAGCCCCTGGGCCAACCCCCACAGCAGGCAGGGCAGCGACCAGGAAAGAAGGTCAAAAATCAGGGTGGCGCGGTTCCTTCCCAGGCGGTCGATCACAACGCCGCCGAACAGGGCGGTGAAGATTTGCAGGAACAGGCCCAGGGAGGAAAGGCTCCCGATTTCCACGTCTGAAAGCCCCAGGTTCATCATGTAAAGCGAAGCGTACGGTGCGTAAAGATTGTACAGCACAGCCCATATAGGCTGCATAAAAATACAGATTCTCTGGTTCCCGTGCAGAGCATTCAGCTCCTGCACAAAACCTATCCGGTGGATGTACCGCCCTAATTTTGTCGTAGAAAGCCACCTGACCTTAGGGTATCTCCCCACATTTCCCCGTGAGGATGAAATGATTGTTTCTCGCCGCCTTCCAAACCGGCTTTATTTCCCGCTTGAAGCGGGGAATTTTTTACTTCTCGTCGTCGCGGAGGTGGCCCAGGGTTCCGCCCGGGTGCCACTTCACGTACTGCTTGGGGTCAAGGCCGTACTGGCTCTGCAGCAGCACGCTCAGCTTCTGCAGGGCGAAGCATTCCGCCAGAATAGACGCTCTGGGCGCCCGGTTCAGCGGGCCGCCCTCCTGCCCTACCCCCGCGTACAGGTGCGCCTGCCCCAGCTTCGCCAGGGAGGAGTTCTCGTTCCCCGTAACGGCGATGATGGCGCAGCCGTTGTTTTGAATCGCCCTGGCCGTGTTCAGAAGCTCTGCCGTTTCCCCGCTGTTGGAGATGCAGATGACCACGTCGCCCGGCACCAGCTGCCCGCAGGAGCCGTGCACCGCCTCGGTGCCGTGCAGGTAGTAGGTGGGCGTCCCGGTGGAGGAGATGAGCGACGCCCCGTACTCCGCCACGTGGGAGGGCTTCCCTATGCCGGTAATGTGCAGGCGGTTCCCCTTCGCCTTCGCCTCCAGAATCAGCTCCGCCGCCTTCACGTATTCCTCTGTGCGCGGCTCTGACGCGTACCGGGCGAATTCCTCCGCCGCCAGCTTGGAAAAGCGCTCCAAATCCTGTATGTTCTCGTTGTTGATCATTTTCTCGTTCCCCCTGTCTTTCTCATCCGAAGCAAAAAAGAGAGCCCCTTCCCGCTGCTTCCCTGGGCGGGCGCAGCTTTCCGGGGCTGCTCTTCTCAATTTGCCTCAGAAGCTCTTACTTCAGCACGTCCAGCCTGGAAAGGTCGAACCCGGCGAACCCGTCCTGCTTCATCAGCGCCACCACTTCCTCCAGCGTGGGGAGGCTGGGCTGCGCCCCCATGCGGGACACTGTCAGCGTTGCCGTGTAATTCGAGAAGGCCAGCGCCTCCTCCGGGCTCAGGCCCGCGCACACCGCCGTGCAGAAGGCACCCACAAAGGAGTCCCCCGCCGCGGTGGGGTCCTTCACCTCCACTATGTCCACGCAGGGCATGTAGTGGCTTTCTTCCCCGTTGGACACCACGGCTCCGTTGCTGCCCAGCGTGATGATGACGTTCTTCACGCCCTTCGCCTGCAGCGCCCTGACCGCCGCCGTCACGTCCTCCCGGTTCACCCCGTCCTTTCCGCTCCGGATCGGGATCCCCGTCAGCGACGCCGCCTCGTGCTCGTTGGGCGACAGGTACGTCACATGCCGCAGCAGCTCCTCCGGCAGCGGCGCGTACGGCGCTGAGTTCAGCATTACCGGCACCCCTTTTTCGTGGGCCAGGCCCGCCACCAGCTCATTGATGGCCATGGAAATTTCCAGCTGCAGCAGCACCATGTCGTACTTCCCGATTTCCTCCCGCAGAAATTCCAAGTCCTCCGGGCGGATGGCCATGTTCGCGCCGGGCACCACTATGATGCGGTTCCGGCTCTTTTTCCCTTCCTCTACCTCAAGCAGGATGTTCCCGATGGCCGACGCGTCCTCCTGGGACACCGCCACGTGGCTCACGTCTATCCCTGCCGCCTTCGCCGAACCTGTCAGCTCTCTCCCGAACGCGTCGTTCCCCACCTTGCCTACCATGGTGACCTCCGCGCCCAGCTTCGCCGCCTGCACCGCCTGGTTCGCTCCTTTTCCTCCCGGCGCTGTCTGGAATTTCTTCCCCAGCACCGTTTCCCCTGAGTTGGGGAAAATCTCTGTGGACACTATCAGGTCCATTACGAAGCTGCCTACCACCAGCAGCTTTGGCTTTTTCATCAGCAAGATCTCCTTTGCGCTGTTATCTCAGATGACCTCCATGTAGTCCTTGTCCGGAAGGGGCGGGAAGGGAGCCGCGGGGCCCTCCTGGTACCAGAAGGCAACGGAGGCGATGTCGTCCTGCAGGGGCAGGTAACGGCCGCCCTCGCGCCAGCCCAGAGCCTGAATGGTGACCTTCAGGTCGCTCTCAAAGCGGATGGGGTCTGCGATGTGCCAGCGGTACATGCCGAACCGCTTCTGGCAGTTGTACAGTTCATCCCGGCGCACCTCATGGAAGCCGGTGTACGGGGTGGTGAAGTCCAGGTATTTGTCATGGGTGTAGGGATCTTCAAAGTCGTAGGAGCCGCAGAAATAGTCCTCGGTACCGGTGCCGCAGATGGTGGGGTACTCGGTGTCGCCGTCCATGTAGAACTTGATTTCTCCTTCGCCCCACCAGCCGTTGTTGTTGACGCCCCAGGCCATGTAGGTGCCCACATAGTGGCCCTTGCCCTTCACGCCGTCCAGAATGGTGTAAACACCCTTGTAGGGCAGGGGGTTCACGCGGCGGAACTGGGCGTGGAAATAGGCGGCATCCTCCGGCACCTGGGTGAGGGTGTAGTCAATCTGGTAGTACATGGTGACAGGCTCTTCGGCGCGGTTTTCCAGCGTCATGCGGCAATGGCTGCGGAAGGGCATGGGCCAGTAGCAGTTGAAGGCGCTGCCGGGGTTCACGCAGACAGCCAGGGAAGAGATCTGGTGGTACACATTCCAGCCGGCGCAGAAGAAATCGCCGATGGGGCATTCCACCGCAGGATCCTCCCGGCCGTCCCAATACATGCGCAGAATGGTGTTCCGCCACTTCCCGGTGGGGGTCAGCCAAATGTGCTGAATGCAGCCCGGGCCCTCAATGTCGGCAATGGTGAAGGTTTCGCCCGGCTGCAGCACGATGAAGGGGTTCACCTTCCACCCTTTGCCCAACTGCCTGGCAGCGTTTTTGGCGAAGCCGTTCTCCAGCTCGCACATGCCGCCCTTGCCCTTCTCCCCTGTGTAATTTTCCGGGGAGATGGAACGGGTTTTCGCGTCGGAAAGCTGGTACAGGTTGCCCATACCCATGTTGAGTCCGTTGAAGTTCATACTGATTGCTCCTTTACAAAATAATGAAATGAGAAACAGCCGGAAAAACGGCTGTTTATTCGCTTTTCAGCTGGGCGCCGCCCAGGGTGCCGTGCAGAAGCTCTGCCGTCTGCACATATTTCCCCGTTTCCGGGTCTTTTTTCTGCCGCAGTACGCCCCAGCCTGTGCCGCAGGAGAAGAAGCAGCAGAAGTCGTCCCGGCTCACCGCCGGACGGAAGGAGATGGCTTTGTCCGGCATGCTGCACTGGTAGCCGGAAAGGGCCAGCAGCACAGCCCAGCTGGACAGCGACCTGGCGTAATGGTGGCCGCATTCCACTTCGTTCCAGGGGCTTCTGCTCACTCCATTGTACCGCGAACGGACGCCGCTGACAATGCGCATGCCCTCTTCCACAAAGCCCTCGTAAATCAGGTGGGCGGCCACCTGGTACTCAATCCCCGTCCACACCTCGTCGCTGTAGACGAAGGGGATTTCCGGCCGGCCCCCGTGCGGCCAGGTGCACAGCAGCAGGCCCGGCTCGCCGTTCATGGCGTAGGCGCGCTGCAGGTTGCACTGGCCGTGCATCTCCTGTTTAAAATTGTAGCGGAAGATGGAGGAAACCGCCTTTTTCACATGGTCCGGGTCCAGCACATAGCCCAGCCCGTTCACATGGGCCAGCAGCTGCCCCAGCAGCTGGTCGGACAGGCAGCCGGTGCCGTACTGGTATTTCCACTGGTCCGGTTCCTTCAAATCCTGAACGTAATATTCCCCCTGGAACAGCCGATCGTCCACCAGCTTCTGAACCGAAGCGGCCGTCTCTTCATACCGCCGGGCAGAGTCCTCCTCCCCCATGCGGCGGGCAAGCTGCGCCCCGGCTTTCAGGGCTGCCAGCCAAATAGAGTTCACCAGGGAATTGGGGCCGTAAAATTCAATGTCGTAGGTGTTGTGCTGGCGGTTGTCCAGCATGCCGTCCCCGTCGCTGTCCCATTCCTGGTAGGCAAATTCCAAAGCCTTTTTGGCGTTGGGCCACAGCCGCCGC
>DVMK01000134.1 GCA_018715025.1 Candidatus Caccousia avistercoris
GTGTTAAATGGTGCCGTCCCAGGTGGAAACGTTGGTGCTCTTGCCCTCTTCCTCGTCGAACCAGTGAGAGGTGACCACCTTTGTCTCGGTGTAGAAACGGAAGCCGTCCTTGCCCAGGCAGTGCAGGTCGCCGATGAAGGAGAGCTTGTGGCCCGAGAAGGGGAACATGCCCACCGGCACCGGAATGCCCACGTTCACGCCCACCATGCCGCCGTCGGTGTGGCGGGCGAATTCCCTGGCGTAGTAGCCGCTCTGGGTGAAGATGACAGAGCCGTTGGCGAAGGGGTTGGCGTTCATCACTTCCAGGCCTTCCTCAAAGGTCTTGACCCGCTTGATGCACAGCACAGGCCCGAAGATCTCACGGTCGCCCACCGTCATGCCGGGCTTCACATGGTCCAGAATGGTGGGGCCCAGGTAGAAGCCGTTCTCATAGCCGGGCACCACAATGTCGCGGCCGTCCAGCACCAGCTCGGCGCCCTCGTCCAGACCCTTTTGAATCCAGTCCAGAATAAACTGCTTGTGGGCGGCGTTTACCACCGGGCCCAGCTTGGATTCCTTGTCGTAGGCGGGGCCCACCTTCAGGTTCTGGGCCAGCCGCTTCACGGCGGCCACCAGCTGGTCGGCAATGCCCTCCTGGGCCACTACCACCGGCAGGGCCATGCAGCGCTCGCCGGCGCAGCCGTAGGCGGAATTGATGATGCCCGCGGCGGTGCGCTCCAGGTGGGCGTCGTTCAGCACCAGGGCGTGGTTCTTGGCCTCGCACAGGGCCTGAACCCGCTTGCCCGCAGCGGCGGCGGTGGAGTAAATGTGCAGGCCCACAGAGGTGGAGCCCACAAAGCTGATGCCCTTAATGTCCGGGTGCGTCAGCAGGATTTCCGCCTCGTGGCGGCTGCAGGTGACAATGTTGATAACGCCGTCCGGCAGGCCCGCCTCCTTGTACAGCTCTGCAAAGCGCAGGGCCGTGCGGGGGGTGAAGGTGGCGGCCTTGATGACGATGGTGTTGCCGCAGACAATGCACATGGGGGTCATCCAGCCCATGGGGATCATGGAGGGGAAGTTGAAGGGCACGATGCCGGCGAACACGCCCAGAGGTTCCCGGTACAATACGCTGTCATACCCGCGGGAAGCGTCCATCAGGCTTTCGCCCTGCAGCAGGGAGGGGGCGGAAATGGCCTGCTCGGTGCCTTCCTTGGCCTTCAGCACGTCGCCCTCCGCTTCCTTCCAGCACTTGCCGTTTTCCTCGGCCACCAGGTAGGTGAGCTCTTCCATGTGCTCCAGAATCAGCTCCCGCACCTTGTACAGGATCTGAACCCTCTTCAGCACCGGGGTGGCGGCCCAGCCGGGGAAGGCCTTCTTGGCGGCCTCTACGGCGGCGTTCACCTCGTCCACGGTGCAGCAGGGCACCTTGGCGGTCACCTCGCCGGTGCTGGGGTTGTAGGCGTCGGTATATTTTTCCGTCTTGGACTCCACATACTGCCCGTTGATATAGGGCCGCAGCTTCGCGATTTCACTCATGGGTAAACCTTCCTTTCTTGGTTCCGTTTCTTACAGCTTGGCGTCCAGAAGCCATTCGTGCTCTGGGGCGTAGATTCTTTCGTGCCAGGGGTACCCGTCAAAGTGGCGGATCATCCACACGTAATACATGGTGTAGCCGGGGGCCGTCACCTGGGGATGCACCTTGCCGCCGGGGATGGCGCAGAAGCTGTGGTCCCTGGCCACATAGGCGCTGTCGCCGATGAAGCATCCGCCGAAGCCCTGGGGCTTGTCGAAGCGGTAGTAGTACACCTCGGGCTGGGGGTGGTGGTGGGGGATGTAGCTGCTCCACCCGCCGTGAGGGGTGATGATCTCGCCGCACACCATGTTGGAGTAGGGGGCGGAGTCATAGTCAAAAAAGGTGCGCACCGTGCGGATGGCCTTGCCGCCGTACTGGTCGGCGCCGAAGGTCTCATCCCGGCAGTTTTCCGGGGTGTAGAAATGGGCCGCAAAGGAGCCGCTGTTCTCTGTGGCCTGCACCAGGATCTCAGACTCCTCCTGCGCCGTCACCGTCACGGGGGTGTTCCGGCACACATGCAGGCAGTAGGCCCCGTCGGTGATGAAGCTGCCCCGCCGGGCGGCCTGCTCGTTGCCGTCCCAGGCGAAGGTGACTGCGCCCTCCACCAGAAGCACCGCCATTTCCTGGCCTTCCAGCAGGAAGCTGCGGCTCTGGCCCGGCTTCATCTGGTATGCGGTAATATCCATCATCATCGCCTGGTACTCGCCCTCATGGGCCCTGGTGAGGACGCGCTCCCCCTCCGGGGAAAGGGCCGGGTACCCAAATTCCTTGCTCATGGAAAAACCTCTTCTCTGTTCCAAAGTTGTTCAGCCGGTAATTTCCGAAATCTTCACCGGGCGGTGCTCCCTGGCAGACTTGGTGGCCGCCAGGCCGATGAGAACCGCCTTCAGGCCGTCCTCCTGGTTGACCGGCACGTCGGTGCCGTTTACCACCGCGTCCACAAAGGCGGTGACCTCCTTGGCGTAGGCCTGCATGTACCGCTCCAGGAAGAAGAACAGGGGCTTTTCCCCGGTGACGCCCTCTGCCGTGGCAATTTTAGCGTTGGACACGCTGTCGTTTTCCACCGCCACCATGCCCTTGCTGCCGAACACCTCAGCCCGCTGGTCGTAGCCGTAGGCCGCCTGGCGGGAGTTGTCGATGACGGCCAGGGCGCCGTTTGCCATCTTCATGGTGATGACGGCGGTGTCCACGTCGCCCGCCTCGCCGATGGCCGGGTCTACCAGAACGGCAGACTGTACGTACACCTCTTCCACGTCGCTGTCCACCAGGAAGCGGGCCATGTCGAAGTCATGGATGGTCATGTCCAGGAACATGCCGCCGGAAACCTTCACATATTCCGCGCTGGGGGGCTCAGGGTCGCGGGAGGTAATCTTCACAATATGGGGCTGGCCGATTTTCCCGGCCTTCACCGCGTTGTGCACCGCCTCGAAGTTGTGGTCAAAGCGGCGGTTGAAGCCCACCTGGTACTTCAGGCCGGTGCCCTCCAGGGCGTGGAGAACCTCCTGGATTTTGCCCACGTCGTGGTCGATGGGCTTTTCGCAGAAGATGTGCTTCCCGGCGGCGATGGCTTCCAGAGAAATGGGGGAATGGGTGTCGGTGGAAGAGCAGATGAGCACCGCGGCAATGTCCGGGTCGTTCAGAATATCGTGGTAGTCCTTGGAAACGACCTCCACCCCCAGGCCCTTGGCCCACTGAGCGGTCTCCTCTGTCAGGAAGGGGTCGGCTATCGCCTTCACCCTGGCGTTCTTTACATAATTGCAGATGCTCTCGGTATGTACCTTTCCAATACGGCCTGCGCCGATGATTCCAACGTTCAGCATAACAGATTCTCTCCTTTTTTCTTGTTGCTTACAGCCCTGTTTTTTCCGCAATGTAGCGGCGGGCCTTCATGGCGTATTCCAGCGGGTTGGCCTTGGCCGGGTCCTGCTCGGCCTCCACCACCATCCAGCCCTCGTAGCCGGCCTCCTCCAGCACCTGGAAGATGGGCCCGAAGTCGATGCAGCCGTCGCCGGGCACGGTGAAGGCGCCCTGCCGCACGCCGCCCAGGAAGCTGAGGCGCTCCTGCTTTACCTTCGCCACAATCTCAGGGCGAATGTCCTTCAGGTGCACGTGCTTAATCCGCTTGGCGTACTTTTTCACTACCTTCAGCGGGTCTGCGCCGCAGTAGGCCAGGTGGCCGGTGTCGTACAGCAGGCTGAACAGCTCCGGGTCGGTGTGCTCCATCATGCGGTCAATCTCGTCCTCGTTCTGCACCACCGTGCCCATGTGGTGGTGGAAGGTGAGGCTCATGCCCTTTTCTTTGGCGATTTTGCCCAGGCGGTTCAGGCCGTCGCAGAGGGTGGCCCACTCCTGGTCGTTCATCACGTACTTGCCCTCCAGAATGGGCTGGTCCAGCCCCTGGATGCTGTGGCTCTGCTCAGAAACGCCGATCACCTTGGCCCCCAGGTATTTCAGAAAGTCCAGCTCCTCTGCGAAGGCGTTGGCCGTCTCTTCAAAGGGCTTGGTGATGAGGAAGGAGGAAAACCACCGGTTGCAGATGGTGAGCCCCCGCAGGTCCAGGGCCTTTTTCAGCGCTTCCCGGTCCTTGGGGTACTTGTTGCCCACCTCGCAGCCGGAAAACCCGGCCAGCGCCATTTCGCTGACGCACTGCTCAAAGGTGTTTTCCTTGCCCAGGTCGGGCATGTCGTCGTTGGTCCAGGCAATGGGGGCGATGCCCAGCTTTACTTTCGTTTTGTCCAGCATGATGTATGGCTCCTTTTGCAGATTTTATGGTTGTTTTTGATTTTGCGGTTTGTCAATATTTCCGGGCCTTTTCCAGCATGGCTTCCTTCTCCTGGTACGCCTGGCGCACGCCCTCCTTCTGAGAGGTGGAGGCGATGCCCACATGCCACCAGGAATGGTAGCCGTCCGTCATGGTTTTGGGCAGCACCTTGATGTCAATGAGGGTGGAAACCGTCTGCTGCTTGGCGTCCTCCAGGGCGGCCTTCAGCTCGTCGATGCTGCGGACGGTGTAGGTCTTGGCCCCGTAGCCGGAGGCGCACTTGGCAAAGTTAATGGGGATGAGCCCCCCGTTCAGGCCGCCGTCCTCGCTGCGGAAGCGGAACTCGGTGGCCAGGCTGCCGATGCCGTTGCTCATCTGCAGGTTGTTGATGCAGCCGAAGCCGCAGTTGTCAAAGACCAGCAGGTTGATCTTTTTCCCCTCCTGAATGGCGGTAACCAGCTCGGAGTGGAGCATCAGGTAGCTGCCGTCGCCCAGCATGGCATAGCATTCCCGCTCCGGCTCGGCCAGCTTGGCGCCCAGGGCCGCGGCGATCTCGTACCCCATGCAGGAGTAGCCGTACTCCATGTGGTAAGAGTCCCGCGCGTCGGTGGTCCACATGCGCTGCAGGTCGCCCGGAAGGCTGCCCGACGCGCCGGTGACAATGGCGTCGGGGCTGATGGTCTCGCGAATGGCGCAGATAGCCGCCACCTGGGTCATGGCGCTGCCGGTAAGCTGAATGAATTCCTCTATGGTGGCCGGGTTCCTGGCCTCAATCAGGGGCTTGAAGTCCTTGCCGGTGTAGGCGTAATTCCGCAGGAAGTCCATCTCCTTGGCCCAAGCCGCCTTGGCGTTCTGGATTTCGTCGGTGTAAGCGCTCCGGTAGCCTGTTTTCCGCAGCTTTTCCCCCAGGGCCAGCAGCGTTGCCTTGGCGTCGCCCACCGCCTTCACCGCGTCCCACTTGTACGCGTGGAACCGGGAAAGGTTGATGGAGGCCACCTTCACGCCGGGGTTCTTGAACTGCGCCTTGGAACCGGTGGTGAAGTCGCTCATGCGGGAGCCCACGGCGAGGATCAGATCCGCCTCCTCCGCCAGCAGGTTGGCGGAAAGGTTGCCGGTAACGCCCACGCCGCCCACATTGTAGGGGGAGCTGGAACGGCAGGCGGATTTGCCGGCCTGGGTTTCGGCAAAGGGAATGTGGAACTCGGCGCAGAAGTCCTCCAGCACCTGGCCCGCCAGCGAATATTTCACGCCGCCGCCGCAGATGACCAGCGGCTTTTTGCTGCTGCGGACAAGCGCCGCCACGTCCTCCAGCTCTTCCTCCACCGGGACGGGCCGGGTGATGCGGTGCACCCGCTTCTGGAAGAAATAGTCCGGGAAGTCCCAGCTTTCGCCCTCCACGTCCTGAGGAAGGGCAATGCACACGGCCCCCGTCTCTGCCGGGTCGGTGAGCACCCGCATGGCGCTGAGCATGGCGGTCATCAGCTGCTCTGGCCGGGCGACCCGGTCCCAGTACTTGCACACCGGGCGGAAGGCGTCGTTGGTGGTGACCCCCAGGCAGGAGGGCTGCTCAATCTGCTGCAGCACCGGGTCGGGCTGGCGGGTAGAGAAGGCGTCGCCGGGCAGCAGCAGCAGGGGGATGTTGTTCACGGTGGCGCAGGCCGCCGCCGTCACCATGTTGGCCGCCCCCGGGCCGATGGAGGAGGCGCAGGCGATGATCTTTTTCCGGTCGTTCTGCTTGGCAAAGGCCGCGGCCACGTGGGCCATGCCCTGCTCGTTCTTCCCCTGAAACACCTTCAGGCCGCCGGGGTTTTCGTCCAGCGCCTGGCCCAGCCCGCACACAATGCCGTGGCCGAACACGGTGAAAATCCCTTCCACAAACTTGGTTTCCTCCCCGTCCATGCACACGTACTGCTGGTCCAGGAAGCGGACCAGCGCCTGGCCCACCGTCATCCGTATCGTTCCCATTTTCATTTCCCCCTTCGCGTTATCCCCGCGCTACCATTTCGCCGTATTTTTCCTTGCACTCGGCAATGTACGCCCGGATTTTCTCCACCGACGGCATGTCGGGGCTGCACCCGTGGCTGGCCACCAGCAGGGAGGCCGAGGCGCTGCCGAATTCCAGGCAGTCGATCATCTCCCAGCCCTCCAGCACGCCGTACAGGAAGGCGGAGGCATAGCCGTCGCCGCCGCCGAAGGATTTCAGCGCGTGGATGGGGAAGGGCTTGATGTTGTAGCTGGCCCCGTCCCGGGTGTAGGCGGTGGAGCCCTGCTTGCCGTGCTTGATCACCACAATCTTGGCGTTCTGGCCCTGCCAGTAGGCGGCGGATTCCTGGTCTGTCATGCCGGGGCGGATGAGGCTTTCCGTCAGGTCGTATTCCTCCCGGGAGCCCAGGATGATGTCCGCTTCCCTGGCGGCCATGGAATAATAAATGCTCATTTCGTCCTTGCTCTTCCAGTTGTAGGCCCGGTAGTCAATGTCGAACACCACAGGGGTGTTGGTGCGCCGGGCCAGGCAGACAGCCTTGAGGGCGGCCTCACGGGAGGGGCTCTGGGCCAGGGCCGTGCCGGAAATCAGCAGGGCCTTGGCGTTTTTGATGTACTCCTCGTCAATGTCGGCCGGATCCAGGGAAAGGTCGGCGATCTGGTTCCGGTACATGAGGATGCTGCTCTCGTCCTCGCTCAAAATCTCTGTGAAGGTAAGGCCCAGCTTTTCCCCGTTGGTGCACCGGCGGATGCGGGAGCAGTCCACCCCCTCCGCGCCGAACACGTCCAGCACAAAGTCGCCGAACCGGTCGTCGGAGACGCGGCAGAAAAAGCCGCATTTCTTCCCCAGGCGCGAAAGCCCCACCGCAATGTTGGCGGGGGAACCGCCCAGGTATTTTTTAAAGGTAGTGCTCTCGGCCAATGTCTGGAAATAGTCCACCGGGTTCAGGTCAATGGCGGCCCGGCCCAGCAGAACCATGTCCATCGGCCTGCTTTGGTCAAATTCTATGTACTTCATTTCCCTTGCTCCCCTTTCGATTCAAAGGCTTTCATGGTTGAAAATATGGATGTGGCGCAGCACGTTTTCATACACCGCCTGCTCCATGGCGGCGGTAAGGCCGAAGAACCCGGCGGCTTCCCCCTCCTGCTTCAGGTAGCGGGCCGCCCCCGCCGTGAGGGCGTCAAAGCTGGCGGTGGCAATGTTGATTTTGCAGATGCCGTTTTCCGCGCACCGCTGGAAATCTGCCGGGGTAATGCCGGTGCCCCCGTGCAGCACCAGCGGGGCTTCCACCCGCGCCGCCACCTGGGCCAGCACGTCGAACCGCAGCTGGGGGGCCGCCCTGTAGTTGCCGTGGGCGTTGCCGATGGCCACCGCCAGGGCGTCTACCCCGGTTTCCTGCTGGAAGCGCTCCGCCTCAGCCGGGTCGGTGCACACGCAGGCGTTTTTCTCTGTGCCGTCCTCGCTGCCGCCCACCCGGCCCAGCTCCGCTTCCACAGAAGCGCCGTAAGAGGCGGCCAGGGCGGCGGCCTCCTTCGTCCTGCGGATGTTCTCCTCCAGCGGCAGCTTGGAACCGTCGAACATCACAGAGGTGAAGCCGAGCTCCAGCGCCTGGCGGAGCACCTCCTGCGTGAGGCCGTGGTCCAGGTGGACCGCTACCGGCACCCTGGCGGCCCTGGCCGCCCCCACCATCATGGGCCCGAGAAGGGCCAGGGGCGAGTAGGGCAGGCGCACCTCCGCCACCTGTAAAATGATGGGCGTGCCGGTTTCCTCCGCCGCCCGCACGGCGCCCATCACCATCTCCATGCTCCCCACGCTGAAAGAGCCAACCGCCCGGTTGGTCCCCTTTACCGCCGAGAGCAATTCCTTCATATTGCAGAGAGACAATTGCAGCACCCTCTTTTGGTTAAATTATGAGTATATAATAGCACAGTTTATCATAGATCACAAGAGATAATTTGAAAAAATCCCGTGATCTTTCCAGAAATTCAGGCGCTCTCTTGATAAAAAAGAGCAAAACAGACGGATGATTTGGAGAATCACCGCTGAAAACCGGGATATAATCAGAAAAATCCAGGATTTCCCCTAAGAAATATCCATTATATGCGCATAAAATAATCATCTTCCCGCCCCGTTTTTCCGGGGCATAATTCAGAACGCCCGGCATATAAGTGTGGAAAGGGGGGAATGGGAATGTACACGTCGGTACGGCTGAAAAAATGGGTGCTGGCCGCTGCGGCGGCGCTGGCCCTGGGGTGCGCGGCGGGCGGGCTGCTGAAGGGCGCCGGGGCTGTGGAGGCCGCCGCCCCCGCCCGGGAGGGAACGCCTCTGCCGGTAATTATGTACCACGGCCTTCTGCGGGACGAGGCCCTGCAGGGGGATTATGTCATAAGCCCCGAGATTCTGGAAAGCGACATGGCTTACCTGCAGGAACAGGGCTACACCGCCCTGCACATTCAGGACCTGCTGGACTATGTGGACGGAAAGGCCGGGCTGCCGGAAAAGCCCGTGCTGCTCACCTTTGACGACGGCTATTACAACAATTACCTGTACGCCTATCCGCTGGCGCAGAAATACCAGATGAAGCTTGTCGTTGCGCCCATCGGCTACTACACCGACCAGTACAGCGAGACGAAGGACGAACACGCGCCCTATTCCCACATTACCTGGGACCAAATGGCAGAGATGCAGGAGAGCGGGCTGGTGGAATTTCAAAACCACACCTACAACCTGCACGGCAGCGGCGGGCAGCGGCTGGGAACCAAAAAGCTGGCGGGGGAGAGCAGCGAGGCCTACGCCGCCCTTTTGTCAGAGGATTTGATGAGGATGCAGAAAAAAATGGAGGATCACCTGGGCCGGGCTCCCTCCTGCTTTGTGTACCCCTTTGGGGCCGTCAGCGAGACAGAGCCGGAAATCATCCGCAGCCTGGGCTTCCGCTGTACCCTAACCTGCGAAAGCCGCATAAATTATATTACCCGGGATGCGGAATGCCTGTACGGCCTGGGGCGGTGGCGCCGTCCCCCCGGCACGCCGAGCGGGGAGTTCTTCCAGGAGATCTTGGGCGGGGCATGACCCCCGGGCCACAGTATGCGAACGAGAGAATAGGAGGATTTTTCCCATGCCGAGAATCTTTTTGAGCCCTTCCCTTCAGCCCTACAACAAGTATGTGGGGGGCGGGGATGAGCAGCAGTATATGAACCAGGTGGCGGACGCCATGGAGCCCTGGCTGCGGGCCAACGGCATCCAGTTTTCCCGGAATACCATCGGCACCAGCGTAGGCCAGGCTATCCGGGATTCCAACGCCGGGTACTACGACCTGCACCTGGCGCTGCATTCCAACGCGGCGCCGGAGCACCTGAGCGGGAAGCTGTACGGAACCGACATGTATTATTACCCCTACAGCGCGGCGGGCAGGCGCGCCGCGGAGGTTTTGGCGGAAAACTACCGGAAAATCGCCCTTCACCCTGACAGCGTGCGCCCTCTTCCCACCACTACCCTGGTGGAGGTCACCAAAACGAACGCCCCCGCCGTGCTGGTGGAAACAGAGTACCACGACAACAGCGAGGGCGCCGATTGGATCCGGAGCCATGTGGAGGAGATTGCGGAAAACCTGGTAGAGGGCCTGACCATCTATTTCGGGATCCCCTTCATCCGCCAGGTGGAAGCCCCCCGCTGCGCTGTGGTCGTCACCAAGGAAAGCCCCCTGAACCTGCGCAAGCGCCCCAGCCTGGACGCCCCTGTGGTCACGCAGATCCCCAAGGGGGCTGCGGTGACGGTGTACGGGGAATGGCAGGGCTGGTATGTGGTGGGGTACAACGACATGGTAGGCTATGCCGACGCCTCCTACATCCAGTGACAGCCCTTTCCCCGCCTGAGAAAAACCCGCCTGTTCAAGCAGGCGGGTTTTTGGTGCGCGCAGGGGCTGCGCCCTCCCGCAGGCCGCGGCCCCTGACCCGACCCGCCAGGGCGTAGGCGCAGCCGCAGGCGGCGGCGGAAAAGGCGAGCAGAAGGGGCAGGGCCAGCGCCATGGGCAGGGTGAAAGGCGCGGGAAAGAAAAGGGAGGGGAACAGCGCCGCGGTGAGAAGCGCCAGAGCCCCCAGGCAAAGGCACAGGGCCGCCCGCAGGGAGGAAAGGGGGCGGCCTAAATGGAACAGAACCAGAAGGCCGGAAACGATCTGCAGCATCATGGCCAGTTCTTCCCCCTGCCCATGGGACAGGCCCAGAAAACGGGAGACGGAAAGAAGCGCCAGCTGGCCCGCCGCCATGGAAATTCCCCCCGGCAGGGCTTCCCACAAAACGCCGGGCAGGAAATCCTCCGGCGGGGAATCCGGGCAGGGGGCCAGGGCCAGCGCCAGTGCGGGAATCCACACGGTGAACAGGCCTGCCAGGGCAAGCTGGGCAGGGGAGGGGACGGCCGCCTGGGGAAGGGCCAGGGCGCAGAGGGCGGCCACGGCGGAAAACAGGCCGTTTGCCAAAAACAGGGCGGCGGGCCGCCGTACCTGCCAGTAGGCCCGCCGCCCGGCCTCTGCGGCGCGAAGCAGGCCGCCCAGGCCGGGCCCCCGCAGAAGAAGCCCGGCCTTGTCCCGCGCCGCGCCGCTCCCGCAGGCCATGGCGGCGGCGCAGCCGCCTTCCGCCAGCGCCGGAGCGTCGTTGTCCCCGTCCCCCACAACGGCCGTCCGCAGGCCCTTCTTCCTCCAGGCCCTCACCAGTGCCTGCTTCTGCCAGGGGGCGGCAGAGCCGAAAACCGTATACCGGCCCGCCGCCTCCTCTACGGCCTCCTCTGTGGCCAGGGCGGAAAGATCCGCGCTGTTTTCCGCCCCAGGCAGCCCCGCCCTTTTGGCGGCCAGAACTGCCGCCGCCGCGCGGTCCCCTGAGACAATTTTTACCGCCGTGCCGCGGGCGGCAAAGCAGGAAAGCGTTTCCGCAGCGCCCTCCCGCAGCTTTTCCCGCAGGAGGACAAGGGCCAGCGGCAGCAGCCCGGCGGGCAGATCTCTTCCGGAAAGCGGCTGGGGGGAACGGGCCAGCAGGAACACCTGGAAGCCCTGCGCCTCGTACCGGGCCGCCTTTTCCTCCAGCCGGCTCCGACGGCCGGAGAGGATCCGCCCTGCCTCCCCCAGAATATAGCTGCCCCGCCCGGGAAAGAAAGCGCCGCACCAGCCCCGAACGGCAGAGAAGGCGGCGCTCTGCTCTGCCGCCCACCCAGGCGCAGGCGGCCCGCCCGCCTGCAGGGCCGCTGCGGCGTCGCGGCGGCAGAGGGGGGTCAGGGCGGCCGCCGCGCAGGAAAGCTCCTTCTGCGGAGCAGGGGCCAGCGGCACGAAGCCCTCCAGCTCCAGCTCCCCCTGGGTGAGAACGCCCGTTTTGTCCAGGCAAAGCACCTGGGCCCCGGCCAGGGCCTGCGCCTGGCCGGGCTCCTGCGCCAGCACGCCCCCGGCGGCCAGCCGGAAGGCGAGCAGCGTCTCAGCCAGGCACGCAAGCAGCGCCAGCCCCTGGGGCAGGGCTCCGGCAAGGGCCCAGGCAGCCGCGGCCGCCTGGGCCGGGAAGCTGTCGGGGAAAAGCATCCGCTGGCAAAGGGAAAAGACGCCGGCCAGCAGAAAAAAGGCCGCCGCTGCCGTCCCAATGTGCCGGAGCCCTTCCGCTGCCGGGGAGGCTTCCGCCCCGCCCTTTTCTTTCTCCCCGGCGGGCGGATCCCCGCCCTCCCCCGTCCGATCCGTCTGGGCGCGCACCCGCCCGCTGACCAGCAGGCTGCCCGCTGCCAGCCTGTCCCCTTTCCTTTTCCGAACGGGGACGCTCTCCCCGGTGAGGGAGGACTCGTCCGCCTGGCACAGGCCGGTGCGGATCACACAGCCCGCCCGCACACGGCTGCCGCTTTCCAGCAGAACAATGTCGTCCAGCACCAGCCCGGCGGCGGGAAGAAAAGAGGCGCATCCCTCCCGCACCACCTGCACGGGCGCGTCCTCCTGCCGGATGCGCCGCCCCGCAAGCCTCACCGCCAGGGCGGAAGCCCGGCTGAGGAGAAAGCAGGCCAGCGGCGCCGCCAGGGGCAGCGCCGCCGCCCAGGAAGCGCCCGAAGCCAGAAGAAACGCCGCGGAAGCAAGGGAGAGAAGCCAGAGCTGCGGGAGGAAGGGGGCGGCGCGCTTCCGCTTCCCGGTTCCCAGGCTGCCGTTTTCCCCCAGGTAAAGCCCCTGCTCCAGCCGGGCGCGCACCTGTTCCTCTGTGAGCCCCCGCAGGCAGTCCGGCAGGAAGCGGACGGCGTCCATCTGCCTGGTGTCTCCGCTTTCTCCTTTTTTCATCCTGTTTCCCCCTTTTCCTCCGGATACCGCTGCTTGGAACAGAAATTTTTTAACATCTTTGAAACGGTTCCCACACAATTTTATTATATGATACAGTCTATGGATTCAGTCTTGTCCATTTTTTATAAATTCATTCCTGTTTTTTCCTGCAAAAAGTTTAAGCGAATACGATGTTTCACTGGAAATTTGTGGAAACGCTTGGATGATCTTCATAAAAATGAGGGAAAGGAGGAGGATAAATTCCTGTTTTTTCAATCTTGTGCCGCGCTATGGTTCTCCAGTATAATGAATACCTGTGTCAAATCTTGATCCAAACCAGAAACGCAAGCGGCAGCTTTCTCTGAAAGGAGTGGTTGTTACGGCGGAAGGATTACGGAAGCTTCGCGCCCAGTACCTGGGTACGAGGGAAAAGGCGGACGCCCTGGCGGTGCTTTGCCTGACGGTTTCCATTTTTTTGCCGTTCTATGTGACAACGGCAGTGTGCAGCGTGCTGGCCGTTGTGACCATGATCGATTATGAGCGGAGGCAAAAGGCCTTTGCTTCCCTGTATACGCGGGTTCTGCTCGGTTTTTTGCTGGTGCCCTTCTTTGTGGCAGCTATGTATAACAACCTGTGGGGCCTGCTGGTCTCTTTGATTTTGTACGCGGTGGTAATTTGCGGATTTTATGTGCGCAGCGTAATGACAAGGGCGCTGTTTGCCAAAGCGCTGGACGCCGCCTGCCTGTGCAGCGTGGGCTGCGCGGCGGCTGCCCTGGCGCAGAAGCTTTGGATGCTGCCCAGCGCGCCGGAATACCGCCCTGTCTCCACCTTTTCCAACGCCAACTACTATGGGGCGGTGGTGGAACTGATGCTGCTGGTCTGCCTGTACCGGTGCTTTACCAACCGGCCCGCCCGCAAGTGGTACCTGGCGGCCGCGGGGGCGAACCTTTTGGGTCTGTACCTGACGGCCAGCCTTTCCTCGGCGGCCGCCGCCTGCTTTGGCGTGCTGGTGTTCCTGGCCCTGCAGCACCGCCGCCGGCTGGCGCTGTTTGTGGTGCTTGCGGCAGGGGCCTGCGCCCTGCTGGCGCTCTGTTTCCCGGTGCTGTTCCCGCGGGTAGAGTCCATTGACGTGGCCTGGGGCCAGAGGTTTTCCATATGGAAAACCTCCCTGCTGGGAATCCTGGAGCATCCCCTTCTGGGGCAGGGAGCGGCGGCCTACCGGATTGTAGGCCCCAAATATGGGGGTTACATTACCTTCCACAGCCACAATCTTCTTCTGGACGGCCTCCTGAATTTTGGCCTCATCGGTATGGGCGTGTTCGCTTTTTACGGCTTCACCCAGGCCAGGCTGCTGCGCCTGCGCTTTCAGAACAACATCGGCCGCAGCGTGAATGTGCTGGCCTTTTCAGCCACCGCCGCCGTGCTGGCCCATGGGGTTACGGATGTGACCATCTTCTGGGTGCAGACGGCCATGCTGTACCTGCTTCTCATTTCGTCCCTCAGCATGGGGGCCTCCTTCCTGGAACGGGAGCTGGAGCCCCAGCGCCCCGCCTTTGTGCCCGGCAGCCTTACCTCTGCCTACTAGCCTGCGCCTGCACCGGCGCGGGCCTGCCCTGCCGCCGGACGGCTTTCCGCCTCCGGCGGCTTTTTCTGCCGGTTTACATTTGGTATGGAAAAACGGCGCGGACTGCTGTATAATATAGAAAAAGGAGTGTGCTGCGCGGTGAAAAAACTCTTGATTGTGGTAGACTATCAAAACGATTTTGTCAGCGGCGCGCTGGGGTTCCCCCAGGCGGCGGCTCTGGAAGAGAATATTTGCGCCAAAATCACGGCGTACCGCCGTGCCGGCGACCAGGTGGTGTACACCATGGACACCCACGGCCCCAATTACCCGGAAACCCAGGAGGGAAAGAAGCTGCCGGTTCCCCACTGCCTGGAGGGGACGGAGGGCTGGCAGCTGTACGGGCGGGTGCGACCCCTTCTGGAGGGCTGCCCTATGTTCCGCAAGCCTGTGTTCGGCAGCGGGGAACTGTTTGCCTACCTGCAGGAGCATCCCTTTTCCTCCATTGAGCTGGCGGGCGTAGTGAGCAATATCTGCGTCATCTCCAACGCGGTGCTGGCCCGCACCGCCCAGCCCGAGGCGGAAATCCTGGTGGACGCCGCCTGCACCGCCTCCCACGATCCGGCCCTGCACGAGAAAGCCCTGGACGTTATGGCCGGCCTGCAGGTTTCCATCCTTCACCGGGACGCGCCTGCCGGCGCGTAGCCCCAGCAGAAAATTTTCAGAAGCAGCGCGAAAATTGTTGTTGCATTTCTGCACACAGCGTGCTATAATAAATGGCGTCGCTGAGAAGCGGCGTTATCCGGGCCTGTAGCTCAGCTGGGAGAGCGTTCGGTTCGCATCCGAGAGGTCAAGGGTTCGAATCCCTCCAGGTCCACCACCAGGCTGAGCCTGGACGCAGTTCGCGTTCCGGGCTCAGTTTTTTATTTTGTCATGCTGCCTATGCTTATAGCGGGTATCATTTTATTAGTGCTTCTCAATAGAGAAAAAGCACAGCACAGTAGAGCCGGTGCTCTTGTGCTGCGCTTTCTTTTTTTGACTACAGAAATACCACAGACAGGTTTTGTCTTTGGCTGCTGGAAGAGCGCCCTTTTTCGGAAGGGGCGCTTTTTTGTTTGCCGTCCTGCAATCGGAGGAGGATTGGATCGCCAGGCTGCCGAAATAAATGGGAAGCTACAACTCTTGCCACTGAATGCAGGACGGCTTTTCAAGCATGGCGCAAAATTCCCTCATGCAAGAGAACGCGCTGCTTAAACGAATGACTGCGCTAACGTCAGGCTCCCATTCTTCCCCGGCAGCCATAAAAGACGCTTCCTCTTGGGTTTCATCATTATAGGACAACCACATATCGCCTGTGTCATTTTCAAATTAGGTAATCGCCGCATATTCCCCAATGATGCAGACCGCCATATAGGGATTTGACTGTTCCCCTCTAATCCATATTTCACTATTTTCCTGTACCGCTGTCTGCACAAAGCTTAGTACATCATCTGCTGTCTGAAAAGAAAAATCGCCTTTATCTATGCTGACAAGGAACATAATCGTTTCCTCCTTGAATTCCGATTTGTCGATTTCATTAATACCCTTAGTGAACAAGGGCCGGGGGCAACGGTAATTGCTGCACAGCAGCGTACTCCTATACGGTTTCGTCATTCCCCTGCGTTTCTCCCTGCGCGCCGCCCGTTTCTTCCGGGAGGCTTCCGCCCATGGCCTGCAGCGTCTCCTGAAGCCATTGCCGGTACTGCAGGGCCACAGGCTCTGGGGCGAGAAGCCGGGCGTCCTTCCCGAACCCGGCCAGCCAACCGAAAAACTGGGGGCTCACCGCCACCTGGGCGGAAAAGGAAAAGCGCCCGCCCTCTTCCCGGCGGATGTTGATGTCTTTGCCGAAGCGGTCTGACACCGGGCCAATCAGGGAATCGGCAAAGCAAAGCTCTACCCGCTGGGGCTTGCCGCCGAACATGCCGAACACCGCCTTGCTGTACTGGGCCATGTCGAAATTCCGGAAGCTTTCCTGCCCTTCGCGCTTTTCCTCCAGCACCCGCAGGCCCTCCATCTTGTCTACCCGGTAATGCTTCCCCTGGCGGGAAGCGCCGTCGTAGCCGATGAGGTAATAATTTTCGTTGTCCCAGGTCAGCGCCCAGGGGCTCACCCGGTATTCCTGCCCGCCGTGCCGGAAGCGCTTTTCCCGGCAGGAATCCCCCTGGAAGCTCACCACCCACTCAAAATACCGGAAGGCCACCTTCTTTTCCTGCGAGATGGCCGCGTGGATGGTGTCAATATTATAATAGATACTCTCGTTCATGGTTTTTACCCGGTTGGCCACATGAACCTGCCTTTGCAGGGATTTGGCCTGCCACTGGCTGGCCAGGCCCTCCATTTTGTGGATCAGCGCCCGGGACTTCCCCTCTGTCAGAAAGCGGGAGGACTGCACCGCGTCCACCAGAAGCTTCAGCTCTGCCAGCTCGAACTCGCGGCTTCCCAAAAAGTAGCCCCGCACCGGCACACCGGCCTTCACCACGTCCACCCCGAACTCCCGCAGGGTATCCAGGTCGTCGTAGATGCTTTTCCGCTCTGCGGTGATGCCGAACCGTTCCAGCTCGGCCAGCAAATCCTCCATGGAAACGGGATGCTCCTCGTCGCTCTGCCTGCGCAGGTACTCCAGCAGCACCAGAAGCTTCCGCTTTTGGTTTTTCCCCCGCGCCATGGGTCACCTCTCCTCCCAGGGGGTGACGGCCCATTTCAGGCAGCCGTCCTCTCTGGCTTCAAAGACCCGGTAGCCCTCCAAAATGTCGTTGAGGGGCGCTTTGTGGGTAATGAGGAAGCTCACGTCCAGCCGGCCGGAACGGATGAGCTCCATCAGCCTGGCGCAGTGGACGGCGTCCACCCCTCCTGTCTTGAAGGTCAGATTTTTTCCATACATGGAGGGCAGGGGCAGGCACTGATCCTCCTCGTACATGGCCACCAGGGCCACCACCCCGTTGGGCCGGGCGATGCGCCAGGCCGTCTCAAAGCTGGTGGAGCCGCCCGCGGCCTCCACCACGCCGTCGGCGCCCCGGCCCTCTGTGGCAGCGCGCACCGCCTGCTCCGGGTCCTGCCTTTCCGGGTTCACAAGCTCGTCTGCCAGCCCCAGGGAACAGGCCAGGGCCAGGCGGCTTTCGTCCACGTCCAGGGCGATGATTTTGGATGCGCCGAACAGGCGGGCGCACGCCATGGCGCACAGCCCCACCGGCCCCGCCCCGATCACCGCGGCGGAATCCCCCGGCTGCAGCTGGCACAGCTCTGCCCCAAAGTACCCGCTGGAGAGGATATCCCCCAGGAACAGGGCCTGTTCGTCGGACACGCCCTCCGGGATCCTGGTGAGGCCCATGTCGGCGTAAGGAACCCGCACATACTCCGCCTGGCAGCCGTCGATGCGGCAGCCAAGCTCCCAGCCGCCGCGGACGCAGTTGTTGATGTACCCCCGGCGGCAGAACCAGCATTCCCCGCAGAAGGTGATGCAGTTGGCCGCCGCCCGGTCGCCGGGGCGCAGGGTTTTCACCCCGCTGCCCGCCTGCACCACCCGGCCCACAAACTCATGGCCCAGCACCACACCCGGCTTTGCCCGGGGAACGGCCCCGTGCATGATGTGCAGGTCGCTGGTGCATATCGTGGAAAGCGTCACCTGCACAATGGCGTCCCCCGGCTCCTGCAGCCGGGGCGACGGGCGCTCGGTCAGTTCCAGCCTGCCGCCTTCCCGGCAGACAAGCGCTTTCATGGTTGGTTTCATACGTTTCCTCCCCGCTTCCCGTTTTTCCTCCATTATACACCCTGGCGCGGCGGCTGTCACCGAAAAAGATGGGGCCCGCCTTTGTGCATGGCACAGAAGCGGGCCCGGCGTATGTTTACAGCGCCCCGTACAGGCGGTCCAGCAGGGCCAGGCCTGTTTTGGTGCGGAAGATTTTTTCCCGAAGGGAGGCGACTTCGGCCGCCCCCAGGCCGTTTTCCCCAATGTTCACCAGGAAATCCGCCTCTGCCAGCGCCTGCCAGTCGTCCCCCTGGATATTTTCATAGGAATGGTGGCGGCCCACCAGCCAGGCCACCCGCTCCACCACGTCAAGCCCGTAGCCAAGGCGGGAAAGCATCCGCCGGGCGGGGGCGGGGCCCTCCGTCTCCTGCAGGGGGCCTGCGTCAGAGCCGTACTTTTCCAGCGCCGGGCGGATGCCGATGTCGTGTACCAGGGCGGCCGCCTCCACCACACGCCGCAGGGGCTGGGGGAAGCCCTCGCCCCGGGCGATCACCCCGGCGTAGGCGTACACCTTCATCAGGTGATGGATGCGCCGGGGGCAGCCCTGCTCATACTCTGCCATGGCCAGGGCCAAAGCGGAATCATCCGGGGGAAGGCGGCCGGGCTCCAGCACAAAGCGCTCTACGGCAATGCCCAGGCCGCCCCGGCTGTTGATTTCCTCCGTCTCATACCGTGCATGGGCCTTCGTCTCGGGCAGGCCGTTCTTCATGGCCACCGAATACCCGGCCCAGTCCATCATGTCAAAGTCGTTGTCCCCGTCGCCCACGGCCATCACCTCCTCCCGGGCAATGCCCAGGCGCTGGCACAGGCTGGCCAGGCCCAGGCCCTTATTGACGCCCCGGAAGTTCAGCTCCATATAATTTTCCACCGAGGAGGAAACGGAGAGGTCGTCCCCCGCCCCCACCCGCCGCAGGATCTCCTCCTTCCGGCGGGGCGGCATATTGGAAACGGTGATTTTCTCTACCTGGCGGCGGCGCAGCTCCTCCGCCAGGTTCTGCACCACGTGCACCCTGGTAAGGAAGTGGCGCCAGAACCCGTTGGTCCTGGCCCATTCCTGCAGGATGGGCAGGTGCTTTTCCTGAACCCAGGACTCCCCGTCCGCATAGGATTCCACCGTCACCTCCGGGTACTCCTGCAGGATCTTCAGAATTTCCTGGGCCTTTTCCTGCGGAAAGGGCTGGCAAAACAGCCGTTCCCCTGTGGCTGTGTCCGCCGCGGCCGCCCCGTTGGAAACCACCGCGTAGCGGATCTGGGGCACCTGGGCCAGCACGTTCTGCAGAAGCGCCAGGGTGCGCCCGCTGCAGATGGCCAGCTGCACCCCCTGCTCCGCCGCCCGGCGCAGCGCCTGCCGGGAGCGCTCCGGCACCGTCATGTGGTCGTCGTCCAGCAGGGTGCCGTCCAAATCCACCGCAATCAATCGTATCAACCGTAATCCCTCCTCGTATACAGCGTCTCTTTTCAGTATAAACGGAGGATTTTCAATTGCAATTCTTTTTGCCGGGAAAGGAAGCGATTCTGTCAAACACACGGGAATTTTCCAATCAGACGGAAAATTTTGTCTCTTTTGTCTCCCCTTTACAAGGCCGCCCTCCTGCGGTATCATGATAAAAACACACAGCAAAAGGAGCGGACGCTATGGGAACCACCCTTTCCTTCGACCATTTTCCAAAAGGCCCGAAAAATCAAATCACCGACGTGCCCGGCGTGCTGGTGGGCCACAAGACGCTGAGCAGCGGCCCGGTGCAGACGGGGGTGACCGCCGTTCTTCCCCACGGGGGCAACCTGTTCCGGGAGAAGGTCACCGCCGCCGTCCATGTGATCAACGGCTTCGGGAAAAGTACCGGCAGCATTCAGGTGGAGGAGCTGGGCACGCTGGAAACGCCCATCCTTCTCACCAACACACTCAGCGTGGGGGACGTTTCCTCTGAGCTGGTGAAGTACATGCTGGAGCAGAACCCGGAAATCGGGGTGGACACCGGTACCGTGAACCCGGTGGTGATGGAGTGCAACGACGGCTACCTGAACGACATCCGGGGCCTGCACGTCACCGGGCAGGACGTGCGCGAGGCCCTGGCGGCGGCTTCCCCCAGCTTTGCGGAGGGGGCGGTGGGCGCAGGCCGGGGCATGAGCTGCTACCAGCTGAAGGGGGGCATAGGCTCTGCCTCGCGCCTGCTGGAATTCGGCGGCAGAACCTACTGCCTGGGGGCCCTGGTGCTGAGCAACTTCGGTTCGCTGGCAGACCTGATTGTGTGCGGCCGCCCTGTGGGCCCCCGCCTGGCGGCGGACCTGGCCATGGAGGAGGACCTGGGCTCCATCATCAGCATTCTGGCCACGGACGTGCCCCTGAGTGAACGGCAGCTGAAGCGGCTGTGCAGGCGGGCCTCGGTGGGCATTGCCCGCACCGGGGGCCACATTGGCAACGGCAGCGGCGAGGTGGTGCTGGGCTTCACCACCGCCCACCGGATCCGCCACCAGGAGGAGCGGGACGTCATCGACTTCCCCGTTTTGGCGGAAAAGAACATCAACCTGATGTTCCGCGCGGCAGCGGGGGCGGTGGAGGAAGCGATCATCAGTTCTATGCTCCACGCGGAAACCGTCACCGGCCGGGCGGGCCACCGGCGCCTGTCCCTGGCAGGGCTTCTGAAAGAGGAGCTTCCCGCCTGGGAATGAAAGGGAAAAAAGCTGAAAAAGCGGCCCCCCCGCGCTGCGGGGAGCCGCTTGCTGGTTTTCGGAAGCTTTCCGGTTACAGGCAGAACATGAAGAATTTCAGCACATCCATGTAATCGCCGGAAGAAAACACGACGGTCTTATCGTCCACCGCCTTGGCCCCCGGGTAGAAGGAATTGCGGAAGGCCGCCTTGTGCTCCCGGTAGCGCACCTCCACCTGGAAGCTGGCGGGCAGAACCACCTTGCACTGGGACACATCCTTCCGCAGGGCCTCTGCCATGCCGGCGCGGATGCGCTTCACGGCCTCTGCCGGCTGCAGGGAGAGGGAAGCGCCGCCCATGCCCTCGCTCACCGCCACGGCGGTGATGTTGGGGCAAATAGCCCTGGCGCTTTCGCACAGGGCCTTGTCGCCGCTGACAAACACCACCGGCACCCCCAGGTACCCGGCGTAGTAGGCGTTGATGCGGAACTCGCTGGCCAGCTCCCCGTTGATTTTAATGTACTCATTCTGCAGGTTCATGGTGTGGGAAAGGGGGTTGCCGTTGACCGCGCAGCCGCTGTGGTAGCCGGTCATGGCTGCGGCGCCGAAGCTTGCGTCAAGCCCGGCCATCATAGAGGCGGGGCCGCCGGTCCAGCCGCGCAGGATGCGCACGCCCTCGGGCAGCTCTTCCGGGATGATGTTGCGGGCGGTGTCGTGGGCGTCCTTCACCACAACCTCCTGCACGCCGGCTTCCTGGGCGCCCCGGCAGGCGCCGCGCACCTCGCGGGTCATTTGGGCGGAAAAATATTCGTACAGCTTGGAACCGGGCTCGGTTTCGTCCCAGGTGCAGATGCCTGCGGTGCCCTCAATGTCAGAGCTGATAAAAAGCTTCATGGTTTTCTTTCCTCCTGTCATAAAATCAGTCCCCGGCGGGCAGGGGCCGCACGGTTTCGCGGGGCCTGTCCGCGCCTTCATTCGTCCGGCGAAGGGGTGAAGCAGATAGGAACATTATACCGTTTTCTGGCGAAAACCGCAATGGGTTACGGGGATTCTTTCCCTGCAAGGGGCAGCCGGTACACCAGAAGGTCCCCTTCCCTTCCCTGCAGGCGGAAACCGTGTTTTTCCGCCAGGCGGCGTGTCGCGGCCTGCTCCGGCACACATTCCAGCACCAGGGCGGGAATTCCCTCCCGCCTGGCGCGGGCAGAAACCGCCCTGGTAAGTTCCCCCGCCAGGCCGCGGCCCCAGAGCTCCCGCCCCAGTACCCAGCCCAGCTCCCAGTCCCGCCCCCTGTAAGGGTGAAAGATCAGGTAACCCGCCGCCTTTTCTTCCCCCCGCAGAAGGACGGTGTGGATGGGCGGCGGGCTGGCCTGAAGGCATTGGGCTACGAAGCGGGCGGTCTGCTCCTGGGAAAAGGGCGGCTCCAAAAAGCGCATCACGCAGGGGTCAGCCAAGATCTTTCCCAAGGCCCCTGCATCCTCCTGCCGCAGGGGACGCACCCGGCAGCGCTCTGTTTCCAAATACAACGCGCCCCCTCCTTTCTCTTCCAGGCATGAAAAACCTCCCCGCGGCCAGGCCGCGGGGAGGCGGATTTCAGGCTTCACACGCAGGCGGCAGCCGTTTCCATGCCCTCGCCCTTCTGGGTGCGCAGGCGGCGCTTGCGCACGGTCTGCAGGCGGAACCGGTTGTACCGCTGCACCGCCGCGAAGGGCAGGTTGCCCAGCAGGGTGAGGAAGGCGGCCAGCAGGCCGAAGCCGATGGGATTGATAAGGAGCAGGAACACCGCGCACAGGGCGCCGGAAAGGTGCATCCACTCGCCCCGGCAGGTTTCCATGATAAACTGGTTCAGGTATTCCAGGGAAAGGTCGGTCAAATGCTCCTTGGAAAAGCCGTCCTTGGTGGAAAACTGGGGGATTTTATCCTTCCACACATTGATTTTCAGGGTGTCCTTGTACCACCGGCCGCCCCGCTCCCAATCCCGCGGGCGGAACCTGGGCTTCCTTTCGTCAAAATAGGAGGGCGGCAGCTTGATGCAGGCCACAAAGACCACAATGTGCCACACCGCCACAATCAGCAGATCCCATACAATAATTTGAACGCCTGAGAGCCCTTTCAGCATCGCCCTCTTCCCCTTTCCTTGTCCATCCCCGCCCTGCGGAAGATTTCACATAAGCTTATTGCAAAATTAAAAAAATTATTCTGGATTATCCTGCCCAGATATGATAAGATCCACAACAGAGAAATCTTACCATTTTGTCACATTTCATGTACTATATTATATCTCAAAAGTTGGGAGCGTGCAAGCAAAATGAAAGTATTATTTTTGGGCGGAACCGGAACCATAAGCTCGGCCTGCGCGGCCCTGGCCCAGGAGCTGGGCTGGCAGGTCGCCCTGATGAACCGGGGCAGCCGCCCGGCCCCGGAGGGCATGGAGCTGATCCAGGCCGACTGCAGCGACCCTGACGCCATGAAAGCGGCCCTGGAGGGGCGGGAATTCGACGTGGTGGCGGATTTCATCGCCTTCACCCCCCTGCACATTCAGCGGGATTTGGAGCTGTTCCGCGGCCGGTGCGGCCAGTATATTTTCATCAGCTCCGCCTCCGCCTACCAGAAGCCTGCCTCGCATTACAAAATTACGGAGAGCACCCCCCTGTGCAACCCTTACTGGCAGTATTCCCGGGACAAAATCGCCTGTGAAGAGCTGCTGATGGAGGCTTACCGGGGCTTCGGCTTCCCCGTCACCATTGTGCGCCCCAGCCACACCTACTGCGAACGCTCCATCCCGGTGGCGCTGCACGGCAAAAACGGCAGCTGGCAGGTGATCCGCCGCATGCAGGAGGGCAAGCCCGTTATTGTTCACGGGGACGGCCTTTCCCTGTGGACCTTCACCTTCCACACCGACTTTGCCAAAGCCTTCTGCGGGCTGATGGGCAACCCCCACGCCCTGGGGGAGGCGGTTCACATTACCAGCGACGAAACCCTTACCTGGAACCAGGCCTACGAGATTATTGGCCGCACCATTGGGGTAAAGCCGAACCTGGTACACATTTCCAGCGATTTTCTGGCCGCCTTCAACCCGGAGCTGCTGGGCTCCCTTCTGGGGGACAAGGCCAATTCCGTGGTGTTCGACAACAGCAAGATCAAGCGCCTGGTTCCCGGCTTCTGCGCCCAGGTGCGCTACGACCAGGGCGTGGCCCGCTGCTGGGAGTACCTGCAGGCCCACCGGGAACTGCAGAAGGAGGATCCCTCCTTCGACGCCTGGTGCGACCGGGTCATCGCCGCCCATTTCGCGGGGCTGAGGGGGGCCGCCCGTGGATGATTTTCAGGCCCTGCGCAGGCTTCCCATCCCCCCGCCCCGGTTTGACGAAAACGTGCCGGTGCCGTCGCCCCAGGAGTGCGGCGAGCCTTTGGTGGACCTGACCGGCGCAAGCCCCCGGCTGCAGTACGCCGCCTCGTACCGCAGCCGTGGCGTTCCCCACGCCCCGGCGCGCTGCTGGCTGCGGAAAACAGCGGCCGCCATGCTGGTGCAGGCGGCGGAAGCCCTGCCCCCCCGGGTGGTCTCTTCTGGTGTACGACAGCCTGCGCCCCCTGGCGGTGCAGCAGGCCCTGTACGACGAATTCCGGGAAAGGCTGCGAAAGCAGCACCCAGACTACACCGAGCAGCAGCTGGCGGAGGCCATCGACGGCTTTGTGGCCCTGCCCCGCCGGGACTTCCTGCGCCCCGCCCCCCACACCACCGGCGGGGCGGTGGACTTAACCCTCTGCCGCCAGGGGGAGCCGGTGCCCATGGGAACCGGCTTTGACGACTTTTCCCCCCGGGCCGCCACCCGGTTCCTGGAGGATCACCCCCAGGACGAAGCGGGCCAGGCCGCCCTGGAAAACAGGCGGCTGCTGTACCATTTTCTCACCCGGCGCGGCTTTGTGAACTATGAGGGGGAATGGTGGCATTTTTCTTACGGCGACCGGGCCTGGGCCCGGCAGAAGGAAACCACGCCCTGCTACGGCTTTCTGGATCTGGAAGGCCGCGGGGATATTTGGTAAACAAGAGAGAGGAGGATTTCCTATGAATTTGGAACAGCGGTTCCGGGAATTTGTTCGGGAAGCGGAGCAGCGGGGGCTGGCCATAGAGGGCATAGCGGTGGCCGACGAGAAAAAAGTGCTGCTGGAGCACCGCTTCACCCCCGACCTGCCCCGGAACATCTATTCCCACACCAAAAGCTACACCGCCACCGCCGTGGGTCTGGCCGTGGAGGAAGGGATTCTGCGCCTGGAGGACCGGCTGGCAGACTTTTTCCCGGAAAAGCTGCCCAAGGCCCCCCCGCCCGCACTGCTGCAGATTACCCTGCGCTGCCTGCTCACCATGTCCAGCGGCTTCGGAAAATCCTACCTGATGTCGGAGGAGCGGCGCGGCGGGGAGGGAGCGCCGGACTACATGGCCTACATGCTCTCGCGCCCGGTGACAGAGCAGCCGGGGCAGCGCTTCTGCTACTCCACGGCAGACAGCATTTTGGCCGGGTACATGGTGGAAAAGGCCGCCGGCGTGCGCCTGGGCCAGTACCTGTACGAGCGTCTCTTTTCCAGGCTGGGCCAGGGCTACCCTGTGTGGGAGCATGACCCCCAGGGCCACCCCAACGGCGGAGGCGGCATGTTCCTGCGGCTGACCGAAATGATGAAGCTGGGCCAGCTGTACCTGGCCGGCGGCCGCTGGCAGGGGGAGCAGGTGGTGCCGGCCGGCTGGGTGCGCGAGGCCACCCGAAAGCAGATTGACACCGGCAACCCCGGCGACGTGTGGAGCTGCGGGTACGGCTACCAGTTCTGGCTTTCTCCCTACCCGGGCAGCTACCGGGCAGACGGGGCCTTCGGGCAGGTTTCCACCGTACTGCCGGAAAAGGGGCTGGTGGTGGCGGTGCAGTGCCCGGAAACCGGCGATTTTGAACAGGTGAAGCGCCTGCTTCACGAGGACTTTCTCGCCCTGCTGTAAGCGGGGGGCTGTTCCCCGCAGGCGTTCTTCACAACGCCAAAAACCTGGGGGATGAGGAGGCCGTCATGATCATCTCCTACTCTTCCCCAGAGCGCCGCACAGAACAGGCATAACGGCAAAAACCCCGGCCGCCGCAGAAAACTGCGGGCAGCCGGGGTCTTTTTTATGCAGGCCCGTACCGGGCGGGGCTTACTTCTGCTTCGCTTCCAGGGCTTCCACCGCGTCGGCGGCCTTTTCCAGCCCTTCGGTGTGGCACAGCTCCACCAGGCCCGCGTCGCAGTTCTTGGCCACCTCGGGGTCAAGGGGCAGGCGGCCCAGCAGCGTGAGGCCGTACTTGGCGGCAATTTCTTCCACATGGCTTTCGCCGAACACGCGAAGCTCACGGCCGCAGTCGGGGCACTTCACATAGCTCATGTTCTCCACAATGCCGATGATGGGCACGTCCATCATCTGGGCCATGTTGACCGCCTTGGCCACAATCATGGAAACCAGCTCCTGGGGGGAGGTCACCACAATAATCCCGTCCAGGGGAATGCTCTGGAACACGGTGAGGGGCACGTCGCCGGTGCCGGGGGGCATGTCCACAAACATGTAATCCACGTCGTTCCAGATCACATCCGTCCAGAACTGCTTCACCGTGTTGGCGATGATGGGCCCGCGCCACACCACCGGCGCGCACTCGTCGTCCAGCAGAAGATTTACCGACATAATGTCAACGCCTGTTTTCGTCTTTACAGGCAGCAGGCCCAGCTCGTTCCCCATGGCCTTCTGGTGAATGCCGAACGCCTTGGGAATGGAGGGGCCGGTAATGTCCGCATCCAAAATCGCCGTGTGGGCTCCCCGCCGGTTCATAGCCACCGCCATCAGGGAGGTTACCAGGCTTTTGCCCACGCCGCCCTTTCCGCTGACCACGCCGATCACTTTTTTGATACTGCTCATTGCGTGGGGCTTTTCCAGGAAGTCCTCCGGCTTTCTCTGACGCTCCGCGCAGTTTTCGCTGCAATTCCCACAATCGTGGCTGCAACCTTCGCTCATTTCCTTCACGCCTTTCCGCGCCCCGCAGGGCGCACTCCATACTCCTGCCTGCGGCGGGGCAAACCGGCGCGCCGCAGGCCATGATACTTTTCCATTATACGGGAGATTTTCCGCTTTGTCAACGTGGGCCGGGGGCCTGCTCGCGGCCTGCGGCGGGGATGCCGTCCAGCTCGAACCAGAAGGTGGAGCCCACCCCCTCCTGGCTGCGCACGCCGTACTTGCCGCCGTGCATGTCCAGCACCATTTTCACAATGGAAAGCCCCAGGCCGGTGCCCATTTGGGCGCGCTTGTGGGCCTTGTCCACCTTGTAATAGCGTTCCCAAATATCGTTCAGCTTATCCTGGGGAATCCCCTCGCCGGTGTCGGTGACCGAAATGCGCACCTTGCCGCCCTCCTCCTCCTGCCGGAGCAGAACCCGCTTGTCCTCGCCGGTGTAGGTGAGGGCGTTGTTCACCAGGTTGTACACCACCTGAGAAATTTTCAGCTCGTCCGCGTTCACCCAGACGTCCCGTTCCGCCTGGAAGGTAATGTGGTAGTCGGTGAGCTTGCTGTAGCGGGTGAGAATGCTGCGCACGCTTTGGGTCAGGTTGAATTCGCTCCGTTCCAGGGTGACGGCCCCCGACTGCAGCTTGGAAAGATCCAGCACGTCGTTTACCAGGGTGGTCAGGCGGGTGGCCTCGTCGATGATGATCTGCACGTTCTCCGGCGTATTTTCCCCCGGAAGATCCCGCATGACCTCTGCGTACCCGGTAATGAGGGTGAGGGGGGTGCGCAGATCGTGGGAGATGTTGGCGATGAGATCCCGCTGGAGCGTTTCCACCTTGGAAAGCTCCCGGGCGGCGTAATTCAGCGTGTCAGAAAGCTCCTGCACCTCCTGGTAGCCCTCGCCGTTGAACTGGGCGTTGTAGTTGCCGGTGGCCAGGACCTTCGCCGCAGAGTTCAGGGACTCGATGGGCCGCCCAATCTTCCGGGAAAGCAGCAGCGCCAGCAGAAGGCCCAGCAGAAGCATGACCACCGAGACGGTGAGAAGCTGTATGCGAAGGGTGTCCACCGTCGCGCCCACCGGCGAAATGGTGGAATTCATGAGCACCATAAGCTGCTGGCCGTCGCTGCGTGTGACAATCTGGGCGAAAATCATGCTTTCAAAGGATTCTTCCTGGCGGGTGTAGGCGGAATTATCCTCCAGAATCATCACCGGCTGGTAGGGCTCCTGGGGAAACCGTTCAAAGTACGAGCCGCCGTTGTCCATCGTAACCATATAGACCACCGCCAAATTCCAGTTGGAAAGGCGGTGAATGACGCAGTTGGGCGTGGCGTTTTCCGAGTAAATCCGGTTGCCGCGGGAGTCGCTGATGATGCAGCAGATCTGGTTTTCCAGCGCCACCCGCTGCAGGTTTTTCTGCAGGCCCTCGCTGTTGATCTCCTGGCAGATGGTGTGGGCGGAGGTTTTGATTTCATGTACCTTGATAGCCTTGTAAAAGGGATCCAGCAAAACCACCTGGAAAATCCACAGCAGGGCCAGAATGACCGCCGTGAACAGGGCGAAGCTGCCGAAGATGCGCCACTTGATGCTCCCCTGCCGGCCCTCCCTACGCCTCAAAACGGTACCCCACGCCGCGAAGCGTTACAATAAATTTGCTGTAAGGGCCCAGGCTCTTCCGCAAAAGCTTGATGTGGGTGTCCAGGGTGCGGTCGTCCCCGTAAAAATCGTAGCCCCACACGTTGGTGATGAGTTTTTCCCTGGTGAGGGCGATGTTCCGGTTGTTCACCATGTAGAACAGCAGGTCGTACTCTTTGGGGGAAAGCTCTGCCTTTTGGCCGTCCACGGTGACAATGCGGCCGGTAAAGTCGATGGTAAGCCCTTCAAAGCGCACAATCTCCTTGGCGGGCTCCTGGGGGGTGGGGCGCACCCGCTTCAGGATGGCGTTCACCCGCATCATCAGCTCTTTGGGGGAAAAGGGCTTCACCACATAGTCATCCACCCCCAGCTCAAAGCCGTGGATTTTGTCGTATTCCTCCCCCCGGGCCGAGAGCATGAGAACCGGCGCCTGGCAGTATTTCCGCAGCTCCTTCACCGCGGAAAAGCCGTCCAGCTCCGGCATCATCACGTCCATAATGATAATGTCGTAATCGTCGGGGTGTTCCCGGCACATATTCACCGCCTGCATGCCGTTTTCCGCCTCGAACACCACATTGCCCTCGAACACGGCGTATTTCTTGATGAGGTTCCGGATATTTTCTTCGTCGTCCACCACAAGGATCTGGTACATGCTTCTCCTCCTGCTCCGCCGGGGCGGCGCGGCCCTGGCAAAGCGCGCGGTCCCTTCGTTTTTTTATATTGTAACGGAAAAATGTGACTGTTCTGTGAAAAAAGCGCCCAAAAAGAAAAAAGAACCCCGGCCGCGCAGGGCGGGCCCGGGATTCCGTACGGCGGCCGCAGGGCTACGGCTTTACGATCCAGCTGATGATTTGGATGATGACCAGAAGCGCGCCGCAGACAATAATGATAATCCCCCTGGCGCGCAGGTTCCGTTTCGACTTTTCCTGCGACAGGTTTGCCGCCAGCTTTTCGTAAGGGGTTTTCAGGATGAAGACGCCCGCCCCCATGCAGATAAGGCCGAAAACCACACAGAAAATCTCAAACGCAATGCCCATAACCGAAGCCTCCTCCCCCTCTCTTTCCTGCTTTGCAGCTTTCCCGGCGGGGGGGACAAGCGCCTCCCGCCGCCGGGTTCCCTTCTATTGTACTGATTTTCTTTTCAAATAGCAAACCTTTTCGCAAATTTCCCTGCTTCCCGGCGCATATTTATAGAGTGTATTCTCGTATGGGAGGGGTTGCGATATGATCATCCATGTGGCAGAGCAGGGGGAAACCCTGGCGTCGGTGGCCCGGCGGTACCGGGTTTCGCCCAAAAGGCTGGGCCAGGAAAACGGGGTTCTGGAAAACGAAGGCCTGGCGGCAGGGCAGGCCCTGGCGGTGCTGTTCCCGGCCCAGGTGCACACGGTGCAGAAGGGGGAAACGCTGTACGGCATCGCCCGGCGGTACGGAATCTCCCTGCGGCAGCTGTACCGGAACAACCCGGGCGCGGCGGCGCAGCCGTACCTTTACCCGGGGGACCGGCTGGTGATACGCTACCGGCAGAACAAGCTGGGGCGCATAGAATCCAGCGGGTACGCCTACCCCTCCACCCCGCGGGAGCTTCTGCGCGCCGCGCTGCCCTACATGACCCAGGCGCTGCCCTTCACCCACGAGCTGACCAGGGGCGGCACCCTGGCCCCTCTGGCGGACGAGGCCGTTCTGGAGGAGGCCCGGTCACTGGGAACGGCGGCCGTCATGAGCGTTTCCAACCTGCGGGAGCCCGACGGCTTTGACAGCAGCACCGCCCACCTGGTGCTGAACAGCCCGGAGCTTCAGCAAAGCCTGATCCAGGACATTCAGAAGGAGATTTCCCAGAAGGGCTATGCGGGGGTGGATATTGACTTTGAATACCTGTACCAGCGGGACCGGGAAAAATACCCCCGCTTCCTGCGCCGGCTGAAGGAGGCGCTGGGCCCCGCCCTTCTGGTGCGGGCGGCGGTGGCGGCCAAGACGGCCGACGGCGCGGGCGGCAGGCTGGTGGAGGGGCTGGACTACCGGGCCATTGGGGAAGCGGCGGACGCGGTGCTGCTGATGACCTATGAATGGGGGTACGCCCTGGGCGCTCCCATGGCGGTGGCCCCTCTTTACAAGGTGCGGGAGGTGCTGGACTACGCAGCGGCGCGGATCCCGCGGGAAAAGCTTCTGATGGGGGTGCCCAACTACGGCTACGACTGGCCCTTGGGCGGGGGCAGGGCCCGCTCCGTCTCCAATGTGGAGGCGGTGCGCCTGGCCCGCAGCCACGGGGAGGAAATCCTGTACGACCAGGAGGCCCAGGCCCCCTGGTTCCGCTACCGGCACGAGGGGCAGGAGCGGGAGGTGTGGTTTGAGGACGCCAGAAGCATCCGGGCCAAGCTGCGGCTGGCGGCGGAGTTCGGGCTGCGGGGCATAGGGGTGTGGAACCTTTCCCGCCCCTTCCCCCAGGGCTGGACCGTGCTGAACGCCCTGTTCCACCTGGAGGAATAAAAGACAAAGGGCCGGGGCATTTGCTCCGGCTCTTTCCTTTATATGCCGTTATATGCCATCGGCGTTCATCTGCTCCAGCAGGCGAAGCACCACCTGCGCCGAAAGGGCGGACGCCCTCTCGCAGTTTTCCTCAAAGGTACCCACCCCGCTGTGCTGGGCGGTGTCGGAAATGGACCGTACCGCCAGGAAGGGGATTTGATTCACATAGCACACGTGGGCAACCGCTCCTGACTCCATATCGGTGGCCAGCGGGGAAAAGCGCCGGTTGATTTCCGCCCGGTTTTCCTCCGCAATAAACTGCTCGCCTGTCACCGTCCTGCCGAACAGAACCGGCTGATCCAGCGAGGCGGCGCATTTCCGGGCCGCGGCCAGCAGCGCCGGATCGGCGGGGAAATACACAGATTTCATCCAGGGGTGGAACTCTGTCAGAATATCCCCGGCCACGTCGTGGTAAGCAATCTCCTCAGAAACCACCGTGTCGAACAGCCGGACCTGCTCCGCCATGCCGCCCGCCACCCCGGCGTTGAGGAGGATCTCCGCGCCGAAGGCGTCGATGAGCAGCTGAGCGGCCACGGCGGCGTTCACCTTGCAGACGCCGCTGTACACCATGACCGCCTTCCGCCCGCACAGTTCTCCCCCGTAAAAGGTCAGCATGGCCCGTTCCCTGCTCCATTCCCGCTTCAGGTGCGGAAGGAAGGGGGCGAGCTCGGTGTCGCTGGCACACAGAATTCCCACTGTTTTTCCCATAACAAAAGCTCCTTTCAGGCGCGCCGTTTTGCTACAGTGTACCACAGCCTTCCCCTGTGCGCAAGGGGGAGCGTCACACCCTTCTGCCCCAGGCCTGGTACAGCAGGGCGTTGCAGACGGCGGCGGCCACCGTGCTGCCGCCCTTCCGGCCCAGGGCCGCGATGTAGGGCGCCGGGGTGCGGAGCAGCAGCTCCTTGCTCTCCACCACGTTCACAAACCCCACCGGGGCCCCCACCACCAAAGCCGGGCTGACCGCCCCCTCCTGAATCAGCTCGCAGAGCCGGATCAGGGCGGTGGGGGCGTTGCCCACGGCGAAAATGAGGGGGCCGGGCAGGCGGGCGGCGCGCTCCATAGAGACAACCGCCCTGGTAAGGCCCCGCCGCCCGGCCTCCTCCGCCACGTCGGGCTCTGCCATAAAGCAGCGGGCCGTGCAGCCCAGGGCTTGCAGGGCGGGCTTGCTCACGCCGGCCAGGGCCATGTTGGTGTCGGTGACAAGGCAGGCCCCGGCCCGCAGGGCTTCCAGGCCCCGTTCCACCGCATCCGGGGAAAACGCCAGATTGCGGGCATAGTCGAAATCCGCCGTGGTGTGGATAACCCTTTTTACCACAGGGGCATGGGCCGCGGGAAGGGGGAAGTCCCCCAATTCCTCCGTGATAATCGCAAAGCTTCTGCGCTCAATGTCTCCGGGCCGGATATACTGCAGATCCCCGGCTCCCTTGGCGGCGTTTTTTTCCTCTGCCATTGTGCAGTCACACTCCTTCGTTCAAAATCCGGTACAGGGCTTCCATGTCAAGGCTGCGGCGCACCCCGGCGGCCAGCAGCTCGTACTGTTCCTCCTTCCAGGCGGCCAGGCTTTGAGGCCCGTCCTCCTCCTGCCAGGCAATCCCCTTTTTCTCCAGCAGGGCGCGGGCCAGGGGACGGGCGGCCCCGCTGTCAAACAGGCCGTGCAGGTAGGTGCCGCACACGTTCCCCAGGCAGGCCCCGTCCTCCTTCTCCCCTTCCCCGAAGGGGGAAAGGCGGCAGAAGGGGGAAACGGGGGCGGAAAAATCCGTGCGGCCCATGTGGATCTCGTAGCCGGAAAGGGGCAGGCCGGAAAGGCAGCGGAAAAAGCCGGGCAGCTCCCCTGCGCCGCCCCGGGCCTGGGTGCGCGTTTTCTGAGGAAGGAACCGGGTGCGGACGGGCAGCAGGCCCATTCCCCGCAGGGTTCCCCCCTCCTCCACGCCCTCCGGATCCTCCAGCCATTCCCCCAGCATCTGGTAGCCGCCGCAGATCCCCAGCACGGGAACGCCCTCCCCCGCCAGGCGGAGCACCGCGCCCTCCAGGCCGTTCTGCCGCATCCAGAGAAGGTCGCCCATGGTGTTTTTGGTGCCGGGCAGGATCACCAGGTCGGGGCTGCCCAGCTCGGCCCGGCTGCGCACGTACCGCACCGTGAAGGCCGGCTCCTGCTCCAGGGGGAGAAAATCTGTAAAATTGGAAATGCGGGGGAAGCGCAGCACGGCCACGTCCACCGGGCCGTTCCCCGCGCCCTGCTCCAGCTGGACAGAAAGGCTGTCCTCGTCCTCCAGGCGGAGGGGCAGCATGGGCACCACCCCCAGCACCGGCTTCCCGGTGAGCTCTTCCAGCTGGCGCAGCCCGGGCCGGAGAATTTCCGGATCCCCGCGGAATTTATTGATGATCATTCCCTTCAGCAGGGATCGTTCCTCCTCTGCCAGAAGGGCGGCAGTGCCGTACAGGCTGGCGAACACCCCGCCCCGGTCAATATCCCCCGCCAGCAGAACCGGGGCCCCCGCCATTCTGGCCATGCCCATATTCACAATATCGTCCTGCTTCAAATTGATCTCCGCCGGGCTGCCGGCCCCTTCCAGCACGATCACGTCGTACTCCTCCGCCAGGGAACGGTAGGCCTTGAGAATGTCGGGGATCAGCTCCTTTTTATACCGGAAATAGTCCGCCGCCCGCATGACGCCGCGCACCTCCCCGTTCACAATCACCTGGCTGCCCATGTCGCTGGTGGGCTTGAGCAGAATGGGGTTCATGCGCACTGAGGGCTCTACCCCGGCGGCCTCCGCCTGCATGGCCTGGGCGCGTCCCATCTCAAGCCCTTCCGCGGTGATAAAGGAATTCAGCGCCATATTCTGGCTTTTAAACGGGGCGGCCCGCAGGCCGTCCTGGCGGAAAATACGGCACAGCGCCGCAGCCAGGAAGCTTTTCCCCGAGTTGGACGCCGTCCCCTGGATCATGATTGCCTTCGCCATAACACCGTCACTCCTCCTCTGCCAAACAGGCCGCCAGGGCGGCCAGCAGCCGGCTGTTTTCTTCCGGCAGGCGCACCGCGGCCCGGTAAAACCCAGGGCCAAGGCCCCGGTAATTGGAGCAGTCCCGCAGAAGGACGCCCCGGCGCTTCATCCGTTCCCCCAGGGCCGGCAGGGGAGAGCGGAAAAACAGGTAATTGGCCCGCGAGCCGTACACCTTCATGCCCGCAGCCGCCAGCCCGGCCCGCAGGCGCTCCCGCTCCGCCGACACAAGGGCGCGGCTGCGGCGGACAAAGGCGTCCTCCTTTAAGGCCGCCAGGCCCGCCTCCATGGCGGGGGTGGAAACGCTCCAGGGCTGGGCGGCCGCCTCCATTTTGTCCAGCAGGGCGCGGTCAGAACAGAAGCACCAGCCCAGCCGCAGGCCCGCCATGGCGTACAGCTTGGTGAAGGCCCCCAGCAGCAAAAGCCCCGGGTTCCCCTGCAAAAAGGGCTTCATGGTGTACTGGTCCGGCTCGTCCAGAAAGCTGCGGAAGCACTCGTCCACCACCAGGAGCGCCCCGGCCCGCTGGCACTTTTCCAGGATCTGCTCCAGCAGCCGCCGGGGGATGCATTCCCCGGTGGGATTGTTGGGATTGCACAGGAACACCACCTCGCCGGGATCCTCCAGAAGGGGCAGGAAATCCTCCCCCAGGCGGAAGCCCTCCTCCTCCCGCAGGGGGAAAAAGGAGCACTGGCAGCCGGCGGCCCGCAGGGCCGCCTCGTACTCGGCGAAGCCGGGACAGAGCAGCAGCGCCCGCCTGGGCCGCAGGGCGTAGGCCAGCCGGAAAATCAGGTCGGCCGCCCCGTTGCCCACCAGCACCTGGCTGGGGGGCAGCCCCTCCTTCTCCGCCAGGGCGGCGGTGAGGGTGCGGCAGCAGGGATCCGGGTAAGGGGCGCAGCGTGAGGCGGAGCGGCGCACCGCCTCCTGCACCGGCTGCGGCATGCCGAGGGGATTGATATTGGCGGAAAAATCAAGGGGATCGCGGCCGTATTGCTCCCGGTAGGTGAGCACGTCGCCGCCGTGGCAATAGTTCACAGGAAAAACCTCCCCGTCAAAAAGAGAATCAGGGCGCGGGCCCCCAGGCACAGAAGGAGAAACAGCGTGGAGGACGCGTACAGCAGGCGGTTGGCCCTGGCAATGTCCCGGGCCTGAACCGGGCGGCCGGGATCCCCCAGAGGCTGCTTTTTCACCAGCTTTCCAAAATACCAGGCGTCGCCCAGGAGCTGCACGCCAAGGGCGCCCGCATAGGCGGATTCCGTCTGGGCGGCGTTGGGGCTCAGGTGCTTTTTCCTGTCCCGCAGGAAGATGCGCCAGGCGTTTTTCCCGTCCATCCCCAGCAGGAAGGCCCCGGCCACCGTACACAGCCCCGCCAGGCGGGAGGGGACAAAGTTCCACACATCGTCCAGTTTGGCGGAATACCGTCCGAAATCCAGGTATTTGTCATTTTTATACCCCACCATGCTGTCCAGGGTGTTCACCGCCTTGTAGCACAGGCCCAGAGGAGCGCCCCCCAAAGCCAGGTACAGCATGGGGGCTATTACCCCGTCGGAGCTGTTTTCCGCCACTGTCTCCACCGCGGCCTTGACCACGCCCTCCAGGGAGAGGCGCTGGGTGTCGCGGCCCACAATCCTGGCCACGGCGCGGCGGGCGGCGGGCAGGTCGCCCTGTTCTGCCTGGCGCTGCACCAGGGTGCTTTCCACCTTCAAATCCTTCATGGCCAGCGCCTGCCAGCACCAGAAGGCTTCCAGAAGGAAGCGAAGCCAGGGGCTGACCATGCCGCACAGGGCCAGCGCCCCCCAGGCCAGCAAAAACGAGGCCAGGGGCAGCAGCACCGCCAGCACCAGGCCGGCAGCCCGCCTGCCCTTGGGGGTCTGGGGGAACCAGCGCCGCAGCGGCGGCTCCAGCTTCCCAATGGCCGCCCCCATCCACCGCACCGGGTGGGGCATCCAGCGGGGGTCGCCCAAGAGCAAATCCAGCAGAAACCCGGCCGGAAGGGCAAGCAGCACCGTCATGGCAATTCCCCCTTCAGCACCTGGGGCAGGCCGCAGGAGACCCGCACCACCGTTTCTGCCTGCCGGGCCAAAAGCTGGCAGGCCCGGCCCACCTCTTCCCGCCAGAGGCGTTCCTCCCGCTCCACCGGGACAATGCCGCAGCCCACCTCCTGGCAGAGGATCAGCTCCTTTTGGGCAGCCTGCTCCACCAGGGCGGCCGTGTCCTCCCCGCGGCGAAGGCATTCCCGCACCGCCAGGTGGAAGTTGTCCCACACAGGCCCGCCGGGGGCCGCGTCCTCCGGCCGGAAGCCGAACAGCGCCTGGGCGCAAGGGAACATTCCCTGGCCCGCGCCGCCAACCATCAAAATCATAACAGCAAACCCTCCCCCATACTCTTTTGCAGAACCACAAGAAGCCCCGCCAAAATCAGCTCGCACAGCTGAATGCTCCAGCCTGCCAAATCCCCGGTAACGCCGCCGAATTCCCGCAGGATTTTCCGCCGGGCCCAGAGGAACAGCAGCCCCCAGGCCGCCAGCATGGCGGCCCCGCAGAGCGGCGAGAGCAGGGCCGCCGCTCCCGCCGCCAGCAGCACAACCGCCCACAGCACGGCGATGCACCGGCGGCCCGCCGCCGCGTCAGAGAAGGTGCGGGCCAGCCCGTCGCCCCTGGCGCAGGGCAGCGTCAAAATAAAAAGGCCGCCCATGGCGCGGCTCAGCACAAAGCAGGCGGCCAGCGCCGCCCCCGCCGCAGGGGACCAGCGCAGCTCGGAGGCCAAACCTGTCAGGGCGGTAAAGAACAGGACAAGGCCGATGAGGGCGAACGCGCCGGTATGGGAATCCTTTAAAATTTCCAGCTTTCTCTCCCGGGTCTGGCGGCTTCCCAGGGCGTCACAGGTGTCGCAGAAGCCGTCCAGGTGGATCCCCCCGGAAAGGAGGGCGGGCCAGAGGGCAGCGCCGGCCCCCCGCAGCAGCGGCCCCAGCTCCCACTGTTCCCCCAGGAAAAGCCACAGGGCCTGCACCCCGCCCACCACAAGGCCCACCAGCGGGAAGAAGGCCAGGGCGTACTGCATATTCCGTTTGCTCCACTCCGCCCTGGGCATGGGAAGGATGGAGTAGAGGGAAAAAGCGATGAACAGAGAGTTCAGCATAGGACAAATCTCCTTTCAGGGAAGGGCCAGCGAGCCCTTGTGGAGGATAGGGATGCCGCAGACCACCTCGGCCACCGCATCCGCCTCCGCCGCCAGACGCGCCTGCGCCTCTGCCAAAAGGCGCAGGTAGGCGGCGGTGCCGCCCTGGTAGGGGACCCCGTCGGCAAACACATCGTTCCCCACCATGACCAGGGTTTCTGCGCGGCGCGCCAGGCTGCGCACCCCCGCCAGCATGGCCTGAAGGGCGCTTTCCCCGGTGGCGCCGGGGGCAAACAGCTCGTTGGCCGCCAGATTCCCCAGGCATTCCAGCAAAACGGCGCAGCCCTGGGGCAGGGCGAGGGACTCCAGCCCCCGCTGGGCTTCCACCGTCTGAAAGCCCTTTTCCGCCCGCATGGCCCGGTGGCGGCGGATGCGCTCCTGGGCTTCCGGGCCCCAGGGCTCCATGGTGGCCGCGTAAATGCGGGGTTCGCCGGGGCTTTTCAGCAGCAGCGCTTCCGCCAGGGCGCTTTTTCCGCAGGCGCTTCCCCCGTAAAGAAGGATCTTCATGCGTCCCCGCCTCCCAGCGGCTGGTAGGGGACCATGCCGTTTTCCTCAAAGGTACCCATGCCCCAGTACACAGCCAGGGCCATGTCCAGCAGAGGGAACAGCGCCGCCGCGCCGGTGCCCTCCCCCTGGTGCATGCCGGCCTGCAGGGGGGCGGGCAGCCCCAGCGCCTCCATCAGCGCGCCGGCGGCCGGCTCTGCGCTGCAGTGGCTGCCCAGCAGAAAGCCGCCCGCCGCCGGGGCAAGCCGAACCGCCAACAGGGCGGCGGTGCCGGAGATGAGCCCGTCCACCGCCACAAGAATCCGGTAATAAGCGCCGCCCAGGAACAGGCCGGCCATGCCCGCAATATCCAGGCCGCCCACCTTGCTCAGCACATCCAGCGGGTCTGCCGGGTCGGGCCGGTTTACCGCCAGCGCCCGGCGCACCGCTTCCCGCTTCCGCGCCAGCCCCTGGTCTGAGAGGCCCGCCCCGCGGCCCACGGCCTTTTCCGGGGGCAGGCCCAGCAGGGCGCACAGCACGGCGGCGGCGGTGGTGGTGTTGCCGATGCCCATCTCTCCCGCCGCCAGCAGGGCGTACCCCTGGCGCTTCCATTCCCCCGCCAGCAGGGCGCCGGCCAGCAGGGCCTCCTCCGCCTGGGCGCGGCTCATGGCAGGCCCCTGGGCGATGTTGCCGGTGACGGGCAGAATCCGCCTGGAAATGAGCCTGGGGTGGGAAAAAGCGTCCCGAATCCCCATATCCACCGGGAACACGTCCGCCCGGGCGGCCCGGGCCATGTGGCTGAGGCAGCCCTGCCCCAGGCACAGGTTGCGGGCCACCACCGCCGTCACAGAGGAATCTGTCTGGGTGACGCCCTCCGCCACTACGCCGTTGTCGGCGCAGAACACGCCCACCGCCCGGCGGAACCCCTCTGCCGGGGGCGCGCCCAAGGCGGCCGCCATACGGGCCACGGACTCCTGCAGAAGGCCGAGGCCCCCCAGGGGCATGGCCAGGGAATCCCAGCGGCGGCGGCAGGCGGCGGCAGCCTCCTCCTCCGCAGGCCGGATCCCCGCCAGAAGCTCATGAACCGAATCCGGATTCTTCATTTAGGATCATCCTCCTTACTCTGTATCGAAACCATGCGGCCCTCAGCCCCGCTGCCGGTATTCCGCCATTCGCCGGACAAAACCCTCCGCAAAGCCGGGAGCCCCGTACAGGTACAGGTGCGGGAACCCGGCGAACAGCGAGCCGCCGGCGTGGACGCAGGCCCAGGAGCCGCCCCCCAGGGGCTTTTCCGCAGTAAAAGCCTCCCCGGGGGAGTCGCTTTCCCAGTAATGGAATTCGTGGGCCGGGATTTGCCCGCCCCTGGGGCACAAAAGGCAATCCTGCCGGGCAGTGAGGGTCACGTAGCCGAACCGGCGCTTTCCCCTGGCGGGGAAGGCGCGAAAGGGCAGCGCCCCCGCCATGGGGAAGCTGCGGCCCTCCCGATCCTCCAGCTCCCGGTGCAGGTACAAAAAGCCGCCGCATTCCGCCAGGGTGGGCAGGCCCGCGGCCACGGCCTGCCGCACGGAACGGCGCATGGAGCTGTTCCCGGCCAGCTGCTCTGCCCAAAGCTCCGGGTAGCCGCCCCCCAGGTACAGACCGTGCACCCCCTGGGGCAGGGCGTCGTCCCGCAAGGGAGAAAACGGCACCAGCTGCGCCCCCAGCTCTTCCAGCAGGGCAAGGCTTTCCTGATAATAAAAGCAGAAGGCCCTGTCGCGGGCCACCGCCAGGCGCACCGGCCTGTCCCCGGTGAGGCAGGCGGCGCGGGGAAGCGCCCCCTCCACCGGGGGAGCCTGCCCGGCCAGCTCCAGCAGCCGGTCCAAATCCAGGGTGCCGCGCAGCAGGGCGGCCAGCTTCCCCAGCTTTTCCCGCAGGCGCTCCGCATCCTGCGGGGTCACCAGGCCCAGGTGGCGGCTTTCCAGGGCCAGCTCCGGGCTGGGGGGCAGATAGCCCAGCACCGGCAGGCCCGTCTCCTGCTCCAGCATAGGGCGCAGCAGGGAAAACAGCGGCTGGGAGCACCGGTTCAAAAACAGGGCCCGGATCCCGCTGGGACGGCGGAATTCCAGAAACCCCTTCACCAGCGCCGCCAGGGAAAGGGAAGCGCCCCGGGCATCCACCGCCAGCACCGCCGGCGTGCCGGTGGCCCTGGCCAAATGAAAGCTGCCGGCCCGCTCGCTCACGCCGCCCAGGCCGTCGTAGTACCCCATGACCCCTTCCAGCACCGCCATGCCGCAGCCCTCGCTGCCCCGCAGCATCAGGCCGCGGACGGTTTCTTCCCCGGTGAAGAACAGGTCCAGGTTGGCGCTGGCCGCGCCGATGATCTCCCGGTGAAAAAGAGGATCGATAAAGTCCGGCCCGCACTTGAAGGCGGCGGGCCGCAGGCCGCGCTCTGTCAGAAGCTGCAGCAGGCCGCAGGCGAGGGTGGTTTTTCCGCCGCCGCTGGCCGGGGCGGCCACCAGGATTCTGGGAAGGTTCACGCCCCGGGCCCCCTTCCGCTCAGCAGGAACACCGGGTTCTGGGCCTCCATGCGGTGGTACCGGCCCGCGGGAATCAGCAGGGAAACGGCCGCCTGAATCCGGCGGACCTCCAAAAAGCCCAGCCGGTCCAGCAGGGCGGAGGCCTCTGCCAGCGTTTCCACGGTGACGGCGGAAACCGCCACCCGCACCGCCGGGTTCTTTTCCAGCAGGCAGAGAAGAATTTCCTCCAGCCTGCCGCCGCTTCCCCCCACAAAGGCGGCGTCCGGGGCCGGCAGGTCCCGGCACGCCTGGGGGGCTGCGCCCTGCCGCAGCTGAAGGGAGACATGGAATTTTTCCGCGTTCCTCCGGATCAGCCCGCAGGCCTCGTCCTTCTGCTCCACCGCGTACACGGCGCAGCCCAGCAGGGCCGCCTCCACCGCCACAGAGCCGGTGCCGGCCCCAATGTCCCAGAACACGCTGCCCTCCTGCAGGCCCAGGCTGCAGAGGGCCAGGCTGCGCACCTCCCGCTTTGTCATAGGCACCTTTCCCCGCAGAAATTCCTCATCCGGCACGCCGGGGGTGAGGGGCGCCGAGGGGGCGCTGTTTTCCACCAAAAGGACGCTCAGCGGTGGAAAATCCCGCTCTGCCAGCTCCCGCACAAGGCCCTGGGCGATTTCCTCCTGGGGGTAGGAAAGGTCGGCGCCCGCCGCGGCCCGCAGCTGCCCCAACCCGGCGGCGGCCAGCGCCCGGCACAGGGAGGCGGGGCTGGAAGCCCCGCCGGTCAGGAAGAAGGTGAACCGGTTCCTCCTCACCGGCGGAACTGGGTCGCAGGCCAGGCCGTGGGCGCTGACCAGCCGCCATTCCTGCCAGGGCGAGCCCAAGCGGGCGGCAAAATACTGCAGGGAGGAAAGGCCCGGCACAAGGGACGTTTCCCAGCCCTTCAGCCGGGCCAGCAGGGAGCGCGCCCCGCTGTAAAAGCCGGTGTCGCCGCTGAACAGCAGGCAGGGGGCGGCAAATTCCCGGTGCTCTTCCAGAAAAGAGGCAATCTCCTCCGGGCGCGTCATGGGGAACCGGGGGGCCCGGCTTTCCACCCCCTCCAGCAGGCGGGGCGCGCCGATCAGGCAGTCCGCCTGCTCCAGCGCCCGGCGGCCCTCCTCTGTCAGAAAGCGGGGCGAACCGGGCCCCGCCCCTACCAATGTCAGCTTCATTGCAAGCCCTCCTCTACCATGCGGCAAATTTCCCCGGCGGGGAGCCCTTCCTCCGCCGGGCGGCGGATGACCACCGGCACGGCGCCGCAGTCCGCCGCAGCCAGCAGCTTTTCCGGGAAGCCCCCGGCTTCCCCTGTCTCTTTGGTCACCAGCCAGCGTATGCGGTACTCCTGCAGAAACGCCCGGTTCAGGGCGCGGCTGAAGGGGCCCTGCAGGGCCAGAATATGGCCCCTGGGCAGGCCCAGGGACGCGCACCGCTCCACCGACTGGGCCATGGGAAGCACCCGGGCGTATACACGCTGGGAAAACCCGGGCAGCCCGGCGAAGACGTCCATCTCCTTCGCGCCGGTGGTGAGCAGGATGTTCCCCTCCCGCTGCGCCAGCCAGCCGGCTGCTTCCCGGGCGTTTTCCACCAGGACACAGTCCTGCCAGCCGGGGAAGCTCCGCTCTTCCCGAAGAAGGCGCAGGCAGGGGATCCCCCTGGCCTGGCAGGCCTCCCGCAGGGTGCGGCTCACCTCAAGGGCGAAGGGATGGGTGGCGTCCACAGCCAGATCCCAGGGCTGCCCCTCCAGCAGGGCGGCGATTTCCTCCGGGTTTTTCCTCCCCTCCAGCACCTGCAGGGAGGAGGGGAGGCCTTCCAGCAGCTCCCGGCCGTAGCTGGTGGCCACGCACACGGTGACGGCAAGGCCGGGCAGGGCGGCCCAGCGCCGGCAGAGGGCCCGGCCCTCGGCGGTGCCGCCGAACAAAAGGACCCGCTTCACCGGGAACGTTCCCCGCCGGGGGCCCCTGTCCGGTAGCCCCGGGGGGTCACCAGCTTCCCGCCCAGGCAGCGGGTGGCGCTGCTGCCCACAAACACGGTGGTGAACATGTCGGCCTGGGCCCCGGCCAGCTCTTCCAGGGTAAGCAGCCGGGCAGACTGGCCTTCCCGGCCCACGTTGCGCACCATGCCGCAGGCCGTTTCCGGCGCTTTGTGCCGCAGAAGGATCTGGCAGGCCATGCGCAGGTTGTCCGGCCGGTGGCGGCTGGCCGGGTTGTAGAGGCACAGCGCGAAGTCCGCCAGGGCGGCGGCTTCCAGACGGCGCTCAATCTGCTCCCATGGGGTGAGCAGGTCGCTCAGGCTCACCACCGCGAAATCGTGGGCCAGCGGCGCGCCCAGCAGGGCGGCCCCGCTGAGGGCGGCCGTCACCCCGGGAACGACCTCGATTTCCACCGGCGGATACTCCTGGGCCACCTCATACAGGAGGGAGGCCATGCCGTACACCCCTGCGTCCCCGCTGCAGACCAGGGCCACCGTGCGGCCCTTGAGGGCCTCCTCCACCGCCATGCGGCACCGCTCTGGCTCTTTGCGCATAGGGGTGGAAAGGCAGGGCTTGTCGGGGAATTCCTTCCGGATCAAATCAATATATACCTGATATCCAATCAATACGTCGCTTTCTCCGCAGGCCTGCCTGGCCCGCAGGGTCAGCCCGGCCGGATCCCCCGGCCCCAGGCCTACTGCGTAAATCTTCATGGGACATTTCCCTTTCTTAAAATATATAAATCTTAAGTAACCTTCGCCCCAGGGCGCCGGGCAGGCTGCGCCTGCGGCCTGGGGGGCGTAAGCCGCACCGGGGCCAGGGCCAGGGCCAGCGTCACGCCGTTTTGACAAAATTTGGGAAGCCGGAGCTGCCCGCCCCCCAGCACCGCGCTGCGCTCGCACACGTTGTCTACCCCTACGGCAGACTGCACGAACGGGGAGGCGTGGAAGCTGCCGGGGGCCCCGGCCAGCTGGGCGGCGGAAAAGAAGCGAAGGGGAAGGCCGCGGGCGCGGCAGAACTCCAGCAGGCCCGCTTCATCCCGTTTCACGTCAATGGTGCATACCTCCCGCAGGGAGGCCTCCTCCCACTGGTGAAGAGCCAGAAAGTCCTTCAGCGCCTGCTCAATGGCCTGGGCGCTGACCCCGCGGCGGCAGCCCACCCCCAGCAGGGCGGCCCTGGGCACCACCCGCAGGCAGGCGGGCCCGTCCCCCCGCCCGCAGCAGGTGACCCATACCCGGGGCGCGCCGGGGGGCGGGCTGGCGGTAAAGCCGGGCGGCAGCGGCCCTTCCAGGGGAAAATCGCTGGAAAAGCCCACCGCCTCCCCGGCCAGCAAAGCCCCCGACACCAGCCGGATGGCCCCCTTGGGCAGCAGGGCGCAGCCGTTTTCCGCCGCCCACTGATCCGCCGCAAACAGGCCCCGGCCGTCGGTGGCGGTGGTGATTACCGGTTCGGCCCCGCACAGGGCCGCCACCTGCCCGGCCAGGCGGTTGGCCCCCCCGGCATGGCCGGAGAGGAGGGAGATGCAGTACCGGCCGTTTTCGTCCATGACCAGCACGGCAGGGTCAGAAAGCTTGGATTTCAAAAAAGGCGCAATGCAGCGGACGGCGATTCCCGCGGCCCCCAGGTACAGCAGGGCGTCCGCCTGGGCGAAGGCCTGCTCTGTCCACTGGGCGGCGGAACAGGAGCGTTCCCCAAACCCGGCGCACAGGGACATCTGCACCCCCAAGGGCTCCAGCCGGCCTATGAGCCCTTCCCCCAGGCGAAGGCCCCGGGCGGTGAAGGCAATGGCGGCCAGCTTCATGGCTCCTGCCCCTTTCGGAACCCGGTGGTGAAGGCGGGGTGGTACAGCAGGCTGCGCTCCCCCTCCTCCCCCAGGAAACGGCCCACCAGCACCAGGGCCGTCTTTTCAATGCCGTTCTCACGGGCGGAAGCGGCAAGGGTACTCACCGTGCAGCGCACCACCTTTTCCTCCGGCCAGGTTGCCTTGTACACCAGGGCCGCCGGCGTTTCGGCCGGGTAGCCGCCGGCCAGAAGCTCCTGCTGGGCCTTTTCCAGAAGGCCGGCGCTGAGGAACAGCACCATAGAGGCCTGGTGGGCGGCCAGCGCGGAAAGCTCCTGCCCGGCGGGCACAGGGGTGCGCCCGGCCACGCGGGTGAGAATGACCGTCTGGCTGACCCCGGGTACGGTGTACTCTGCCTTTGCGGCGGCGGCCGCCCCGCAGAAGCTGCTCACCCCGGGCACCACCTCATAGGCAATCCCGGCTGCATCCAGGGCGTCCATCTGTTCCCGGATCGCCCCGTACAGGCAGGGGTCGCCGGTGTGCAGGCGCACGCACAGGCCGCCCTTCTTTTCGGCCTGCACCATGACCTCCACAATTTCCTCCAGCGTCATGCGGGCGCTGTCGTACAGGGCGCAGTCCGGCCTGCACGCCTCCAGCAGGGCGGGGTTCACCAGGCTGCCGGCGTAAACCACGCAGTCTGCCTGGCGCAGAAGCCTGTCCCCCCGCAGGGTGATCAAATCCGGCGCGCCGCTGCCCGCCCCTACAAAATAGATCACAGCTGCCCCTCCTTTTCCTCCGGCCACACCATGACGGTGGTGAAGTAGCCTGCGCTTTCGGTTTCACGGGTCATGGCGGGCACCATCCGCTCGCCGGGCAGGCCCACGTTTTCTGCCAGGGAGGAACGCTCCAGAAGGCCCAGCTCGTCCAGCCGGGCGCACAGCTCCGGCAGGGTGCGGCCGCTTTTCATAACCACCTTGCTGCCCGGCAGAGACAAGGCCTGCAGCGAACCCTCGTACCCGGCGGGAATAATGTGAAGGGGCTGGCGCATAGCGGTAAGGCTGCGGCCGAAGGAAGCGGCGGCCGCGCAGAAGCTGGGCACCCCGGGCACCACCTGCACCGGAAGGCCGGCCTTCTTCACCCTGGCCAGCACATAGCTGAAGGTGGAGTAGAGGGAGGCGTCCCCCAGGCTGGGCATAGCCACGTCGCTGCCCGCCCGAAGCTCTGCCATGACGGCCCCGGCCGCTTCGTCGTGGTACCGGCGCAGGGCCTCCTTCTCCTTCGTCATGGGGAACAGAAGCGGCAGCAGGCGCTTCCCTTCCAAATCCACGCCGGCCCGGCGGACAATGTCCAGGGCCAGGCTGTTTTCCCCCCGTGTTCTGGGGTAAGCGACCACGGGGCAGCGTTCCAGCACGCGGATTGCTTTTATGGTGAGAAGCTCTGGGTCGCCCGGGCCCACCCCTACCCCGAACAGCGTGCCGGGGGCGGTGGATTTGGCTTCCTGATTGATTTCCTGATTCATAAAGAGAACTCCTTTCCGGCTTCCGGCCCAAGGCGGTGCAGAAGCTGCCCCGCGGCGGGCGTCATGCCGAGAAATCCGTATTTGTCATGGTAGAAAAGGAGGCCGGCCTCCAGCCGGCCGGCGGCCCGCCGTTCCACCGCCGCGCCGGCAGCCCTCAGCAGGGAGGCGGTCACGGCCTGCAGCAGCCCCTTCTCCTGCAGAAGGGCGAGGGCCGCGTCGGTGGTGGGGCAGGCCATGAGGGCGGCGGCATCCTCCCGGCCCGCCCCGGCCAAAGCGGCGTGGGCGGTCAGGATTTCCATGCGCCCGTCCCCATAGCGGGAATGGGTGTTCATAACCCCGGCGGCAAGCTTTACAAATTTCCCCACATGGCCTGCCAGAAGCAGGCCGGAAAATCCCAGGGAAGCGGCCAAATCGATGGTATCCCCCACGAAATTGGAGCACTTCACCGGGGAAAGCCCCCGCAGGGAGGGGAAGGAGTGCAGGAACGCCTCCCCGTAGTTGCCCGGCACCGCCACAGCCGTGCTTTCCCCGGCGGCGCGGCGCACCGAAAGCTCTGCCCGGATGGTGGCCACCAGGGCCTGGTCGCTCATAGGCTCTACAATGCCGGTGGTGCCCAGCACGGAAAGCCCCCCCACAATGCCCAGCCTGGGGTTGAAGGTTCTGGCGGCCAGCTGTTCCCCGCCGGGGATAGACACCGTCACCAGGGCGTTGGGCTCCAGGCCGCCCTCCTCCAGGGCCTGGGCGGCCGCCTGGGCGATCATGCGCCGGGGCACCCGGTTGATGGCCGCCGCCCCCACGGGCTGGTCCAGCCCCGGCAGGGTGACGCGCCCCACCCCTTCGCCCCCCTCCACCCGGATGCCGGGCTGGGAGGACAGGCGCACCGACGCGTACACCAGAACGCCGTCGGTAATGTCAGGATCGTCGCCTGCGTCCTTCCGCACCGCGCAGGAGGCTTCCCCCTGGGAAAGGCGGGCTTCCAGCACCCTGGCAGACACCGCGACCCCCTTGGGCACGGTGAGACTTACGGTTTCCAGGGGGCGGCCCGCCAGCAGGCTGGCCGCCGCCCGGGCCGCCAGCGCCGCGCAGGACCCGGTGGTGACGCCGCAGCGCATGGGCTTTCCGTCTTTTTCTATCACCATTTCCCGCACAGGCGGTTCCCCCTTCCTGAAAAACAAAAAAAGCCTGCGGCCCAAAGGACGCAGGCGTACAAAGGCAGAGGGAACCCCCTGTACCGGCACGCTTTCCGTCCTCCGCGGAGCGTTTGCTCACACAGCCGGGCAGGTTTTCTGGCTGGAAGGCGCTGTAAGCGCCCGAAGCTTCCCTTTCTGCCGGGGCCTTCCCGCGCAGCGCGCAGTGACCGTTCCGGCCGGAAGCTTCTCACAGCGGCGGGACCGCGCGGGATTTTCACCCGCTTCCCTATTATCCCGCGCATACGCGCAGGCACCCGGCTTGTCTATGAATGCTTTCCAAGGCTAATCTTACCCTACCCTGTAGGGCTTGTCAATGCGGCGAAAAAATTTTTTCGCATGACTGCGGGGCGAAAGGCGCTCTCACCCCGCCTTTTTCAGGAAAAGATGGATAAATTTGGAAAATCGTTCCTCTTCCCTGGAATCACGGGGATCATATTATGTATTATCACCAAAATATCAGGGTATATTTTTTCAAAAAAAAGAAAATCCATCACCGATTCTTCACATTTTCATGATAGAATGATAAGGAAGAGAATTTTTGGGATGGTGTTCCCGGTTTTATGAATAAGCGCGGGAGCTCCCCGGCGTTCAAGCATTATGTGAATATTGGAGGAAATTTTCATGAAAGCGAAGTCTCTGCATTTTTCCAAAAGCGGTTCCGTACAGCCCATTGCTTCTGAGCTGGGCCGCGTGTACCAGTGCGTGTGCGACCAAATCCCCCCCGCCTACCCCTGCGAGGGCGAAAAGGTTGTGTTTGTGGGCGTTGAAATGAACGGCAAGCTGCCCGGCCCGGTGGATCATTTCTGCAAGGATTTGACCCCCGCCCGCGCGCAGAACGTCGCTTTTTATGTTCTGAACGGAAGCGGCAACACCTCCGGCCTGGACGACATCACAAAGGCTCTGGAGGGCAAGGGCGTGCATGTGGTGCCCGACGTGAAGGCCGTAACGGTAAAGAGTTCCCTCTTTAAAAAGGGACGCCCCACCGACGCCGATGTGAAGGCCGTTGTGGACTGGGCCCAGAAGGTCATTGACAAGGATTTGAAATAAATCCGCCGCGCTTTCAAAAAAGACAAGAGCAGCCTGACAGGCGACGGGCCTGTCAGGCTGTTTTCTGTCTGGGGAAACTAGGCGGTTATCAGGAAGCTGGCGGGGCGCTTTGGGCGCGGTTCCTCACGGCGGAAAGCTGCCCTCACCCAACCGGCGCGCAGTGGACGCTGCCCACCTCCCTCGCTTCCAGAAAGAAACGGAGCTCTTCCAGGGCCAGCTCATGGGGAGAACGGACGGTAAGGTCGTAATCTGCCCCGCCGTTTTCCAAGCGGGATATTTTGCTTTCCACCACCTGAACCCTCTGCTTTTTCAAATATTGGGCAAGCTTCTCCTGGAACCCCTCTTCCGCTTCCACAGTTACGGTGAACTGCAGGCGGCTTGTCACCAGCGCGTCCGCCCCTACGGGGAAACGGTGCATCAGAAGCTGCAGCAGAATAACGGTGAGCACCGTAAAAATCCCAACCACATACATCCCGGCCCCAATGGCCAGCCCTATGCCCGCCGTGGCCCAAATGCCCGCCGCCGTGGTAAGCCCCTTGACAGCCCCGCCGTTTTTGAAGATGATTCCCGCGCCCAGGAAGCTGATGCCGCTGACCACCTGGGCCGCCACCCGGGCCGGGTCGGCCCCCCTGGTGCCGGAAAACACCTGGCCTGCGGCAGAGGTAAGGTCCGCGAAGCCGTATTTTGACACAATCATCAAAAGCGCGGCGGCGCAGCACACAATCACATGGGTGCGGATTCCCGCTTCCTTCAGCCGTTTGCTCCGCTCCAGCCCAATGCAGCCGCCGCACAGGCAGGCCGTCAGGATGCGAAGGAAGAAGTCCAGCTCCTGCATGGCGGAAAACTGGCTGTTCAGGTACTCTGCCAGCGTCACGGCTCTGCGCCCCCTTCCCCCTCCGCCGCCTGCTGTACCGGCTCAGGTTCCGTCTCCTTCTGCCAAAACGGCGGATCCTCCGGCACCGGGCGCCGCCGGAAAAGCCGTAGCGCCTGCTGCATGGCAAGGGAATCGTACCGGCCTGTATCCCTTCTCCACTCCATTGCAATCCTCCCTTTCCTATTTAAATGATTCCCCCATTATAGCGGGTTTGTGATATAATGTAAAATAAAGATTTTATTTCTACTGATAATTTTTTATTATGGAGGCGCTTATGCTGGACACAAAGCTGTATTCCCTGCTGAAGGTGTACGAGTGCGGCAGCTTCGGCGCGGCGGCCAAAAAGCTTTCGATTACGCAGCCCGCCGTCAGCCACCACATCAAGGCTCTGGAGGAGGAGCTGGGCGTATGCCTCTTCGACCGCCAAAGCGGCGGTATTATCGTCACCAGGGAGGGGGAGGCGGTCATTAAATGCGCCAAAAAAATGCTGGGCCTGTACAACGGCCTGCGGCAGGATCTGCAGGACGGCCGCAGTTTGGTTTCTCACCTTACGGTGGGGGTGACCCACACGGCGGAAAGCAACCCCATTGCGGAGGCGCTGGCCATGTACTGCGACCAGAACGACGACGTTACCATTAAAATAATTACTGGATCCATTAAAAATCTTTATAATAAGCTGAAATCCTATGAGGTGGATTTGGCCGTTGTGGAGGGAAGAATCCCGGATCCGGGCATCCACTACCTCCCCTTGGGGACAGATTCGCTGGTGCTGGCCGTTTCCGCCCGGCATCCCTTTGCAGGGCGGAACATGGTCACGCTGAACGAGCTAAAGCGGGAACGGATGATCCTGCGGCTGCCGAATTCCGGCACGCGGAACCTGTTCACCGCAAATTTGGAAAGCAATAACCTGAGCATTTACGATTTCAACGTGGTGCTGGAGCTGGACAACATCGCCACCATCAAGGAGCTCATCCGCCAGGGCTTCGGGGTTTCCATCCTGCCGAAAAGCGTTTGCCTGAACGAGCTGAAAACCGGCGAAATCGCCGTTCTGCCCGTGGAAAACCTTTCCATGATGCGGGAGATCAACCTGGCTTACCAGAAGGAGTTTTCCCAGGTGGATGTGCTGCGGGGCATTGCAGACTGCTACCACGACGCGCTCCGCTCCTACTTTAAATAGCCGCCGGCGCCCGTTTCCTGCCCGCCGCAAAAACAGGGGCGGCAATTTTCTGCCCCGGCGGGGCGCGGCGGTAATGACAGGCCACAGAAGGTGTGATATAATAGCCGCAGAAGACTGCGCCGCGGGTCAAAATTCCCCGCCGGAGGCGCTGAGGAACTTGCCAGAACCGCGGCAAAAACGCGGGCCTTCCGCCTGCGTTCCCCGCCCAGCCCTGGGCCGCGGGATGCGGCCGGAGCGCGGCTTCCCCGCCGGAGGCGCGCGGCCGGAGCGCGGCTTCCCCACCGGAGGCGCGCGGCCGGTGCGCGGCTTCCCCGCCGGAGGCGCGCGGGAGGGCAAAAGAGCGTTTTCATCCCCTTTATATAGAGTGCGGCGGCTGAAGCAGCGCCTCAGCCTGCCCGGAAGGAAATGGAGAGAAGGATTCATGAAGCTTTTGGTATTGGACGGAAACAGTATATTGAACCGGGCGTTTTACGGAATACGCCTGCTCACCACCAAGGAGGGGCTGTACACCAACGGGATTTACGGCTTCCTCACCATGCTGCAGCGGCTGAAGGGCGAGGCTTCGCCGGATGCGGTGGCCATCGCCTTCGACCGGAAGGCCCCCACCTTCCGCCACAAGGCCTACGCCGGGTACAAGGCCCAGCGGAAGGGCATGCCGGAGGAGCTGGCCCAGCAGCTTCCCTATTTAAAGGAGCTGCTGCAGCTGCTGGGCTACCGGCTGGTGGAGTGCGACGGCTTTGAGGCCGACGATATTCTGGGCACCTTCGCCCGGGTCTGCCGGGAAGAGGGAAGCGAGTGCGTCATCGCCACCGGCGACCGGGACAGCCTGCAGCTGGTGGGCGGGGGCGTCACCGTGCGCCTGGCCACCACCAAGATGGGGCAGCCCCAGGTGACGGTGTACGACGAGGCGAAAATCCGGGAGGATTACGGCGTGGAGCCGGCCCAGCTCATCGATATCAAGGCCATCCAGGGCGATTCCTCCGACAATATCCCCGGCGTGGCGGGCATTGGCCCCAAGGGCGCGGGGGAGCTGATTCAGAAATACCATGATTTGGATTATATCTACGAACACCTGGACGAGCTGGAAATCAAGGAAGGGCAGCGGAAGAAGCTGGCCGCCGGGAAAGAGAGCGCATACCTGAGCCGCTGGCTGGGCACCATACGCACCGACGCCCCGGTGAACACCAGCCTTTCCGACTATGTGCCCGCCCCCACCGACCCGGCCGCCGGGCGCCTGATGGCGAGGCTGGAATTCTTCTCGCTGATGGAAAAAATGGGCATCGCCCCCCAGGAGGCCCCCGCGGAGGACGCCGCCCCCGCCGCCCGGTGGGAGGTGCTGCCCGCGCCGGAAAATCCCCTGCCCCTGCTGCAAAAGGAGGGGAAAACCGCCCTGGCCCCCCAGTACGGGGAGTGCGGCCTGGAGGGCGTGTGCCTGACCTGCGGCAGAAAGGTGCTCCGCCTGGAAGATTTGGAGGCGGGGAAGGCCGTCTGCGGGGAAGAAGGCCTGAAAAAGATTGTGCACAACAGCAAGCCCCTGTACGCCGCCCTGGACAGCTGCGGCGGCAGGCTGGCCGGGCCGGTGTTTGACTGCGTGCTGGCCGCTTACCTGCTGAACCCCTCCGCCAAGGGCTACGAGCCGGATCGGCTGGCCCAGGAGTACGCCGTCCCCCTGCCGGAGCTGGAAGAGCCGCTTGCCCGGGAATGCGCCCTGCTGCCCGCCCTGGCGGAAAAGCTGGAACAGGAGATTCAGGAAAAAGGGCAGGAAAAGCTTCTGCAGGCCATTGAAATCCCGCTGGCCCAGGTGCTGGCCCACATGGAGGAGGAGGGCTTCGCCGTGGACCAGGAGGGGATCCGCCGGTACGGGGAAGGGCTGGAGCAGGAGATCGAAAAGCTTCAGCGGGAAATTTACGAATCGGTGGGCTATGAATTCAACATCAACTCCCCCAAACAGCTGGGGGACGCCCTGTTTGTGAAGCTGGGCCTGGCCCACGGGAAAAAGACGAAAACAGGCTACTCCACCAACGCAGAGGTGCTGGAAAGCCTGCGGTACGAGCACCCGGCGGTAGAACAGGTGCTCAGCTACCGCACCCTGGCCAAGCTGAAGTCCACCTACTGCGACGGCCTGCTGAAGGTGGTGGGGGCCGACGGCCGCATCCACTCCAGCTTCAACCAGACAGAAACCCGCACCGGGCGCATCAGCTCCACCGAGCCGAACCTGCAGAACATCCCGGTGCGCACAGAGCTGGGCCGGGAAATGCGCCGCTTTTTCACCGCCCGCCCCGGCTGGGTGCTGGTGGACGCGGACTACTCCCAGATCGAGCTGCGGGTGCTGGCCCATGTGGCCAACGATCCAAGCATGATCCAGGCCTTCCTGGACAACGACGACATCCACCGGCGCACCGCCTCCCAGGTGTTCCACATTCCGGAGGAAATGGTGACGCCCCTCATGCGCAGCCGGGCCAAGGCGGTAAACTTCGGCATTGTATACGGCATCGGCGCGTTCTCCCTCAGCAAGGACATCGGCGTTACCCGCAAAGAGGCCGAGCAGTATATCAAAGACTATTTCGCCCATTTCAGCGGCGTGGAGGAGTACATGCGCCGCACGGTGGAAACCGCTCGGGAGCTGGGCTATGCGGAAACCATCTTCGGCCGCCGCCGCTACCTGCCTGAACTGGCTTCCAGCAATTTCAACATGCGCTCTTTCGGGGAGCGGGTGGCCCGGAATATGCCCATCCAGGGCGCGGCCGCCGACATCATCAAAATCGCCATGATCCGGGTGGACGAACGCCTGCGGCGGGAGGGTTTCCAGGCCCGGCTCATCCTTCAGGTACACGACGAGCTGATTGTGGAAGCCCCCGAGGAGGAAGCGGAGCGGGTGGCCGCCCTGCTGACGGAAGAGATGCAGGGCGCGGCAAAGCTGTCCGTCCCCCTGGTGGCAGAGGCAAAAACAGGGAAAACCTGGTACGAGGCCAAGGCATGAGCGGCTTTTTCACCTGCCCCGTGTGCGGGGCCCCGCTGCTCTGGGGGGAACGGGCCTGCCGCTGCCCGGCGGGGCATTCCTACGATCTGGCCGCCGAGGGGTACGTTTACCTGCTTCCCCCCAATAAAAAGCACTCCAAGGCGCCGGGGGACGACAAGGGGATGGTGGCCGCCCGCCGCGCCTTCCTGGAATCCGGCGGGTACGACCTTTTTCGGGAAAAGCTGTGCAGCCTGGCAGCCGGACTGCTGAACGGCCTGCCCGCCCCCGTGGTGCTGGACGTGGGCTGCGGGGAAGGCTGGTACACCGGCGGGCTGTGCCGGGCCCTGGCCGCCGCAGGCTGCCAGCCCCAGGTGTACGGGGTGGACGTGAGCAAGTTTGCCGTGAAGGCTGCGGCCAAAAAATACAGGGAAGCGCGCTTCGCCGTGGCAAGCGCCTTCTCCCTCCCCGCCGCCGCGTCCTCTGTGGATCTGGCGGTAAACGTGTTCGCCCCCATTGTGCCCCAAGAGCTGGAACGGGTGGTGCGCCCCGGGGGATTCCTCCTGCTGGCCGTGCCCACCCCGCGCCACCTGTACGGCATGAAACAGCTTTTGTATGAAGAGCCCTACGAAAACGAACGCCGCGACACAGACTACCCCGGCTTCCGCCTGCTCCGCCGGGAAACGGAGGAAGGCCGGCTGGCCCTCGCTTCCCCCGCCCTGGTGCAGGCCCTGTTCACCATGACGCCCTATTTCTGGAAAACGCCCCGCGCCGGCGTGGAACGGCTGCGCAGCGCCGAAGGCCTGCGCACGGAAATCGGCTTTGACTTTTTGATTTACCGAAGGGAGGAGAACGCATGAAAGGGACCGTAAGCCCCTCAATGGATGAGGGGCTTGAGGACAGCATATTCCTGGTGCTGTGCACCGCCCTGGCCATGATGATGCGGGTGTACCTGTTTCCCATAGAATCCGGAGATTACCTTCAGTTCCTTCACCCCTGGTACGAGACGCTGAAGGAAAACGGGGGCCTGCTGGCCATTGGTATGGATGTGGGGGACTATATGCCCCCTTATTTCTACCTGCTGGCCCTTCTCACCTACCTTCCCATCCGGGACATTTTCGCCATCAAGGCCCTTTCCTCCCTGGCGGATATTGTGCTGGCCGTGTTTGCGGCCAACCTGGTGGACTTTGAGCGGAAAAGCCGCGTCAAATGGACGGCGGCTTACTGCACGGTGCTGTTTCTTCCCTCGGTGTTCCTGAACTCCGGCGTTTGGGGGCAGTGCGACGCCATCTACGTTTCCGCCCTGCTGGCGTTTTTGTACTACGCCATGCGGGGAAGCTCCGGCAAGGCGGTGCTGGCTTATTCCATTTCCTTTGTGTTCAAGCTGCAGGCCGTATTCTTCGCCCCGCTGCTCCTGCTTCTTCTGCTGAAGCGCCGCCTGCGCTGGCGCAGCCTCTGGATCTTCCCGGCGGTATATCTGGCCGCCTGCCTGCCCGCCGCCCTGATGGGCCGCAGCCTGTGGGACCTGCTCACCGTCTATTTTTCCCAGGCGGGGCAGTACAGCATGCTGGCAATGTTCCTGCCCAACCTGTACACCTGGCTGGGGGACAGCACCGCCGCCGAAATCAGCCGGGCCGGGGTTATGCTGGCGGGCGGCGTGGTGCTGTGCGCCGTGTTTTTCCTGTACCGGCGCGGCTTCCCCCTCTCCCCTGGCAATCTGGTGAGCACCGGGCTTTTCTTCGCCCTGCTCACCCCCTTCCTGCTGCCCCACATGCACGAGCGCTATTACTACCTGGCCGATCTGATGAGCGTGATTTTTGCCTTTTATTATCCTCAAAAGTGGTATTTTGCCTTTGGGATCTGCACCTCCTCCGCCTACGCGGTGTGCCACAACCTGTTCGGCACCGATTTTCTGCCGGTGCAGGCTTTGGGGGTGCTGATGCTGGGCCTGCTCTGCCTGCTGGCCCGCCACCTGACCCAAACCCTGCGCCCCCGGGAGGTGAGCGTTCCGTGATTCGCATAACGGAAATGGAGGAGCGCCACCTGGACGCTTTGGCAGAGGTGGAGCGCGCCTGCTTCGCCCACCCCTGGAGCCGGGAGGGCCTGGCGGCGGAGCTTTCCAGCCCCACCGCCCTGTTTCTCACCGCAGAGGAGGAAACCGGGGCGGTGGCAGGGTACGTGGGTTCTCACCTGGTGTGCGGCGAGTGCTACATTGACAATGTGGCCGTCCTGCCAGAGCAGCGCCGCCGGGGAACGGCCAGCGCCCTGCTGGAGGAGCTGATCCGCCGGGTAAAGGCCCAGGGCGGCGTCTTTCTTACCCTGGAGGTGCGGGAGAGCAACGCCCCCGCCCTGGCCCTGTACGGAAAGCTGGGGTTTGTTCCCGCCGGCCGCCGGAAGGACTTTTACACCGGCCCCAGGGAGGACGCCCTGCTGCTGACCCTGTACCTGTAACGCCGCAACTATTGGTTGCGGAAAAGAAAAATTGCTGGCAGGGCCTTCTGCTTTCTGGTATTCTGAGATGGAAGCGGGAGTCCCCTCCCCCCCGAAAATACTGTCAGAAAACGATGCGGCCTTCTGCCCACAGGCTGCGAAACAGGAGGAAAGAATATGGATATTCAGACAGCAGACCGGCTGGTGCAGTTCCGCAGGGAAGCAGGCTTTTCCCAGGAAGAGCTGGCCACCCGGCTGGGGGTAAGCCGCCAGGCGGTTTCCAAATGGGAACGGGCGGAATCTTCCCCCGACACCGACAACCTTCTTGCCCTGGCCCGCCTGTACAGCGTTTCTCTGGATGAGCTGGTAGGCCATACCCCCGCTCCCAGGCAGAGCTTGGATCCCTGCCGGGAGGAGCCGGAACCTGCCCCTCCGGCTGACATGGGAGAGGCCGCCCCCTTCCTGGTGGAGGAAGAAAGGATGGAAAAACTCATCAAATGGGTAAAGTTCCCCTACCCGGTGCTGGTTACCTTCT
>DVMK01000135.1 GCA_018715025.1 Candidatus Caccousia avistercoris
TGTAGACTGTGTAATCTTACGCCATCAGACGAAGAACGGGAAATTATTCTATATCAAAAATAATTAACTTCCCGTTTATCGGGGAGTTTTCCGTGAAATCACTACTATTCTTTGAAAGAGAGAAAGAAGAAAACTTCTTGACTTTACAGGGGAAACCTTCTATACTGAAAATAAATTTAATCTCCCCATGTGCGTATATTTTGCGGCTGCGCCGCAGGAAGCCGGGTGAAAGTCCCGCACAGGAACGCTGCTGTAAGGATGGAGCGGCCCCCCAGGAAGGGAAAACGCCTTTCGGTCACTGGAGAAAACTCTGGGAAGGCGGGGGGCTCGTGTTGAGAGCCAAGTCAGAATACATAGCGCACATGGACCGGCATTCCCCTCGGTTTCAGGGGAGGTCTGGTGAATCCGCGCCGTTTTGCGGCGTGGCGGTGTTTTGCATACCAAACAGAGCGCTGCATGGATGCCAGATTGGGGTCCATGCGGCTTTTTTTATGCCGCGGGGGAAAAGAAAGGATGTTTTTCATGAAAAAAACCGTATCGTCCCTGCTGGCGGCTGCGCTGTGCGCCGCCCTGCTTTCCTCCTGCGCCGGCGGGCAGGAGCCCTCTGCGCCTGCCTCCTCCCCGCAGCCCTCCGCCGCTGCCCCCTCCTCCGGGGAGGAGGGGGACGGCTATTACCCGGTTACCCTTTCCACCTACAACGGCAGCAAAGAACCCATAGAGCTGACCTTTGAGCAGGCGCCGGAAAAGGTGGTCTGCATTTGGACCAATTCCGTGGAAAACATGCTGGCCCTGGGCCTGGGGGACAGGATTGCCCTGGCCGCCGGTGTTTCCCCCGAGGAAATTCTGCCGGAATACCAGGAGGAGCTGGAGAAGGTGGACGAAATCGCCCCCCAGTACCCGCCGAAGGAGGACATTGTGGCCCTGGAGCCGGACTTCATTCTGGGCTGGTACTCTACCTTTTCCAGCGACAAATACTGGGGCGACACCGCTTTTTGGAACGAGCGGGGCGTGAACACCTATATTTCTTTAAACAGCGGGTTGATTCAGCCGCAAACAGTGCAGAATGAATTTGACGACATCCTGGCGCTGGGGGAAATCTTCCATGTGGAGGACAAAGCCCAGGCCCTTGTGGCAGAAATGGAAGAGCGTCTGGAGGCCGGCCGGGCCTACGCGGAGGGGAAAGAACCGGTCCGCGTGCTGATTCTGGAAAACGAAGGGGACGCCTTCCGCAATTACGGGGAAGACAGCATAGGAGGGAACATCGCCTCCCAGGTAGGGGCGCAGATTTGCCGCGCCGACAGCAAAACCCGCCTTGGCGCGGAGGATGTGCTGGGCGAAAACCCGGACGTGCTGTTCGCCGTGCATTTCGGCGACGAAGAGGGCCAGCGGCAGTGCGTGGCCGATTTTACAGAGAACCCGGCCTTTTCCAGCCTTTCCGCCGTGCAGAACGGGAAGGTCTACCCCATTGATCTCAGCCTGATTTACAGCCCGGGGGTCCGTGTTTCCCAGTCTATCGACTATTTTCTGGAGCATCTGTATCCGGAAATGGAAAGCTGAACCAGCGGGAGGTTTTTGGCGTTGAAAAGGGGAATCCAACGTTTTTTCGCGGGGAAGCTCACCTTTGCCGGGGTGATGGTTCTTCTTCTGGCCGCGCTGCTGGTTTCAATCCTGCTGGCCGTGCAGACAGGCTCCACCCAGATCTCCTGGGGGGACATTCTGAATGTAGTAAAGTTCCGGCTTTTCGGCGCGGGGGACCCGGAGGTTTACGGCAAGGGGGCGGTGCCCGACATCGTCTGGTACATCCGCCTTCCCCGGCTGATGCTGGCGGTTGCCGTGGGCGCGGCGCTGGCGGTGTGCGGCGTAATTATGCAGGCCATTGTAAAAAATCCCCTGGCAGACCCTTATGTGCTGGGCATTTCCTCCGGCGCATCCCTGGGGGCCACGGTGGCCATCCTGCTGGGGGTGGGCTCTTTTCTGGGCTCTAACTTTGTGGGGATTTTAGGGTTCGCAGGCGCGTTCGGCGTTTCCCTGCTGGTGATCCTCCTCTCCAACGTGGGCGGCCGTTCCAATTCGGTGCGGCTGCTTCTGGCCGGGATGGCGCTCAGCTCCGTCTGCTCTGCCGCTTCCAGCTTTGTGGTGTATTTTGCCAGCGACCGGGAGGGCATGATGAGCGTCACCTATTGGCTGATGGGCAGCCTGGCGGGCGCCGAATGGGGGCAGATTGCTTTTCTGCTCCCCTTTGTCCTGCTCTGCACCCTCTTTTTCTGGTCCCAGTCCCGCACGCTGAACCTGATGCTGCTGGGGGACGAGGTCTCTGTCACCCTGGGGGCGGATCTGCACAGGTGGAGGCTCTTGTACCTTCTGCTGGCCTCGGCTCTCATCGGCTTTGTGGTGTACGCCGCCGGGATGATTGGCTTTGTGGGGCTTATCATCCCCCATGCGGCCCGCATGGTGTTCGGCTCTGACCACCGGCGGCTCATCCCGGCCAGCGCCTTGCTGGGCGCCCTGCTGCTTGTGTGGGCCGACGTGCTCTGCCGCACCATCATCCCGCGCAGCGAACTGCCCATCGGCATTCTCACCTCCCTGCTGGGCGCGCCCTGCTTTGTGTACCTGATGGCGCGGAAAACCTATGGATTCGGAGGAGGCGGCGCATGAAGATAGAAGCGAAGGGGCTGTCGGCAGAGTTGGGGGGCGCCCAAATTTTGAACGGGGTGTCGCTGGAAGCGCAGGACGGCCAGCTGGTGGGCGTCATAGGCCCCAACGGCAGCGGCAAAAGCACCCTGCTGCGCTGCCTGTACCGGGTGCTGGAGCCCACCGGCGGCGCGGTGTACCTGAACGGGCGCGAGCTCCGCTCTTATTCCGTCAAAGAGTCCGCCCGGCAGGTTTCTGTGGTGGCGCAGCACAATTATTACAATTTTGATTTTACCGTGCAGGAGGTTGTGCTGATGGGGCGTTCCCCCTATAAGCGCGCCCTGGACCGGGACACCCGGGAGGATTACCGCCTGGCGGCGGAGGCTCTGGAGAGGGTGGGAATGTCCGCCTTTGCCGGGCGCTCTTTCTCCACCCTTTCCGGCGGGGAACAGCAAAGGGTCATTCTGGCCCGCGCCCTGGCGCAGCAGACGCCGTGCCTTATTCTGGACGAACCCACCAACCACCTTGATGTAAAGTACCAGCTTCAATTGATGGACATTGTCCGCTCTCTGGGCCGCACCGTCATTGCGGCGGTACATGACCTGAACATTGCGGCCATGTACTGCGACCGGCTGTATGTGATGCGGAACGGCCGCATCGCCGCCGCGGGAACGCCGGAGGAGATCCTCACGGTGGAGTTTATCCGGGAGGTTTACGAGGTGGAAGCGGAGCTGTGCACCGACTCTGCCGGAAGGCTTCACATCCTTTACCACCCTGGAAGCGCAGAGAAATGAAGGGCTTCTGTGCGGCCGTTTTCCCGTTATCTTTTTGCAATTTTAAATACTATTTGTATTTTTGAGTATCTATAATCTGAATTGTATTTGAGATTTTTCAGGATCCGGTGGGGTGGGGAATACCGGTGAGCGTCAGAAGCAGAATAAGGAGGATGCCCGCCAGGGCGGCGGCGCCCCATGCAAGCAGCTTCCGTTTGAGGAAGGGCTTGTGCGGGGCGCTTTTCAGCAACCTTTCCAGTACGGCCCCCAGCGGGAAAGAGAGAAGGAAAATCCCGGCCCAGATGACCCAGCCGTAGTGGTACCCAGGGGGCGCGTTCCATTGCCCCAGCAGTTCGCCCAGGGCCAGCCCCAGGGCGAAACCGCCCAGCGTGGTGAAGGAAAAGCGCGGCTTCCCCAAAAGCGCCAGAAGGACCGAAAGGAACATGGCGGCCCAAAAGAGATGCTGATGCAGCAGCCAGCCGTATAAATAGGGCAGCTGGCCGGGGCTGTTCCCAAACAGCCAGCCGGTCAGGCTGTACTGCCCGGGGGCGCTCCACAGCCTGCCCAGCAGGTAAAGGAGCAGGTAGCCCCCCGCCGCCCCCAGGGCTGCCCGCAGCCGCCTGTTCCGCCCGGCGCGCTGTTCCGCTGCGGCCTTGGCGGCGGCGGCCTGGTACAGGGCGTAAGCCTGCTCTGCCTGCCCGCCCTCCGCTTCCCTGCCCAGAAGGGCCTCTGCCGTCGTCCCCAGCAATTCTGCCAGCCGAAGTAGGTTTTCGCTGCTGGGGGCGGACTGCCCCGCCTCCCATTTTGTCACCGCCTGCCGGCTGACGCCCATCTGCTCTGCCAGCTTTTCCTGGGACAGCCCCCGGCGCTTTCTCAGCTCCCGAATGGATTCGCCCAATGTCACGGCGCTTCACCTCACAATCTGATGATGGAACCTTTCTGCAAGTATACCACGAAAAGCGGCCCCGCGCTACCAACTATCCGGCAACCAGCGGTTGCCGCCGGGCGGGGGGGCCCATTTGCAGGCATTCCCATTGACATTCCGGCGGGAATGTGATAGGATGAAGACATAAAAGTTAGTCTAAACTAACTTTAAAAAAACGATACCTTTCCGGGCGGCGCGCGGGGCCCGCCCCGGAGAAGAAGAGGAGGATACTATGGGAAACGCTTTGCTGTGGGCGGCCGGAGGAACCGGCTTCACCTTTGCCATGACGGCTCTGGGGGCGTCGCTTGTATTTTTCTTCAAGGATAAGGTCAGCGCCGGGATCCAGCGGATTTTCCTGGGGTTTGCGGCCGGCGTGATGATCGCGGCTTCTGTGTGGAGCCTGCTGATCCCGGCCATTGAGGAGGCGGAGGGCCGGGGGATCCCCGGCTGGCTGCCGGCGGCAGGGGGCTTTGCCCTGGGGGCGGCCTTCCTCATGCTGATGGACAGCCTGCTGCCTCACCTGCACCCAGGCTCTCTGCAGGCCGAGGGGCATGCCAGCTCCTGGAGGCGTACCACGCTGATGGTCATGGCCGTCACCCTTCACAACATCCCGGAGGGAATGGCCGTGGGGCTGGCCTTCGCTCTGGCGGCCCAGCAGGAGGGCGCGGGGTTCTCTGCCGCCGCGGCCCTGGCCCTGGGCATTGGAATTCAGAACTTCCCGGAAGGGGCGGCGGTGTCGCTGCCCATGCGGCAGGAGGGGGTCAGCGCCGGGAAGTCGTTCCTGTACGGCTCCCTCTCCGGCGCGGTAGAGCTGCTGTTCGGGGTGCTCACCGTCTTGGCCGCCGGGCTTCTGCAGCCTGTCATGCCCTGGCTGCTCAGCTTCGCGGCGGGCGCCATGGTGTATGTGGTGGTGGAGGAGCTGATCCCCGAAGCCCACCTGGGCGAACACTCCAACGTGGGAACCCTTGGGGTCATGGCCGGCTTT
>DVMK01000136.1 GCA_018715025.1 Candidatus Caccousia avistercoris
AGCACCCGCTCTTTCGTTTCGTTGCTGAATGTGATTTTATCGCTGTTGTTTAATATCAGGGATACGGTCGCCTGAGAGACCCCTGCAAGCTCCGCGACGTCCTGCGAAGTGGCCTTCTTCATATAAATAAACGCTCCTTTATTTATAATATTACTAATATTATATCAGAAAAAACCGGCAAGTCAAATGGTTGTGAAAGAAGCTGGGAAAATCTTTTCAGATCTCTTGACATTGCTCTGTGAGTCAGATATACTTGAAATACAATATTATTTATATTTAAATATTATTACTAATAATATTTACAAAAAGGAAAGCGGTGCAGTAGGAATGGAAAAGGGCAGAAACAACAGAAATTCCGAAGAGCGCAGGCCGATTTTGGCGCTGGGCGAGCTGCTTGTGGACCTTATTCCCGGGCGTGAGGGAATGCGCATTGAGGATGCCGGGCCTGTGGTCAAAACGGCCAGCGGGTCGGCGGGCATTTTCGCCTGTGCGGCCACGCTGCTGGGGGGGCGCGGCGGCTTTATTGGAAAAGTGGGGCGCGACAGCCTCAGCCGTATGGCGGCCGGCACGCTGCGCAGCCAGGGAGTGGATCTTTCCCGTTTGATTGTTTCGGATGAGGGGCAGATGGGCCTCGCTTTTCTGGAGTACCTTCCAGAGGGGCGCAATTACCAGTATTACCGGAAAAACTCGGTGGGCAGCCTGCTGCGGGCCAGCGAGCTGGACGCTGCGTACATCGGCGGCGCTTACGCGGTGCATTTCCCCGGCATGCTGCTGGAGCTGACGGAGGAGATGAGAGGCGCGTGCCAGCGCCTTGTGGAAATTGCCCGGAAAAATGGAATACTGGTTTCCTTCGACCCGAATATCCGCCGGGAGCTTTCCTCGGATTCGGCCGCCCTGGAGAGGATGCTGTGGGCGGTGCGCCATGCGGATGTGGTGGCGCCCACCCTGAGCGAGGGGCAGGCGATTACAGGGGAAACGACCATAGGCGGCGTGCTGCGGGCGCTGCACGCCATGGGGCCGCAGGTGGTGGCCCTGACGCGGGACAAAGACGGCGCGGTGCTGAGCCGCGGCGGCCAGGTGGCTGTGGCTGCGGGGATTGACGAGGAGCCTGTGGATCCCACCGGCGCAGGCGACACGCTTGCTGCGGCGCTGTGCGTGGGCCTGCAGGAGGACATGCCGCTGGAGCGTCTGGCGGCCTTCTGCAACTGTGCGGGTACGCTGGTCATTACGAAAAAGGGCGCCATCGGCATGGCGCTTCCCAGACGGGAACAGGTGGACGCCATGGTAGAGTCCGGCGTGTGCCAGGTGGAGTGCATGCCGCTGGAAAGCATAGCGTGACAGGAAGCCCTCGGAAGAAGGGAAAACCGCGGGCGGGCAGCTGCCTGCCGGGAAGGGAGAAAAGAGAAATGGCATTGCTGAAGGAACGCCTGAAAAACGGCGAACAGGTGCTGGGCACCATGGTAACTACGTTTGCCAGCCCCGATATGGCTAAGATCCTGCAAAATTGCGGGTTCGATTTCTTTATTGTAGACTGCGAGCACGGCTCGTTTACCACCCGGGAGGTGGCAAACATGATTGCCGTGGCCCGGGGCGTGGGGATGCCCGCCCTGGTGCGTATTCCAGAAATGCGCCGGGAGCACGCGCTGAAATTTATGGAGATGGGGGCGTCCGGGCTGCTGCTGCCCAACACAGAAACAGCCGGGCAGGCGAGCATGCTGGCAGACTGCGCCAAATACGCGCCCATGGGGCACCGGGGCGTTTCGCTTTCGCGCCCGCATACGGATTTCAAAAAGGTAGATGGCCGGGAATATATGCGCCGCGCCAACGAGGAAACGATCCTGATGTGCCAGATCGAATCCCGCAGGGGCGTGGAAAATATCGAGGAGATCATGGCGGTGGAGGGGATCGACGTGGGCTTCATCGGCCCCAACGACATGACGCAGGATTACGGCATTCTGAACCAGTTTGACAACCCGGAAATCGTGGCCGCCTTTGAACGGGTCATGGCGGCGGCGCAGAAAAACGGGAAATGGTCCGGCGTGCATTTCGGTTCGGCCGGGCCGCTGAAGCCGTGGATCGACCGGGGGATGCAGATAAACCTGTGGAACAGCGACAGCGGGCTTTTGGCCCTGGGCGCCTCCGCCATGGACGGACTGCGCAGAAAGGAGAAAAAAGCATGAGAATTGTTATTTTGGACGGGTATACAGAAAATCCGGGAGATCTGAGCTGGGGCGGCTTTGAAGCCCTGGGCCAGGTGACGGTGTATGATCGAACCCCCTCTGCGGACGGGGGCGCGGAAATTGTACGGCGGGCCAAGGGGGCCGAGATCCTCATTGTAAACAAAACGCCTTTGTCTGCCAGCACCCTGCAGGCGCTGGCACCAGAGCTGCGCTACATCGGTGTGCTTGCCACAGGCTACAATGTGGTAGATACCGCCGCGGCCAAGGCGCAGGGCGTGCCCGTGTGCAATATTCCCACCTACGGCACCACGGCGGTGGCGCAGTTTGTGATGGCGCTTCTGCTGGAGCTGTGCCACCATGTGGGCGACCACAGCCGTTCTGTCAAAGAAGGCGGCTGGAGCCGCTGCCCGGATTTCTGCTACTGGAACACCCCGCTCATTGAGCTGGCGGGCAAAACCTTTGGGGTCATTGGCTATGGGCGCATTGGGAAAGCGGCGGCGAAGCTGGCCGCGGCGTTTGGCATGAACGTGTTGGCCTTCGACAAATTCGCCCAGGAGGACGGCGGCACAGCGCGCCTGGTAACGCTGGACGAGCTTCTGGCTCAAAGCGACGTCATCAGCTTGCACTGCCCCCTTTTCCCCGACACGCAGGGGATCGTCAATAAGGATACGATTGCCAAAATGAAGGACGGCGTACTGCTCATCAACACCTCCCGCGGCCCACTGATTGTGGAGGAGGATTTGGCGGTGGCCCTGCGCAGCGGCAAGGTGGCCGGCGCAGGCCTGGATGTGCTGGCGGTGGAACCGGCCAGCCCGGACAACCCCCTGCTGCAGGAGGAGAACTGCCTGATAACGCCCCATATTGCCTGGGCGCCCAAGGAAAGCAGACAGCGGCTGATGGACATTGCGGTGGAAAACCTGAAAGCGTTTCTGGCTGGAACGCCGCAGAATGTGGTGAACAGCTGAAGAACGCAGAGAGAGAAAGCGGAGGCCTGCAGCCTCCGCTTTTTTGCGCTTTTCCGAACCGAATATACGGCGGCTCTCCGATAAAAAGTACGCGTCCGCGTAAATTGTCGTTCGCGTTGCTTTACTTTTCTCTGGGGCGAGACACGCGCAGAAAAAGAACAAACTCCCTCAGTCACGCCGCGTTGCGGCGCGCCAGCTCCCTCACAGAGGGAGCCTCAAACGGCCCACCCGTTTCCGGCGAGCCGTACCCCAAAAATGCGGAGGAACTTTCGCAATCGTAAGATTGCGAGTGTTCCTGTAAGGGGGCCGGCGTTTAGTGACCCTAAGGGCACAAGCCGGCCAAGCGCTGAGGGAAAAGTGAGCGGCGAGGGAGAGGCAGGACAGCCCCGGGGTCGAGGGGGCGCCGTGTGCCGGTGGCACACAAACAAGGCGCCGACCGGAGCGGCAGCGGAGACTCACAGCCCCCGCGAATCTTTGCATACTTTCTTTTCGTCAAGAAAGTATGGCCCGCCGCGGCGAGCGGCAAAGTAAAAATTAGATGTAATAAAAGCAAGTGCATACAAAAAAGCGGGGCAAAGAAAAAGAACAATTTTTAGCGGGGCGGCTGGAGAGGTCTAGTTCCGCGGCCAAGTTTCAGCACGGATTGGGAGTACCCCGCGTGGGGCGGTTGCCGCCCCACGGTCAAACCATAAATTTCCGGGGTACCGCCCCCGAAAATTTACGGCTTGCTTTGCTCCGCTGCTTCCTGAGTTTTTGGATCATCAGGTGTTCCGTTTCCTGCGGAAAACGGCCAAGGCTCTGCCTTTGGAAACCGCCAGGTCTCACCTGCCGGTTCGGTCGGTGCTATTTGCATGCCACTGGCATGCCGCACCCTTTTGAAAAAGGTGGGCGAAAACTTTACTGTTTTTGAGTTTTTTTCCACAAGCTTCCGCGTCCTCGCCCCTGCAGCCAGGGCGGGGACGCGCTGCGTCATACCAACGGCACCACGCGTTTTTGTTCGTAGGATTCCAGCGCTGCGGTCAGCAGGCGGTGGCTCAGGTGCGCCTCGGCCGGGGTGAAGCAGCCGAAGGGGCAGGGCAGGCCACGAAGCTCGCTGACAAACGCGGCGAACATCTGCAGCAGGGAGTCGGAAAAGCCGAATTCAAAAATGGAACCGGTAATAACAGGGTACAGCGTTTTCTGCCCAATGACCAGCCTGGCCCAGGCCTGCTCCCGCCCTACGGCCTGCGTGTAGCGGATGGCGTTGGGGTCGTCGGTGGTAAATTTGGCCGACATGGCAAGGCCGTAAATTTCAAACTCCACCGTGTTGGTACAGCCGGGGGCCATGCGTTTCATTTCCAGCTGCATGGGGAACGTGTCGTCCGACTCGTTCTGCGCTTCGCACATCAGAATAGCGTTGTCCCATGTTTCGCAGGGAACAGGCGCGCCGGTTTTGTCGGGGCGCGTCCTGACAATGTTGGCAAGCTGGGCGCTGACGGTCCGGGGGGAAAATCCCAGGCGGAAGGGGACGTGCATGGTGTGAATGCCCAAATCCCCCATACAGCCGTATTCGCCGTTGGATTCCCGCATGCGCTTCCAGTTGATGGGCTTGCTCAGGTCCATGTCGGAGGAATGCTTGATGGCGAAGCGGGCCTCAATGATTTTTCCGAACGCTCCTTCCCGGTACCATCGGATTATCTGCTGCACGGCAGGGTAGAAGGGGAACTCGCTGGCGCACCGCACAAACACCCCGGGCTGCTGGGCCATGGCGGCTTCAATCTCCTCACAGGCGGCCAGATCCATTCCGAAGGGCTTTTCCCCAATCAGGTGCTTTCCCGCCCGGATCACATCCCCGTACACCTGGGCGTGCAGGTGGTGGGGGACGGCGCAGTAAACGGCTTCCACCTGGGGGTTGGCCAGCAGCTCGTGGTAATCGCTGTAAAAATATTTGGTGTCCGGCACGCGGCGGAACCAGTCCAGGTTTTCCTGCGAAAGGTCGCAGGCGGCCAGAATCACAGGGCGGGGCAGGTCGCAGGCCAGGTGCAGCCAGCGCATGGAGGCGCTGGCGAATTCGCGGCCCATCAGGCCGCAGCCGATGACGCCGAAGCGTACAGGTTCCATGCTCATTGGGCGGCCTCCTTCCCGGCGGCCATTTCGGCCAGCACGCTGTCGAACAAGGCGGCGAGCCTGTCGATCATGGGTTCTGTGGTGATGAGCGGCAGCTTGGTGAGCGCCACCGGCGGGCAGTTGGGCTTGTAGGCCTGCGCGCTGATGTCCACACACCTCTCCCGGTTCATGCGGGTGCAGAAGTCCACCGCATCCTCCACCTGGGCAAAGGAAAGCGCCGTCATGTGGGCGTCGCCCTCTACCCCGGTGCAGAGCTGGGGATATTTCTGCGCCAGCGCTTGAAGCCTTTGGTGGTAACAGCGGCCCGCCTCTTCTATGTGCGGCCCGTTGGCCCCAATAAATTCCATGGTGATCAGGTAAGCCAGGCTGGCCAGCTCTTCCTGACCGTTGGTGACCAGCGCGCCGAACTGGCTCAGGCTGTCAAAGGCGGCGCTGGTGAGGATTTTGCTAGCCGGGTAAACGCCGCCGGGGAACCCTTTGCCCACAGAGACAAAGTCGGGGGAAAGGCCGTACCGGCGGAACAGGAACAGCCCGCCGTACCAGGCGCAGGACTGGATTTCGTCGCACAGCACGGGGGTGTCGGTGGCGCGGCATATCTGGTAGGCCTGCTGCAGGTACTCCTGGGTAAGGCGGATTCCGCCGTAATTCATAAGGATGATCTCGTGGCAGAAGCCTGCTGTCTTGTATTTCCCCTCGTTCCAGCGGCGCAGGGCGGCGGCAAAGGCCTCGGAATCGTTGATGGGCACGGACACCACCTTGTACAGCCCGCTTTTCTCCGCGGCTGCGGAGAACTGGGGCCAAAGGCCCCGCAGCGTCTGGGCCAGCACGGTGGTGCCGTGGTAATTCCCGGCCAGTCCGCCCGCGTTGTCCGCCATCACCACAAACACCGGGATGCGGCCGGCGTACTGGGCGGGGGCGCCGTCGATGGTGTAAAAGCGGGAGAGCATCATTTTCAGCGCGGCCTCCACCGCCAGCGAGCCGGTTTCCAGGTTGATGACGGTGTTCAGCACGCCCGGCTCCTTTTTCGCCAGCACACGGTCCAGTTCCGGGTCAGAGGGGGAGAGGCCGTTGGCCGCCGCAATGAGGCGCCGTTCCAGCGTGCGGGTGATAAAGCCGCGGGTGTTGTTGTGGGTGGCGTTGGGAATTCCCAGAAGCTTGGCCTTCTCAATCAGCCCGTAGCCTGGAAAATCATGCCCCAGGGGGATTTGGTAATGCTCGCTTTTGCCTGCAAAGTACAGGTGGCCGTCCTCCCCAATGCGGAAAGCCCCCAGCCCGCCCAGGGGGGCCGCAAAGCTGTGCTGGGCGGCCCGGTACGAATGGGTGGGCGCGCCGTCCTCGGTGTCTGCAAAGGGAGGGGCCAGCTGGCGGCCCACCTGCTCCATCAGCTCTTCCTGGCGGCGGGCGAAGCTTTCCGGGTAAAAGTCGACCGGTTCCCCGGCTATGGCGCGCAGGGCCTGAAAATCCTCGCCTGTCAGGGCGGCGCGGGCGCGGCACACAGCCGTTGTGTATTCTTCGCCAAGCAGGTCTGCCAGGGAACGCCGGATGTTTTGTATCATAATCGATTTCTCCTTTCCTTGCCGTTCTTTATACCTGTACAAATTCAATGTCCAGCAGGCGGCACAGCAGGCGGATCCGTTCTGTGCGGCTGCCGCACACAATGGCCTCGTGGTGGGTGCCGCCCTGCTCCAGCCATGCGGTTACGCAGGGGCGCACGCCGGAGGCGGGGCGGAAAAACATGTAGGGCATGTCGATTTTGCGCAGATCGCACCGGTCCAGAATTTCGCCCGGGGCGTACACCAGCCGGAAGCGGTCGCCGCCCAGGTGCGCCAGGCTCATCACCCCGGCGGGGCCGGGCTCGGGGGTGAAAATAGGGGTAGGCGGGTTGGAAAGGCCTCCCTCCAGAAAGACCCGGTCCATCAGGAAGGGCTTTTTGTCCCTGCGGCACATGGCCCAGTTGCCCTCGCCCGCGTGGCACAGCAGAATCGCCTCCTGCGCCAGGTCCATCATATACATTTCGCTGAAATCCGCCTGTCCGCACAGGCTGGCCATGGCGGCCACCAGCGTGGCTGTGGTGGCGTCCCCCTCGGCCGCGTACCCGTAGCCGTCGGCCATCAGGCTGGAGGCCGCCAGGAAGGGCAGGTGCTCGAAGCGCCCGTCCGCCCCGAATTCCTCAAAGTGTATGGTGTAGCCCGCGTAGCCGTTTTCCTCCAAATACCGCTTCAGCCCCAGGTACATGCGCACAGACTCGGCGTGGCGCTCCGGGGGCAGCTTGGGGTCTATGTCGAACACGGTGTGCTCGTAGGCCACCCGCTCCGCTATCTCCCCGGCCGTCACCTGCGCGCAGGCCCGCTGTACGGTGCCGATGGAGTCGTAGACGAATTCCGGCCCCAGCTTGCGGTAAACGGCCATGTCGTCGGTGATCACGTCGCCCATGCCGGCCAGCTTGCCCACAATGGCGATCTTCATCTGCCGCAGGGCGCGCTGGGTGCGCACCGCCGCGCCGAAATCGGCAACAAAGGCGGCCAGCTCGCCGTTTTTCCGGCTGCCTGCGAAAAAGACGCAGGGAATGCCCGCGCGCATAAGGCAGTTGGCGTTGTCCTGGGCGCCGTGGATTCCCTGGTTTACCGTCAGCTCCAGCTCTTCAAAGTCGCAGCCGGTGGTTTCGTCCGGCTGCACCAGGGCCAGCGCCAGGGGAAGGCTGTTGCGCTGCATGGCGTGCACCAGGTACTGCCCCTGGGAGTAGCTGAGCATCAGGATCAGGATGCCGTCCAGGCCGTCGGCGTTGTACTGTGCGGTAATGGCCTCTATGTCCTCCCGGTTCAGCGCCGGGCGGGGAAAAACGCAGTCGGCTACGCCGGCCAGCGAAGCGGCGACCTCCTCCGCGTACCGGCGCTGCCGGGCGGTGATGCCGGGGAACAGGGGCTCGTAGCCCTCCAGCATAAGGGCCAGAATGCCCAGGCGGGGTTTTCGCTGCAATTCCATAACCTTTTACCTCCTTGATTTCTAATAATATTGAATCGGGCCCTGCTGCGGCCCTCAAAACCTGCGGTACAGGGGCTTCACAGCCTCGTACAGGCTTTTGTACAGCCCGTACGCCTTTTCGTAGGCGGGGGCGTTGTCCGGGTTCGGCAGGCAGGCCGCGCTTTCGCCGCAGGCGGGCAGAACACCGAGGGAGATGAGCCCGCAGCCCCAGCCGGCCAGCAGGGCCGCGCCCATGGCGGTGGCCTCGCTGCAGGCGGGTACGCGGAAGCAGCGGCCGCAGGCGTCGGCCTTTATTTGCTGCCACAGGGCGCTGCGCGCGCCTCCGCCCAGGGAATAGACCGCTTCGGCAGGGCAGCCGAGAGAGTCCAGCAGGGCGAAGAAATCCCGCAGAAGGAACGCGACGGATTCCATCACGCTGCGGGCAAGGTGGGCCCGCGTGGTGGAAAGGCGCGCCCCGAAGAAGGCGGCGCGCGCTTCCGGGCAGGCGTCCGGGTCCACGCTTCCTGACAGGAACGGCAGGAACACCACGCCCTCGCAGCCGCAGGGGATTTTTTGCGCCATGGCGTCCAGGGCGGCGTAGCCCGCCCCGCCCTCAGGCAGGTCGGGGCAGAATTCGTCCCGGAACCACCGCAGCGCCATGCCCGCCGTATTCCCAATGGGAAGGTACAGGTATTTGCCGGGCAGCGCGTGGCGGTAAATGGTAACGTGGTGGCCGCTGCGGAACACAGGCGCGTCTGTGCAGGCGGCCATAACCAGCGCGGTGCCAGTGGTCTCGGTGACGGTGCCGGGGCGCGTGCAGCCTGCGGCCAGCGCCGCCGCCGTCTGGTCCATAGCCCCGGCAATCACGGGGATCCCCGGGGGCAGGCCCAGCTCTGCCGCGGGCCCCGGCAGCAGCAGCCCCGCAGGTTCGCCGCATTCCAGAAGCTCCGGCAGCAGCCCGGCGGGGATGCCCGCGGCGGCAAGCCCCTGGGCCCAGAGGCCGTCGCTGTGCAGGTCAAACCATCCGGTGGAGGTTTGCAGGGATTTTTCGCTCACAAAGCGGCCGGTCAGCCAGTGAAGAAGGTAATCCTCCAGCAGCAGGATTTTGTGGGTGCGGGCAAAGATCTCCGGCTCGTTTTTCCGCAGCCAAAGCAGCTTGGCCAGCGGGAGCGCGCCGGAAATTTCCGGCAGGCCCGTCGTTTGGTAAAACGCTTCGCCCTCCAGCACGCCCTGCAGGGAACGGGCTTCCGCTTCTGCGCGGCTGTCCAGCCACACAAGGAAGGGGCGCAGCGGTTCGCCTGCCGCGTCCACCGGGGCCAGGGTTTCCCCCTGGGTGGTAATCCCTATGGCCGCAGGCTCCCACCCGGGGGCCTGCGCCAGGGCGGCGGCCAGCCCGGCCCGCGCGGCGGCCTTGTACTGCTCCCCGCGGGCCTCTGCCCGTTCCCCCTGCGTGCAGAGGGTGTACTCCTGCACGCTGCAGGCCAAAAGCTCCAGCCGGGGAGAAAACAGGCACGCCTTCACGGCGGTGGTGCCCGCATCCAGCACGGCGATGCAGGGGCCCGGCCTGCCGGTGAGGGCTGCGGCGGCAGGAGCCGCTGTCTGTGTCTGCGCCATGTTCAAGCCCTCCCATCGCTGCCGAACACCAGCATGTGGCGCATGGTTTCGCGCTTGACCGCTTCGGTGATGAAGGGCATCAGCTCGAACGCGCCCGTCGTCTCGTCAAAGCGGGCGTGCGCGGCGCGGGCGGCGGCTAAGTTGTTGTGGGTGAAAATGTTGATTTTTGATATTCCATGTGCGATGCAGGCGCGGAAATCATCGTCGGAAAGTCCGCTGCTCCCGTGCAGCACCAGCGGCGTCCGGCAGGCGCCTGCGATGCTTGCCAGAAGCTCCAGCTCAAGCCTGGGCTTTTCCTTATATACGCCATGGGCGGTGCCGATGGCCACGGCTAAGGCGTCGCAGCCGCTTTCCTCCGCAAAGCGCAGGGCGTCCGAAAGCTGGGTGCCCACAGTCCTGGCAACCGCTTCCTCCGCGGAGCCGTTGGACCCCACATGGCCGATTTCGGCTTCCAGCGAGCATCCGGCGGCGTGGGCCTTGGCGGCCATTTCCCGGGTGCGGCGCACATTTTCTTCAAAGGGAAGCATGCTGCAGTCGTACATAACAGAGGAAAAGCCCAGGCGGATGGCTTCCTCCACCAGTTCCGGCGTGAAGCCGTGGTCAAAATGCAGCGCCACGGGAACGCTGGCCCGGCGCGCCATGCCCAGCATCATACCGGCGTATTCCGCCAGAGAGGCGCCGGGCAGAAGGCTTTCTGCCGGGCCGATAATCACAGGGGAGCGCAGCTCCTCCGCCGCGGCAAGAATCCCCTTCGTCATCTCCAGCGTGACGCAGTTGAACAGGCCGACGGCATAATGCTTTTCGCGGGTGTCGGCAAGAATGGTTTTCAAATTGACTAACATGACGGTCGCCCTCCTTAATGGGATTGCTTTCTTTCGGAAAATCTCTCGCCCCGGCCCGCCTTCCCCTTCTGGGGGGAGAGGGCGGGGAAATGGCTTTGCAGTGCGCCTGCACCGCGTGATACCGAGAGAAAATCTGCTAATAAAAATTTAATTATTAGTAATTTTTAAGAAATACAGTTGTGCAATTCGACCAAATAAAAATGGAACTTTTTAAAGGGAAATTAGCTTGACAACCCAAATAAATGCTGATATAGTGTTATTAAAATCAAGTGTTTGCAAGGATATTGTGCCACAGGTGCCAGCTAAAAGTCAAGTGAAAAAGAGAAATATCCTTGCAGGAAAAACAGAAAAATTATTAATTTTATTACTAATAATATTTTGGGAGGGATGGCTATGGCGAGACAAATGGCGGCCCGGCCGAAAAATCATTCGGCGCCGGGAGTTGGCAGGCGGTTCGTCACAAGCGTGCGGAAGTATTGGTTCATCTACCTTCTGGCTGCGCCTGGGTTTGTGTTTCTTCTGCTGTTCAGCTACGCACCCATGTATGGGATTCTGCTGGCCTTTAAGGACTACAAGATGAACCTGGGGGTGTGGGGAAGCCCCTGGGTGGGGCTGCAGCATTACCAGGAGCTGTTTTCCGATCCTGTGTTTATACAAGCCTTTCAGAACACCATT
>DVMK01000137.1 GCA_018715025.1 Candidatus Caccousia avistercoris
GTTAGTTCACCATTTAAAGTACCTACCGCAAATCCTACAACAGCACCTGCATACCAAGTACTAACAAGCTTGGCTAATGTTAATGAATCTTCTTCGTCATTAGGCAAGCAATTCAGAATTGGAAAAATTCCTTGATTTGTCGGGCCGCCTCCTCAGGCGGCAGGTGAGAGTTGTCGATTTTGATGTAGCGCGCAAAGGGAACCTCGCCCTCCAGGCTTTCCATCCGGTGGCCCGCGTCGTCCTGCAGCAGCCTTTGGTTGGAGAAAGCCACGTTCCGTTTGGAGGGCTTGTGCTTCTGCCGGTTTTCGGTGACGTTCCTCTGCAGGCGGATCTCCTGCGGGGCCACAAGCTCTGCACAGTAAAATTCCACATCCTTGTTCCGCTTTTGGAAAATCTCCTTCACGTGTTCCACGTAATCCCAATCCTCCTGCTCGTCAAACGCCCACATGAAGGTGAAAATCAGGCCGTACTGATCCGAGGAGGCGAATTCCTCGAAAATAACCTCACGCAGCCTGCGGATGGCCCTGCTGTGGTAGCCGCCGAAAATTTCCAGCACCGGCTCGATGGTCATGTGATTGTGAAACAGGCGCAGCTTCGTTATCTTGCTCAGCTCCTGGCCTACCGTCATTTTGCCGACGGCTGCATCTCCGATCAAAAACAATACTTTCACAGCGTTCCCTCCTGTTCTGACTTGTATGCCGGGGGATTATCCCTTTTGAAACTGGGGAAGCACCACCGTGAACCGAATGTGGTTTTCGGCGCTGGCCGCGGTGATGCTTCCCCCGTGCAGCTCTGCAATCTGCCGGGCGATGGCAAGCCCCAGGCCCGCGCCGCCGGTGCGGGTGCCGCGGGAGGAATCCAGCCGGAAGAACTGCTCGAAGATCCGGTCCAGCTTCTCCCTGGGGATGGTGGGGCCCTCGTTCTCAAAGGTGAGGGTGAGGCGGCCGTCCTCCTCCCTGGCGGCAACCTGCACCGCGGTGTGGGGGAAGCTGTAGTGGCAGGCGTTCCGCAGCAGGTTGTCGAACACCCGGGCCAGCTTGTCTGGGTCGCAGCTGCATTCCAGCTTGGGCGGGACGTCCAGCTGGCAGGAAAGATCCTTTTCTGCGAAGATGGGGGCGAACTCGCTGCAGGCCTGCTCCAGCATCAGGCTCAGGTCCACCCGGCTGACCTCCAGGGTCAGGTGAGAGAGGTTAAAGCGGGTAATGTCAAAAAATTCGTTGATCAAGTCCTCCAGCCGTTCCGCCTTTTCCAGGGCGATGCCGGTGTACCGGGCCCGCAGCTCCGGGGAGATCTGCGGTTCGTCCCGCAGAAGAGTCAGGTACCCTATGACGCTGGTGAGGGGCGTTTTCAGGTCGTGGGCCAGGTAGACAATCAGGTCGTTTTTCCGCTGCTCCGCTTCCCTGGCCGCCGCCGCGCTGTGCAGCGCCTGCTGGCGCACCAGGTTCAGCTGGTCCTCCGCCCCCTTCATCGCCGCCGGAAGCTGAATGGGATCCTCGGAAAGGTTGGCCAGCTGGGCGGAAGCGCTCACCAGCTCATCCAGAAATCGCAGGGGCTTGCGGATGAAGTAAAGGGTAATCACCAAAAAGCCTGCGGCGTAGGCCGCGGCAAACACCAGGAAAAAATAATCCCTCGCCCAGGTCAGCAGCTGGTACAGGGGCTCGGTGCCGTACCAGGTGCGGCTGCTGGCCAGAATGGCGCAAACCAGCGCCAGCAGGGGAAGGGCCACGGTGAACAGGGCCACCGACAGCAGGTACTGAAAGAGGATCTGCCTGGCAAGAGGCGTTTTCATCCGCTTTCTGCCAGGGGTCTGCACCTTGTACTCACTCAATGGTATACCCCACCCCCCATACGGTTTTGACAAATTTGGGCCTGCGGCTGGGCTCGTGCATCTTTTCCCGCAGGCGGGCAATGTGGGTCATGACGGTGTTGTTGCTGTCCATAAACTTTTCCCCCCACACCGCCTGGAACAGCTCTTCGCTGGAAACCACCGTTCCCCGGTGCTCGCACAGGTACCAGAGAATGGAAAATTCCAGCGGGGTCAGGTTCAAATCCTCCCCATACAAGGTACATTTGTGGTTCGTCTTGGCAATGTACAGGCCGCGGAAGTCGAATTCCTGGGGTTCCCTGGGCGGCAGCTCGCCCGCGTTGTAGCGGGTGTAGCGGCGCAGCTGGGTTTTCACCCGGGCGGTAAGCTCCAGCGGGTTGAAGGGCTTGGTAATGTAGTCGTCGGCCCCCAGGGTCAGGCCCATGATTTTGTCCATGTCCTCCACCTTGGCGGTAAGCATGATGATGGGGAACAGGTGGTTTTCGCGGATTTTCTGGCAGAGGGTGAAGCCGTCAATGTCAGGCAGCATCACGTCCAGAACAGCCAGGTCCAGGGGCGTGCTCTCCACACAGGCCAGGGCGCTGGCCCCGTCGGCGCATTTGTAGACGGTGTACCCGTCGTTTTTCAGGTAGACCTCCACCAGGTCCGCAATGGCGGCCTCGTCGTCCACCACCAGAATTGATTCGCTCACGGAGCTTCCTCCTTACTTGCCCCTGCCCCGCCGGATGCGGGAAAGGGGTAGATAATGATTCGTGCCGCCGCCTTCGCCGAAAGAACCAGGGAAAGGGCATAGGGAATAACACAGCATCCCCAGGGGAGAAGAATAGGGGAAGCCGGCTGCTGTGTGAAGGCTTATTCCAGCGTTTTTCTTTTCTATTTCGTCATAAACAGAACGCCCAGCGTTCTGGGGCCGCAGTGGGTAGAGATGGTGCAGTTGGCCCTGGTGATGTAAATCTCCCGGAAATTGGCGATGCGGGCAACCTCCCGCCGGACAGCCTGAATGTCGCTTTCCGGCGAGCCGGAATGGGTGATGAACACCCGGCGCAGGTCCAGGTCGGTGCGGCCCTCCAGCTTGTTGTGTACGTACTCTATCAGGCAGCGCTCCATTTTTCCCCGGTATTTTTTCCCCACATGCATGCGGCTGCCGTCCTCATTGTCCACCTCAATGCAGGGCTTCAGCTGCAGCAGGGAAGCCCCGAAGGCGGTCAGGGCGCTGCAGCGGCCCCCGGCCTTCATGAACTCCAAAGTGTCCAGCAGGAAACTGGCGTGGGAATGGGGGCGCAGCAGCTCGATGCGCTGGCGGATCTCTTCGGCAGAAAGGCCCTGCTCCGCCAGTTCGGCGGCCTCCAGCACCAAAAGGCCGAAGCCCGTGGAAAGGTTCTGTGAGTCGATGGCGGTCACGTGGCCAAGCTCCCTGGCGGCTTCCGCCGCATTCTGGAAGGAGCAGGAAATGCCGGAGCCCAGCCCCAGATGCACCACGTCGTACCCCGCTTCCACCAGAGGGCGGAAATGGTTCAGGTATTCCTCGCAGGTGGCCCCGGTGGACTTGGGCAGAATCCCCTTGGAACGCCAGGCGCGGTACAGGTCGTCTGGAAAAATGTCCACGTTGTCGGTGTACTCTCTGCCGTCCAGGGCGATGCGCCAGTTCAAAAGCTGTACATTGTGCTCCCTCTGAAGCTCGGGGCCAATGTCGCAGGTGCTGTCCGCACTGATAATTACCTTTCTCATAAACTTACAATACTCCTCTTTTTTCCAATCAATAATTTACCTTCACGGCTGCTCCTGTGAAGCAATGGAAATCAATAGGACTATCATAGAAGAATCCCTGAGAAAAGTCAAGAAAGGATAGGCAAAATGGGAGATTCGCAGGCTCGCCTTCCCCGCCGCCCCGGGCGCTTTGCCCGGCACTGTCGAATCGACGGCGCGGCGCCGGTTTTTTCTCCCGTTTTTATGGCAATCATAGAAAATGCAGATCCGGTTTCCTTTTTTGCCCGGCGGGAAGGTTTTCCCCTTGACAGCCGCCGGGGAATGGAGTATAATGCTCAACTGTAAAGAGAAATGCTTTACAGTAAAGGGCAAGGAGGCCGCCGCTGTGGCCAAAAATCTGGAAATCTCCTTCCTGCTGGATTTCTACGGGGAAATGCTTACGGAAAAGCAGCGGGAAGTGATTGAATACTATTATAACGACGATCTCTCCCTGGGGGAAATTGCCGGAAACGAGGGCATCTCCCGCCAAGGGGTGCGGGATTCCATCAAGCGGGCGGAAAGCCAGCTGCTGGAAATGGAGGAGCGCCTGGGCCTTGCCCGCCGGTTCCGTGAGATGCGCGCCGGGCTGGAACAGATTACCCAGGCCGCCCAGGAGATTATTGACTGTAACCAGCGCTTTACGTATTCCAAGGACATCAACGACCGGGCGGAGCTGATCCGCGACACCGCCGCCCGGCTGAACCAGTAGACGGAAGCAGAGGAGGGGATCTTTTGGCGTTCGAGGGCCTTGCAGACAAGCTTTCCGCCGCCTTCAAGCGGCTTCGATCCAAGGGAAAGCTGAGCGAAAGCGATATTAAAGAGGCGATGCGCGAGGTGCGCCTGGCGCTGCTGGAAGCCGACGTAAACTACAAGGTGGCCAAGGAGTTCACCGCCAAGGTGAGCGAGCGGGCCGTCGGGGCCGAGGTAATGGAAAGCCTCACCCCCGCCCAGATGGTGGTAAAAATTGTAAACGAGGAGCTGACGGCCCTTATGGGCGGCGGGGAAGCCCGCCTGGCCTCGCCGCCGTCGCCCCCCACCATCATTATGCTGTGCGGCCTGCAGGGCGCCGGCAAAACCACTCACTGCGCCAAGCTGGCCCGCATGCTGAAAAGCAAGGGGCACCGCCCCATGCTGGTGGCGGCGGACATTTACCGCCCCGCGGCCATCAAGCAGCTGCAGGTGCTTGGCTCTAAGGCGGGGGTGCCGGTGTTTGAGCAGGGCACGGAAAAGCCGGTGGAAATTTGCCGGGCCGCCGTGCGCCACGCCAAAGACTACGGCAACGACATGGTGCTCATCGACACCGCCGGCCGCCTGCAGATTGACGAGGCCCTGATGGGCGAGCTGCGGGAGATTAAGGAAAAAATCGGCCCCCACGAAATCTTGCTCACGGTAGACGCCATGACCGGCCAGGAGGCCGTGAACGTGGCGAAAACCTTCGACGAGCAGCTGGACATCACCGGCGTCATCCTCACCAAGCTGGACGGCGACACCCGCGGCGGCGCGGCCCTTTCGGTGCGTGCCGTCACCGGCAAGCCCATCAAGTTTGCGGGCGTGGGCGAAAAGCTGGAGGATTTGGAGGTTTTCCACCCGGACCGCATGGCTTCCCGCATTTTGGGCATGGGCGACGTGCTGACCCTCATTGAAGAGGCCCAGCAGAAGATCGACCAGAAGGAAGCCGAGAAAATGTCCCGCAAGATCCTGCAGAACAAGCTGGACTTCAACGACCTTCTGGCCCAGTTCGCCCAGGTGAAAAAAATGGGCCCCATCAAGAACATCCTCAGCAGGTTCCCGGGAATGGAAAAGCAGCTGAAGGACGTGGAGATTGACGACAGGATTATGGACCGCACCGCCGCCATGATCCTCTCTATGACCCCGGAAGAGCGGGAAAAGCCCTCTCTCATCAATCCTTCCCGAAAACGGCGCATCGCCGCCGGTTCCGGCATGCAGGTGGAGGATGTGAACCGCCTGCTGAAGCAGCTGGAGCAGATGCAGAAGGTGGTCAAGCAGATGGGCGGCAAGAACATGAAGCGCAAAATGCGTCTTCCCTTCTGAGCGCGTCCTTATTTCAGCGTTCATTCGGGCTTTTGCCCGGTGACAATACATTTTGAGAATATTGTGGAGGTGAATTTCCATGTCCGTTAAGATCAGACTGCGCAGAATGGGCGCCAAGAAGGCCCCCTTCTACCGTATTGTTGTGGCTGACTCCCGTTACCCCCGTGACGGCCGTTTCATTGAAGAAATCGGCACTTACGACCCCATGCAGGAGCCTTCCATGGTGAAGGTTGACCCTGAGAAGGCCAAGAAGTGGATCGCCAACGGCGCCCAGCCCACAGACACCGTCAAGGCTCTGTTCAAGAAGCACGGCGTCCTGTAATCTGGAGGAAAGCAATGAAAGAGTTATTGATTGCCATGGCCCGCGGCCTGGTGGAAGACCCCGACGCGGTGCAGGTCACTGTGGACGAGCCCGACGAAGAGGGCAACGTGGTGTACCATCTGCATGTGGCAGAGGGCGACATGGGCCGAGTAATCGGCAAGCAGGGCCGCATTGCGAAAGCCATCCGCGTGGTAATGCGCGCGGCGGCTACCCGCACCAACGACAAGGTTTCTGTAGAAATCGATTGAGTCGCTGGGCGGCGGTTCCGGGCAGCCCCGGGCAGGAAAAGGGCGGCGCTCTGCGCCGGCCCTTTTCTTTGTCTCAGGCGTCCGGCGGTAATATTTTCTGGGATAAAGGGGAAAATGGAATGAGAGCTCCGTTTTTAGAGGCCGGGCGCATCGTGGGAACCCACGGCGTCCGGGGCGAGCTTCGGGTGGAGCCCTGGTGCGATTCCGCCCGGTTTTTACAGGGGTTTTCCGAATTTTACTGGGAAAACGGCAAAGAGAAGGTGCGGGCGGTTTCCGCCAGGCCCCACAAAAACCTGCTGCTGCTGAAGCTGGAGGGGGTTGACACCGTAGAGCAGGGCGACGCCCTGCGGGGCCGGGTGCTGTACATTGCCCGGGCGGACGCCCCCCTGCCGGAGGGCCGGTACTTTGTACAGGATCTGATAGGCCTTTCTGCGGTGGATGCGGACACCGGCGCCCTGTACGGCAAGGTGACGGACGTGTTCCCCACCGGCTCCAACGACGTGTACCAGGTGACGGACGCCGCCGGGAAGAATTACCTGGTGCCGGCCATCCGGGACGTGGTGGTCCGTGTGGATTTGGAAGGGGAAAAGCTGGAGCTCAGGCCGATGGAGGGGATTTTCGACGATGCGGATTGATCTGCTGACCCTGTTCCCCGACATGTGCGAAACCGTCATGGCCGAAAGCATCGTGGGCCGGGCCCGGCGCAGGGGCGTGCTGCAGGTGTGCTGCCACCAGTTCCGGGATTTTTCCGGCAATAAGCACAACCGGGTGGACGACAGCCCCTTCGGCGGCGGCATGGGCATGCTTCTCATGGCAGAACCCATCGCCGCCTGCCTGGACGACGTGATGGAACAATTGGGCAAACGGCCGCATATTGTGTATATGTCCCCACAGGGAAAAACCTTGACACAAAAGCGCGTGCGGGAGCTTGCCCGGGAAGAAAACCTTATCATCCTCTGCGGGCATTACGAGGGGGTGGACGAGCGCGTGCTGGAGGCCTATGTGGACGAAGAAATTTCGCTGGGCGACTTTGTCCTCACCGGGGGCGAGCTGCCCGCCCTGGCTCTGGCCGACGCCGTCAGCCGCATGCTGCCCGGCGTGCTTTCCGCCGAGGAATGCTTTGAGGAAGAAAGCCACTACAACGGCTTGCTGGAGTACCCCCAGTACACCCGGCCCGCCCTGTGGCGCGGCAGGGAAACGCCTGAGGTGCTGCTTTCCGGCCACCACGCCAACATTGCCCGGTGGCGGCGGCAGCAGTCCCTGCTGCGCACCGCCCAAAAGCGGCCCGAACTTCTGAAAACTGCCCCCCTTACCCGGGAGGATTTGGAATTTCTGCGCGGATGCGGGGCCTGCCAGGGCCTGCCGGGGGCGGAGCAGGAGGAATAATTTCCGCTTTTTCGCCGCATATTCTCTAAATTCTTCCATTATTTTTGGTTCACCCATGGCAAACGATATAAAAGTTTTCCACAATCTTTGCAACTTGCACAAAGGCAAACTTTCTCCGGCAGGCCGGATTCGGTGAGTAATCCAAACTTTTGCGCAATCGGTTGACGAAGGGATGAATTGTGATATAATAATTTACAACGTAAAATTTACGACTGAATTTGTCCCTTGCAGGAAACGTTTTGGATGTGTGGAAACAATCTTGATGAGCTAGGAGTGGATTTTCATGTGTGTCAAAGAGGTTTTGGTTCAGAACCAGGTGGGCCTGCACGCTCGTCCCGCCACTTTCTTCATCCAGAAGGCAAACGAGTTTAAATCCTCCATCTGGGTAGAAAAGGAAGAGCGCCGCGTCAACGCCAAGAGCCTGCTGGGTGTTTTGTCCCTGGGCATTGTGGGCGGCACCAACATCCGCATCATTGCGGACGGCTCCGACGAAGAAGAGGCTGTCAACAGCCTGGTGGAGCTGGTAAAGTCCGGCTTTGCCGAGTAATTTGGCGGGCCGCAGGTAAGTTTTCCCTGTCAGCAAAAGGCTGTCTCCCGTTGCGCGGCGGTGCGGGCCCCGCGCAGAGTGAGACAGCCTTTTTCCATGCTACGGAAGGAGGCGGAGAGAGTGGAGCTTGACGAACGGGGGCGCCATATCCGCGAATTGAGGGCCAGGGCTATGCGGCTGCCCCTGCAGCCCGGCGTGTACCTGATGCACGACAAAACGGGAAAAATCATCTATATCGGAAAGGCCAAGGCTCTGAAAAACCGGGTGAGCCAGTATTTCGGCAGCGAACGCCACCACGACCGGAAGGTGCGCCAGATGGTGGCCAATGTGGAGTATTTCGAGTACATTATCACCGACAGCGAGTTCGAGGCCCTGGTGCTGGAGTGCAGCCTCATCAAGCAGCACGCCCCTAAGTATAACATCCTGCTGAAGGATGACAAGGGCTACCATTATATCCGGATCACCAGGGAGGCCTGGCCCCGCATCTCACAGGCCAAGCAGATTTTGGACGACGGGGCGGAGTACATGGGCCCCTACGTGAGCTCCTGGGCGACGAAGGAAAGCGTGGACGAGGCGCTGAAAATTTTCAAGCTGCCCACCTGCAGCCGCAAATTCCCCCAGGATATCCGAAAGGCCAGGCCCTGCCTGAACTACTACATCAAGCAGTGCTGCGCCCCCTGCCGCGGGCAGATGAGCTGCGAGGAGTACAACGAGCTGGTGGGCGAGGCAGTGGAGTTCCTGCGGGGGGGCAGCGGCAGCAGCCTGCGTACCCTCACCCAGCGGATGAACGAGGCGGCCGAAAACCTGGAGTTTGAGCGGGCCGCCCGCCTGCGGGACCGGATCGACGCCATCCGCAAGCTGGGCGAGCGCCAGAAGGTGGTGGCCACCCGTGTGAGGGAGCAGGACGTGATCGCCCTGGCCCAGGGGCCCGCCAACGCCTGCTTTGAGGTGTTCCGCTTCCGCCAGGGCCGCCTCTGCGACCGGGAAACCTTCCTTCTGGGCGAGATCGGCGAGCCCAAGGCGGCCCGGGCGGAATTTCTGGAGCGGTACTACTCCATGCGGGAGGACGTGCCCCCCCGGGTGTGCCTGGACGGCCCGGCGGCTTCCATGGAGCTTCTGGCGGCCTGGCTTTCTGAGAAGGCGGGCCGGAAGGTGAGCCTTTCCCTGCCGCAGAAGGGGGAGCAGAAGGAAATTCTGGAAATGTGCCGCAGCAACGCGGCAGAGCAGGTGGCCCAGGTCAGGGGCCGCACCGGGCGGGAAGCCTCCGCCCTGGACGAGCTGGCCAGGCTGCTGGGTCTGGAGCATCCCCCCGCCTACATTGAGGCCTACGACATCAGCAACCTGCAGGGGGGCGAGAACGTGGCGGGCATGGTGGTGTTTGAGGACGGCCGCCCGCTGAAGAGCGCCTACCGCCGGTTTAAGATAAAAACGGTGGAGGGCCAGGACGACTACGGCTCCATGCGTGAGGTCATCACCCGCCGGTTTCAGGAATACTTCCGGCAGAAAGAGAGCGGCGAGGGCTTCGGCCGCCTGCCGGACCTGATCCTGCTGGACGGCGGCAGGGGGCATGTGGCCGCTGTGCGCCCTGTGCTGGAATCCATGGGCCTGGGGGATGTGCCCCTGTTCGGCATGGTGAAGGACGACAAGCACCGCACCCGGGCTGTGGCGGAGGACGGGGGCGAAATTGCCGTCAGCTCTCACCGGCCGGCCTTCACCCTGGTGGGCGCCATACAGGAGGAAGTGCACCGCTTTGCCATCGGCTACCACCGGCAGGCCAGAAAAAAGGCCGTCATCGGCTCCTCCCTGCTGGAGATCCCCGGCGTGGGCCAGACCAGGGCCAAGGCCCTGCTGCGCCATTTCCGCACGGTTTCCGCCATTCAGAACGCAGACCTGGAAGAGCTTCTGGCCGCCCCCAGCATGACAAAGCCTGCGGCACAGGCGGTTTACGCCTATTATCATCCGGATGAAAATGCAGGGTTGACAAGGGATGCGGATTGATGGGATAATAGAAGGACAAATATCCCGCCGGGGCAGGCGGGGCTGCAGAAGGGGAATGTCATGAGGGTTATTACAGGAAGCGCCCGGGGGCGCCGGCTTCTCACCCTGGAAGGGGAGGATGTGCGCCCGACCACCGACCGGGTCAAAGAGGCCATGTTCAGCGCCATCCAGTTTGAAATAGAGGGCAGGCGTGTGCTGGATCTGTTCGCCGGCTCCGGCCAGCTTGCCGTGGAGGCCCTCAGCCGGGGGGCCGCCTCCGCCGTGCTGGTGGACGCGGCCAGGCGTTCCCTGGCGGTGGCGGAAAAAAACCTGCAGGCCACGGGCCTGCGGGAAAGGGCACGGCTGGTGAACGCCGATTTTTCCGCCTTTCTGGCCTCCTGCCGGGAACGGTTCGACCTGGCCTTTCTGGACCCGCCCTACGGGACAGGCCTGCTGCAGCGGGCCCTTCCTGTGACGGCGGCCTGCATGAACCCGGGGGGCTCCATCCTGTGCGAGCACCCGGCTGGGGAAGAGCTTCCCCGGGAGGCGGGGGGCTTCCGCCTGTGCCGGCAGCACAAATACGGGAAAATCATGGTGACGTTGTACCGCAGAAGCGCGGAGGAAGGATAAGGGAACATGAAAACAGCAATCTGCCCGGGCAGCTTTGACCCGGTTACGTTGGGGCACATGGACATCATCCGGCGGGCTTCCAAAATTTTTGACCGGGTGGTGGTGGCGGTCATGGTGAACCCGGCAAAAAAGGCGGCCTTCACCCTGGAGGAGCGCATGGAGCTTCTGCGGAAGGCCACCGCCGGCATGGAGGGCGTGGAGGTAGCCGGCTTTGAAGGCTTCTTGGCCGACTATGCCCGCATGCGGGGCGCCTGCGCCATTGTGAAGGGGCTGCGGGCCGTGTCTGACTTTGAATATGAATTCCAAATGGCCCTCATCAACCAGAAGCTGAACAGCGACCTGGAGACCATGTTCCTCACCACCCAGGCCCAGAACATGTTCCTCAGCTCCAGCATGGTGAAGGACATCGCCAGCTTCGGCGGCGATATCTCCTCGTTTGTCCCCGCCTGCATTTTGGGGGATATTCAACAGAGACTTTGCAAGGGAGGAAACAAGCATGAGTGAGAACCTGAATGTGGAAGAGCTCATCGACGAGCTGTACGACATGGTGGAAAAGGCATGGAACCTGCCCCTGAGCCGCGGCCGCGCCATGCTGGACGTGGAGGAGGTCAAGGAAATCCTGGACGAAATCCGCGAGGCCCTCCCCCAGGAGATCCGCCAGGCGAAGGCCATTGTGGCAGACCGTTCCCAGATTATCAGCGACGCCAGGCGCGAGGCGGAAACCATCGTCCGCGTGGCGGAGGAGCGGGCCCGCACCCTGGTAAACCAGGACGAAATCGTCAGGCAGGCCCAGCAGAAGGCCAACGAGCTGCTGGCTCAGTCCCAGGCCAGGTTCCGGGAGATGCGCAAGGCCTCCAATGATTATATCGACGACCTGATGCGCCGCACCGACGAGGGGCTGGCCGCCAACCTGGCAGAGCTGCGGAAAACCCGCCAGAACATCAAGGCCTCCCAGCGCTCCGGCCAAAATTGACCCCTGCCGGCATTTAAAAAATCTGTAAAAATTTTCAAAGCTGAGAGCCTTTTTCTCCACAGGATATTGTGGTGAAGATGGCTCTTTTTTCTATATTATAGACAATTTAAAGATAACTGGGAAAAATTGGGCGGATCTTGGTTGACAT
>DVMK01000138.1 GCA_018715025.1 Candidatus Caccousia avistercoris
ACGATTACTCCGGAGGAAAAGTATTCTTTGACGCTCAGATACGGATTTCTGCCGACATGACCGCTTACCAGAACAGCGAAACGGGCTATGTGTCCGACGCCTATTCCAAGAAATATGAAATGAACCTGGACTTCCAGCAGAGGAACGTGGATGAGCTTCTGGAAATTTTCAGCGACAGTATCGTGGACAAAGCGAGCTTCCCTCTGGAACAGGGCGTTTCCAAGGTGGTGGACGTGTGGAGCGAGCTTTGCACCGTTTCCTGTGCCCGGGAAGAAAACAGCCTTATCCTGCGGGGAAAGTACAGCATCTGCATTCTGGCCCTTTCCGCCGACGGAACCCCCTTCTACCGGGAACGGGTAGCGGACTATGAGTACAAGCGGCCCTTCGCCGGAACGGGAGAAGCCCGCTGCGACCCGGAGGCTTCCGTGGCGGGCATGAGCTACCGGATTACCTCCAGCGAGCTGGAGGTGAAAACGGAGCTGGCCTTCAGCGGCGCTGTTTTTGCCAGAAAGACCTGCCGGATGGTGGAGGCCGCCCACGCCGACGAAAGCAAGCCCAGGGACCGGGACCGTTCGGCCGCCCTGGTGCTGTACTATGCGGAACCGGGCGAGGCCTTGTGGGACATTGCCCGCGCGTACTGTACCTCCATGGAGGCGATCCAGAGGGAAAACGGCCTGGAAAGCGAGGCCATGGAAAGCCAGGGGATGCTTTTGATCCCCATGCAGTCAAATTAAGGGGGAAGGAACATGGAAGACCGCAGCATTTACCGCGATATTGCGGAGCGCACCAACGGCGACATTTACATTGGCGTGGTGGGGCCTGTGCGCACCGGCAAATCCACCTTTATCAAAAAATTTATGGATACCATTGTCCTTCCCAACATAGAGGAGGACTACAAACGAGGGCGCGCAGTGGATGAAATGCCCCAGTCCGCCGCCGGGCGCACCATCATGACCACGGAACCGAAATTCATTCCGGAGCAGGCGGTTACGGTAAAAATCGACGAGAGCGCCGCCTTTTCCGTCAGGCTGATTGACTGCGTGGGGTATATCGTTCCCAGCGCTTTGGGCTACATCGAGAACGACCAGCCCCGTATGGTGATGACCCCCTGGTTTGAAGAGCCCATCCCCTTCAACATGGCGGCCGAAATTGGGACGAAGAAGGTCATTACCGAGCATTCCACCATCGGCCTTGTCATCACGACGGACGGTTCCATCAGCGATATTCCCCGGGAGGAGTACGAGGAAGCGGAGGAACGGGTCATCAATGAGCTGAAGGAGATTAAAAAGCCCTTCATTGTGGTGTACAACTGCGTGGAGCCCGGCTCGGAAGCAGCCCAGACCGCGGCGGCCGGGCTTTCTGAAAAATACGGCGTGCCGGTGCTTCCCATCAACTGCCTGGAGGCGGAGGAAGCGCAGATCCGCCATATCCTGGCGCAGATCCTGTTTGAGTTCCCCGTGCGGGAAATCAGCATCGACATGCCCCGGTGGATCTCCAGCCTGGAAAGCGGCCACTGGCTGCGGACCGCCGTCTACGGGGTCATCCAGCAGGCGGCCTCCCGGATCTGCCGTATTCAGGAGCTGAACGCGGCGGTGCATCAAATTGCCGGCTGCGAGTACATTACCCACGCCGCCGTGGAAAGCGTCGCCCTCGGCAGCGGCAGGGCACGGCTCAGCCTTACCCTGCAGGCCAACCTGTTCTACCGGGTGCTGGGCGAGCGCACCGGACTGGAAATTGGGGACGAGGGCGAGCTGCTGAACTGTATGATGGGCTTCGCCCGCATGAAAAAGCAGTATGACAAAATCAAGGACGCCTATGAGGAGGTGCAGAGCACCGGGTACGGCATTGTCATGCCGGGCCTGGAGGAGCTGAGCCTGGAGGAGCCCGAGATTATCAAGCAGGGCGGGAAATACGGGATCCGGCTGAAGGCCTCGGCCCCCTCCGTTCACATGATGAAAACGCAGATCACCACCGAGGTAACCCCCATTGTGGGCTCGGAGCAGCAGTCTCAGGAGCTGGTGGAGTACCTGCTGAAGGAGTTCGAGGAAAATCCCGCCAAGATTTGGGAATCCAACATCTTTGGCAAGAGCCTGCACGAGCTGGTGAACGAGGGCCTGCACAACAAGCTGTACCGCATGCCCACCGACGCCCGGGACAAAATCCGCGAAACCATCGAGCGCATCATCAACGAGGGGTGCAGCGGTCTTATCTGTATTATTCTGTAATTTGCGGCAGGCGCAGAAAGCGGCCCGGCACAGCGCAGAGAACGCGCTGTGCCGGGCCGCTTTTCACTCTTCCAGGTTCACAATGACAAGGGCGGTTCCCCTGTGAACCGCAATGGACGCGCCCTGCTCTTCCACCACATTGCTGACCCCCATGGGAAGGCGGGAGATATCGGAGTACAAATCGTGATGATCCAGCGGGTAACGCATGCCGGTGTAGCTTACATTGCACACCGGGCAGGCGAAGGGGAACACCGAAACCGTGGCGCCTGTTTCACAGGCGAGACGGCGGGTCTGCCCCTCCCCCACCAGGAACGCTTCCTCCCGCTCCCCGGCCAGCAGGGCCTCGCACCCTTGAGAAAGAAGGAAGTGAAGGACGCAGAAGTTGCCGTAGGAATGATCCAGCCTGCCGCCCAGGCCGCCTGCCAGCACAAAGCGGCGGCAGCCCTGCTTCAGCCCGGCGTGAACGGCGGCCAGCATATCGGTGTCGTCCTTCCGCTCGTCCAGCGGAAGAACGGGCAGGCCCTCCGGCAGGCTGCCCCGGAAGGAGTCAAAGTCCCCCACCGCCAGGCTCGGGGCAATGCCGCAGGCAGCCGCCTGCGCCAGGCCGCCGTCGGCACAGATGACAAGCGGATCCCCCTGGCAGTAGCGCAGCAGGTAGCGGGGATTTTCCGCAGGGGAGGCCCCAATCACCAGACAGGTTTTCATTTCTTTTCCCATTCCTTTCGATCCTTCACTTCCTCATACAGGGCTATGTAATTTTCGTGGCGGGAACGGCTGATCTTCCCTTCCGCCACCGCCTCCAGCACAGCGCAGCCCTTTTCGCAGGTGTGAGAGCAGGAGGGGAACCGGCACTGCCCCAGGTAAGGGAGAAATTCACGGAAGCAGTAGGGAAGCTGCTCTTTGCTCACCACGTCGTACCGTTCCATCTGGATGGCGGAAAAGCCGGGCGTGTCGGCCGCATAGCCGCCCCCCTTCAGGGGAAGCAGCTCCACCTGCCGGGTGGTATGCCGCCCCCGGCCGAGCTTTTGGCTGATCTCCCCCGTTTCCAGCTGGAACCGGCTGTCAATCAAATTCAGCAGGGTAGACTTCCCCACGCCGGAATTGCCGGTGAAGGCCGTCACCTTCCCCCGCAGCAATTCCCGCACCTGTTCCACCCCTTCCCCGGTGGCGGAGGAGACGAAAACAACCGGAAACCCTGCGGGGGCATAAATCTCCCGCAGCCAGGAGGCCTCCTCCAAATCCACCTTAGAAACCACCAGAACAGGGGAAATCCCCTTGTCCTCCGCGGCGGCAATCATCTTGTCTATCACCAGCGTATTGGGCCTGGGGCTGCAGGAAGAGACCACCAGCACCAGCTGATCCAGGTTAGCCACAGGCGGGCGGATCAGAAAATTCTTTCTGGGCAGAATCTCTGCAATGAGGGCGGACCGGTTTTCCTCCGTCACAATTTTCACGTGGTCGCCCACAAGGGGAGTGACCGCGTTTTTGCGGAACACTCCCCTTGCTTTGCACTCGTACAGGGTGCCGGAAACCTCCACATAGTAGAAGCCCCCGATTCCCTTTATAATCATCCCGGTTTGTTCCAAAGCCATGTTATTCCTCCGACGGCGTAATGGGAATTTGTACCGGCGGGTCCTCGCTGATCACCGGCGGCTCGGAAGAGACCGGGGGCTCAGAGGAACCGGAATCCTCAATATAAAGGTAGGATTCCATCAGAGAAACCTCCTGCGCGTCGAAATCCAGCTCGTACACCCGGTACTTCACCCCGTTCAGCTCAATGGTAAGAACCTGCTGGCCGCCTGTGTTGGAGAAGGTAAGACGGTAGTTGCTGTTGTAGGAGGGGTTCACCGTTTCCTGCTGCATCAGAACCCCGTCCAGATAAACGGAAACCTGCACGTTGGAGGTGACGTCTGCGGGAAGATCCACGTCTGCCGTGAGGGTGACCTCGCTTGTTTTGCCGGAGCTGTATACCAGGTTCACGGCGCTGCCCTCATCCACCCGGGTGCCGGGCAGGGGGCTGGTTTCCACCACAACGCCCTCCGGTTGGCCGGTGTCGTCCCTGGGCGTTTCACTTCCTACTACCAGGCCGGCGTCCACCAGGGCCTGACGGGCGGCGGCCCGGTCCATGCCGATAATGTTGGCGGGAATCGCCACCGTGGTGTCGGCCGGGCCGCTGCTCACGTACACGTTCACCGTCACGCCCTTGGCCACAGAGGAAAGGGCGGCCGGGTCAGTGCGTACCACCCTGCCCTCTTCCATATTCTCGTCGCTCACAGGAATCACGTTGGGCTGCAGCCCCAGGCCGACAAGCTGGGTTTCCGCATCCTCCTGCAGATAATTGGACAAGTCAGGAATCTCTACCATTTCGCCGCCTGCGTTCACATAAAGCGTTACGGTAGAGCCCGGGCGCACTGCTATGGGCCCGGCAGGCTTCTGGTCCACAATGGTGCCGATTTCTACCGAGCTGTCGCCTGTGACCTCTTCCTTTTCAAAGACAAGGTCCTGGTACTTCTCGTCGCTGATTACGTCGTTGTACATCTGCCCAACCAGGTTTTCCAGCTGGATTTCCGTAACCTCCTCGCTCTGGCAGCCGCGCAGGGCGGTGGCGATGCCCAAAGCCGCCGCCACAATGAGGAAGGCGGCCAGAATGCCGGTGAGCACCAGAGGCGCCACGCTCTTTTTTTTCTGTTCCTTCTCCACTACCTCCTCGTACTCGTAGCTGTCGTTGTACACAGGGGGTTCGGTGCTTTTCACATTATTGATGGCGTCAATATATTTGGTGGGCTTTTCGTCCACAAAATACTTGTACTGGAAGCTGATGCTGGGGTTGCGGCGGAATTCCTCAATATCCCGCAGCATTTCCGAAGCGGACTGGTACCGCTGCGCGGGGTCCTTCTGCATGGCCTTCATGGTAATCTCTTCCAGCCCCTCCGGAATGGCCGGGTTCAGCTCCCTGGGGGGCTTGGGGTCGGCCTGAAGCTGCATGATGGCCACAGAGACGGCGTTGTCGGCTTCAAAGGGAAGGCGGCCGGTGATCATTTCATACAGCATAACGCCCACCGAGTAAATGTCCGCCTTTTCGTCCGTCAGGTCGCCGCGGGCCTGCTCGGGAGCAATGTAATGCACCGAGCCGATGGTTTTGCCCGTCATGGTGCGGGTTTCGCTGCGGGAGAAGCGGGCGATGCCGAAATCCGTCACCTTGATGGTGCCGTCCTGCAGAAGCATAATGTTCTGGGGCTTAATATCCCGGTGGACAATCCCCTTCTCGTGGGCGTGCTGAAGGGCCCGCAGAATTTGAATGGTGAAGTGGATGGCTTCCTTCCACTTGATTTCCTTCTGCTGGCTCAGGTAATCCTTCAGGGTGATGCCGTCGATGTATTCCTCCACAATGTATTGGATACGATCGCCGAAGCTCACGTCATACACCTTCACAATATTGGGGTGCGACAGCACGGCAATGGCCTTGGATTCATTTTTGAAGCGGCGGATGAATTCCTCGTTGCCCAAAAACTCATCCTTCAGAATTTTGATGGCAACGGTTCTGTCGTCGATGGTGTCATACGCGCGGTAAACGAGGGCCATACCCCCTACGCCTATAAGCTCATGAATTTCGTAGCGGCCGTCCAGCCTTTTCCCGGTGTATTTATCCATAGTGTACCACTCCCATCAAAAGTCAGTATTTTACGGCGGCAATGGTGATGTTATCGCCGCCGCCGCTGGCCTTCGCCATGGAAATCAGCTCAGTGCAGCACTCTTCCAAAGGCCGCTGGGAAGCCTTCCAAATATCCTCGTCCTCCACATAGTTGGTGAGGCCGTCTGTGCAGAGAAGAAGAGCGTCCCCCCGGCGGAAGGGACATTCCTGGTAGTCGATCTCCACCACCGGCTCCACCCCCAGCACCCGGGTAATGATGTTTTTCTGGGGGTGCACCCGGGCTTCCTGCTGGGTAATGTCCCCGCTGCGCACAAGCTCCTGCACCATGGAGTGGTCGGTGGTCAGCTGACGGATCCCGCCGCTGCCGGCCAGGTATGCGCGGCTGTCGCCGGCATGGGCCACAAAGGCCGTCCCCTCCCGGGCCACCGCGGCCACCACCGTGGTTCCCATCCCCCGCAGGGCCGGGTCTTCCATGGACCTCTGATAAATGGCTTTATTGGCGTTGTATATGGCTGTGATAATGATATTCTTTATCCCCTCAGAGGAAAT
>DVMK01000139.1 GCA_018715025.1 Candidatus Caccousia avistercoris
AGCTCATTCAGCAAAATGGCAAAAAGGATAGGAATAGGAAAAACAATGACCAAATTCAGCAGGCTGATAATTATTGTATTCTGAAACGCCGTCAAAAACGAAGGGGTGGAAAAAAGCTTTTCAAAATTCTCCAGGCCTGCCCAGTCGCTCCCGAAAATTCCCTTTAACGGCGTAAAGTCCTTGAACGCAATGACAAGCCCGCCCATGGGAAGGTAACAGTAAATCAGGAACCATACGAAAACCGGCAGAAACAGAAGGTATACCTCCCAATACTGAGAGAAAACCCTTCGCAGCCTTCCCTTACGCTTCGGTGCGGATAACTTGGCCGTCATAGGCAACACCAATCCCTTTCTGCTCCATAATGGGAGCCAATATGTCATGGGGGGGCGTCCAATGGGGAGACATATGGGTCAGGTAGCACCCCGACCCTGGGGCCAGGCAGCCCCGGGCCCGCAGGGTCTGGAAAAAGGCCTGTGCCTTTTCCAGGCTCATGTGGGGGGCGTCTTCCGGGGTAGGCGTATTGCCAGTGGTGGCTTCCAAAATCACGCAGGAATACCTTCTGCGGCTCACTTCCCGCCAGGCCTCCTCCCCGTAGCCGCCGGTGTCCGAGGCGTAGAGCAAGGCGTCCCCCCCTTTTTCCACAATATAGTTGAGAGTAAAGCCTTCCGGGCCGTGCCTGGCAGGCAGCGCGGTGACCGAATAACCGTCTGTTCGGAAGGTTTCCAGCCCGCGCACCGGGTGGAAAGAAAAATGGTATTCCTCGTTTTCCTCAGGAAGATCGCCGGCCGACCGGATCGCCTCCCCTACAAAGCGCGTACCGAAAATATCCAGCATGGGAAGCGGCGTAACGCAGGGGGCACCTTTCCTTTCGCACAGCTCATCCTCCGTGAAAGGACGATAGGCGGAGGGGAAATATCTTTTCCAAAGCTGGTTCGCCACAAAATGATCGCTGTGGGCATGGGTTATCAGCAGCGTTTTTACGGGAGCCAGGGAAACGCCAAAACGGACGGCGTTGTTCAGGGCGCTTTCCGTCATGTCGATGAGGAGCTTCCCGTCAATCAGGATGGAGCTGTTGGCCCGCAGATTCCTTCCCCCGTGCTCTCTGGCGTAGCTGCAGTTGCGGCAGGCGCACCACGCGTTCGGGTACCCCTCCCCCGCTCCTGTACCGAGCACCATGATTTCCATAAATTATTTTTCCTTTCTGTTTATTTTCTGTTATTATTATAGCAATCTCTCTTCTTTCTTCACAAGGTGCACAATTTCACATCGGCTATCCTGATTTGACATTTGCGGATTGATCTTCCTCTCAGACGCGAAAAGGCCAGGCCCCAAAATGGACCTGGCCTTTTCTTACCGGAAGGGAACTATGTCTCTCTCTCCCGCAGAGGGACGAAAGCCTCCTTGCGCTTGCTTAATGGAAAATAGAAAGCCAGACAAACAGGGAGGAGCACAGGGAGGACACCAGAGACACCACGGTGATCTGGGTGTTGATGGAGGGGCCGGCGGTGTCCTTGAAGGGGTCGCCCACGGTGTCGCCAATGACAGCCGCCTTGTGGGCGTCGCTGCCCTTGCCGCCCTCCGCGCCGGACTCCACATACTTTTTGGCGTTGTCCCACAGGCCGCCGGAGTTGGACATAAACAGGGCGATGAGCAGGCCGCTGACAATGTTGCCCAGCAGGAAGCCGCCGATGGCCTGAGGGCCGCCGATGAAGCCCACCACCAGGGTGGCCGCGATGCTCATAAGGCCGGCGGGAATCAATTCGCGCAGAGCGCCGGAGGTGGCAATGTCGATGCACTTGCCGTACTCAGGCTTCACCCCGGGCTTGCCTTCCCGCAGGCCCTTGATGCTGTTGAACTGCCGGTGAATTTCCTGCACCATGCGCTGGGCGTTCTTGTCCACGCCCAAAATCAGCATAGCGGAGAACACGGCGGGAATGGCCGCGCCGATGAGGATGCCGAAGAACACGGTGGGAGACATAATGTCAAAGCCGGTGAGAAGCTCCCGCCCGGCGGCGGCCAGGGCCTCGTTGGCCTCGGACATAAAGGCGCCCAGCAGCGAGATGACCGTCAGGCCGGCGGCGCTGATGGAGAAGCCCTTGGTGACGGCCTTCACCGTGTTGCCGGCGCTGTCAAGCTCGTCCGCAATACGGATGGTGTCCTCGCCCAGGCCGCCCATTTCCGCAAGGCCGCGGGCGTTGTCCACGATGGGACCGTAGGCGTCGTTGGAGATGATCATGCCCACGATGGAGAGCATGCCCACAGCAGACATGGAGATGCCGAAAATGGCGTAGCCCTCTCCCATAGGCGCGCACAGCTGGTAGGCAACCAGGGCGGAGATGGCGATGCCCACCATGGCAGGCAGGGCGGAAATAAAGCCGTAGGAAACGCCGGAAAGAACCGTGAAAGCGGGGCCCGTCTTAGAGGCATGGGCCACCTTCTTCACAATAGGCTTTGTGTCGTCCGTGAAATAGTCGGTGGTAATACCGATGATGACGCCCACCAGCAGGCCGATGGCGGCGGCGCCCCAAATACGCCAGGAGAACCCGTCAAAAAGCAGGGTGGCCAGGGCGGTGAGCACCAGGAAAACTGCCGTCGTCACATAGGTGGAAGAGTTCAGGGCGCGGGTGGGGTTGCCGTTTTTGCCCACGCGGGCGGTGGCAATGCCGATGATGGAGGCGAACAGGCCCAGAATGGCGTAGCAGAACACCATGGAAATGTTGGCGAATTCTCCGCCGGAAAGAGACTGGGCAATGACCAGGGCGGAAGCCATGGCCGCCACGTTGGAGTCGAACAGGTCGGCGCCCATGCCGGCCACGTCGCCCACGTTGTCGCCCACGTTGTCGGCGATCACGGCGGGGTTGCGGGGGTCATCCTCCGGGATGCCCAGCTCCACCTTGCCGGTCAGGTCTGCGGAAACGTCGGCGGTCTTGGTGAAGATGCCGCCGCCGGCCTTGGCGAACAGGGCCAGGGAACTGGCGCCGAAGGAGAAGCCCAGCAGAATGTTGGAGTTGCCGGTGATCATCAGCACGGCGGCCACGCCCAGCAGGGAGCAGCCCACCACCAGCAGGCCCATCACAGCGCCGCCGCGGAAGCCGATGAGGAAGGCGGGCTTAATGCCCTTTTGAGCAGCCTCGGCGGTGCGCCCGTTGGAGAGGGTGGCCACCAGAATACCGATTTTGCCCGCAATGGCAGAAAGAACCGTGCCGGCCAGATACGCCAGCGTCATGGCGATGTTGTCCACAATATTCCCGTTCCACACCGGGGAGGGAAGGAGAAGGAAGATGATTACGGCCGCCACAGCGGCGAACTTGGCCAAAACCAGGTATTCGCGCCGCATGAAGGTGTTCGCGCCTTCCTTGATCAGCTGGGACACTTCTGCGATTTTTCCGTTGACTGTCTTCTGCTTTTTTACCCACAAATACAGGTAAGCGGCAAAGGCAAAGGCCAGGACTACCGTTAGAAACGACAGCCCGTAAAACAGGGGTAGCTGGGATTCCATACAAATCACCAAACCTTTCTAAAAATTAAGCGGAAGACTCCTCCGGAAAGTGGAAGGCTTTGAGGGCGCGGCACAGCCGCGCACAGAGCTTTCCGCTCATTGACTGGGCAGAAAAACAGTACCCGCGAAAGGCACTGTATTGCGGGGAAAACGCGGGGCAGGGCTTACTGCATATCGTTTTCCAGACGCTCGATATTCTCCGTCTGGCCAATGACGCAGATGATGTCCCCGCGCTGAAACCGGTAGTCCGAAGAAAATTCCACGTCGGTGTGCTTGTCGTGCTCAATGGCGATAATGTTCAGGCCGTATTTCCGACGGGTGTCCGCCTCGCGGACGCTGAGCCCCAGGAAGGGGGTGGAAATCTCAATCCGCCGCACCTCGGCGTCTCCCTCCAGGGTGACGGAATCCAGAAAATTGTGGTACAGAAGGCCTTTCCCCAGGCGCACAGCCATGTCCCACTCCGGGTACACCACCTTGGCGCCAAGCCGCTTGAGCACCTCGCCGTGAATAGAACTGTTCGCCTTGGAAATTACATGGGGGACGTTCAGGTTCAGCACCGTCATAGTGGTGAGGATGCTCACATCCACCTGTTCGCCGATACAGACCACCACCGTGTCGCAGTTCTGAATTCCCACCTCCTCCAGGGTTTCCTGGATGGATTCCTGATTCAGGGATTCCACAACCATGGCCAGGTCGGTGTAGCGGCGGGCCTCTTTGACCCTGGCCTCGTCCTTATCTATGGCGATCACTTCTTTTTCCGCCCGTGTCAGGCATTCCACCAGGGCCAGGCCAAACCGGCCCAGGCCGATGATCCCAAAGGTAGCCGCCGTCTCTTTTTTTCTCATTTTTTCTGTAACTCTCCTTACGTTTATCCTATGGTGATGGATTCCTCCGTATACCGCGCCGCGGGGGCGGGCCGGTCAATCCAGATGGAAAGCAGGGTAAAGGCCCCTACCCTTCCGGCGAACATGGTAAAAATCAGCACCAGCTTGCTGGCGTCCGACAGGTCGGGCGTGATGCCGGTGGAAAGGCCCACCGTGCCGAAAGCCGAAACCTCCTCGAACAGCAGCTGCACAAACTCATACTCCGGTTCCAGAACGCAGAGAAGAAAGGTCCCTATGCACACCAGCAGCATGGACAGCAGCGAAATGATGGAGGCCTTGGAAAGGATCTCAGACGAAATGCTGCGGCGGAACGCGCCCACATGTTTTTTATTAAACAGGCTCCGAACCTCCTGCGCCAGCACAAAGAAGGTGCTTGTCTTGATGCCGCCGCCGGTAGAGCCGGGCGACGCGCCGATAAACATCAGAATAATCAGGGTAAACAGCCCCGCGTCGGTGAATTCCCCAATGGGATATGTGGAAAAGCCTGCCGTCCTGGCGGACACGCTGTGGAAAAAGGCGCCCATCCAGGAAATATCCTCGGTGGCCTTCAGCAGCAGGGTTCCCGCCGCCAGAAGCACCGCGGTGGTGGTAAGCACCACCTTGGAATGAAGGGTGAGCTTCCGGAAGGAACGCTTTTTCAGCACATCCAGAATCACCAGAAAGCCTATGCCGCCGAAGATAATCAGGCCGCAGGTGGTCAGGTTCAGCAGAACGCTGGACTGGTAGGGGATCAGGTTCCGCAGCCCTCCCAAAATATCAAAGCCGGAATTATTAAAGGCCGCAATGGAATGGAACACGCTGATGCCCAGGGCGTGCAGGGGCGGGTAATCCTGCACGAACACCGGGAAGCTGAGGGCCACGCCCGCCAGCTCGAAGCAAAGCGTCATAAAGAGAACCGCCTTCACCAACCGCACCATTCCCTTGAAGCTGTCCACATTCAGGGACTCTTTCACCAGGGCCCGGCCCTTGATTCCCACCCGCTTTTTCGCGGCCAGAATAAGCCCCACGCCCAGGGACGTCACCCCCAGCCCGCCCACCTGGATAAGGGCGGCCACCACGCCCTGGCCGAAGGGAGTGAAATGATCCGCCGTGTCTATGGCGATAAGGCCGGTAACGCACACGGCGCTGGTGGAAGTGAACAGAGCGTCGATAAAGGTAACCTGAGCTTCCTCCCGCACGGAAAGCGGCAGAAGAAGCAGGCCGGTCCCCAACAGGATCACCAGGGCGAAGCCCAGGACGATCAACCTGCCGGGAGGCTGATTTTTGACAGAAAAAATAAAATGTCTCACCGTAAAACGCCCGGCGCGCTGTGCCCGCCGGTTTCTTTCATCCTCTCTCTTTTTTTCGCCGGGGCCCTGAAAGAAGAAAAGAGGCAGGACCTCATGGGAAGTCCTGCCTCTTTATTTCCGAAATTGAAAGCGAAGGGCCCGCCGAGAGCCTTCGGAAATTTTAAGGAAATACTGAGAATAAATAGGGATGCTATAGCTCCCTATGACAGACTCCACCGCTTATTCCAGCAACACATAGTATAAAGAAATTGTCAAGAGAAGTCAAGAGCATTGATCGATTTTTGGTAGATATTTTGAAATCCGCAGAGCGGGGGCGGCTCTCAGGCCCTTCCGGCCTGTGCCGTCTCTTCCTGCCGGCCAAGGGATTCCCCCAGCAGGGCAAGAAAGCGCCTGTGGGCCTGGTGCAGCCGCTTGGGCAGGTAAGCCGCCCCGAAGGAAAGGGCGGGGAATTCCGGCACCGGGATGTACCGCAGCCCCGGCAGATGCGCCCGGGGCGCGTCCGCCATGAGAGAAAACGCCAGCCCGGCCTCCGCCATGGTGTAGGCGATTTCCAGGCTGTCGCAGAACAGGAGCTCCTCCGGCCCCCGGTTGGCCGCCACCTGGCTCTGGGCCGCCATGAGGGAGGGCGGCAGAATGGGCGGGCGGCACAGTGTCATGGGGCCGGCCTCCCGAAGGGCGGCGGCGGTAAGTTTTTCCTGCCCTGCCAGAGGGTGGCTTTCTGCGCAGACGCACACCACCGGGCGCTGGCAGAGCTCGCGGTAAACGGCCTTTTTGGGGGAAATCTCCTGGTAGGCCAGCAGAAGCTGCACGTCCCCCTCCTCCAGCAGGTTTTCCAGCGAGTCGAAGGGGCTCATGCGCAGCACGGGAAGAAGCTGCGGCTCTTCCCGCCCAAGCTGGGCCAGGGCAGGGGCCAGCAGCCGCAGCTCAATAAAATTCCGGCAGCCTACGCCCACCCGCGTGGGCTGGGTGTCCCGGCACTCCCGCAGGCGCGCTTTAGAGGCCCCCGCCAGCTTCAGCATGTCGTCGGCGTACTGCAGAAACAGGTACCCCGCCCTGGTAAGGCGGACGCTTTTGCTGGTGCGGTAAAACAGCTTCACCTCCAGCTCATCCTCCAGGGTGTTGATCTGGTGGCTGACCGCCGGCTGGGTAATGCGGAGCGCCTCCGCCGCCCGGGAAAAATTTAAAAAATTGGCAACCGCGGCAAAGCATTCCAGTTGTGTGGTATTCAGACAAAACATCCCTTTCTTACGTTTTTATTTCTGTGCTATATCTTTTAACAATAAAAATTATTTATAGATTATAGCAGATTTGAATTTCACATGCAAGAATTTCAATGGTATGATAAACCGTATCCAAGGAAACTGTTCAGGCATGAACAAAAGGAAAGGGGCGATGAAATGCCAGGAATGGATCGGGAAGAGCTGATTCACGACAACCGTCAAATCAGCATCCGGCTGGAAGCCGCCGCCAACCGCGCCATGGCGCAGAAGGGCCTTACCTCCGTTCAGGCGTATATTCTTTTGCAGATTCTCCGACACCATGCCCATGGTACCTCGCCGACTGCCCTGCAGCGGGAAACGGGCGTTTCCAAATCGGCGCTTTCCGGCCTTGTGAAGCAGCTTCGCGCCAAGGGCTATGTGAGGGTGGAGCCCTGCGCCGGGGACGAGCGGCGCAAAATCCTGTTCAGCACAGAAAAAGGGGAGCAGGTGCAGGAATTCCTGCGCCAGACCATGCAGCGCACGTGCGACCAGCTTTACCGTGATTTTTCAGAGGCGGAGCTTGCCGCGCTGAACGGCATGCAGAAAAAAATGCTGCGAAACCTGCCCTCCCCTGCCAAACATTCCGCGTAAGGAGGAATCTATTTTTGAGAAAAGTACTGCAGCAGCTCAAACAATACAAGCGGGACACCTTTCTCACCATCGGCCTTTCCGCCCTGGAGGTGCTGATGGAGATCCTGCTGCCCTTCATCACCGCAAAAATTATCGACGAAGGGCTGGAAGCCAGCAGCCTTCCCGCCGTATTCCGGTACGGCATCCTTCTGGTGGTGCTGGCGTTCCTGAGCCTTTTCTTCGGGGCTACGGCGGGCCGGTTTGCGGCCAGCTCTGCCTCTGGCCTTTCCGCCAACCTGCGGGAGTCCATCTACGCCAACATCCAGACCTTTTCCTTCTCCAACATTGACAAATTCAGCGTGCCCGGCCTTGTCACCCGCATGACCACCGACATCACCAACATCCAGAACGCTTTTATGATGATCATCCGCGTGGCGGTGCGGGCCCCGCTGAACCTGATTTTCAGCTTCGCCATGTGCCTGTTCATCAGCCCGGATTTGAGCATGATGTTCCTCATTGCGGTGGTGTTCCTCATTCTTGTCATCGGCACCATTATGGTGGTGACCCTGCGCATTTTCAACCAGGTGTTCCGCCGGTACGACGACCTGAACGCCAGCGTGCAGGAAAACATTTCTGCCATACGGGTGGTGAAGGCCTTTGTGCGGGAAGAGCACGAGAACGCCAAGTTTTCTAAGGCCTCTCAGCTGCTGGCCCGCCTTTCCGTGAAGGCGGAGGGCCTTTTGGCCTTTAACAACCCGGCCATGATGGTGGCGGTGTACTTCTGCATCATCTCCGCCTCCTGGTTCGGCGCCCAGTTCATTGTGGGCGGCACCATGACCACCGGCGACCTGACCAGCCTGTTCAGCTACATCATGTCCCTTTTGATGAGCCTGATGATGCTGTCTATGGTAATTGTGATGATCAGCATGTCCCTGGCCAGCATCCGCCGGGTAAGCGAGGTGCTGGACGAAACCCCCGACCTGAAGGATCCGGAAAACCCGGTGATGCAGGTGGAGGACGGCCGCATCGACTTCAACCATGTAAACTTCTCTTACAAGCACGGCAGTGGGAAAAACGCCCTTTCCAACATTGACCTGCACATCCGCTCCGGCGAAACCGTCGGCGTCATCGGCGGCACCGGTTCCGGCAAGAGCAGCCTGGTGAACCTGATCTGCCGCCTGTACGACGTGGACGAGGGCTCGGTGTGCGTAGGCGGCAGGGACGTGCGCCAGTACGACATGGAGGTGCTGCGGAACCAGGTTTCGGTGGTGCTGCAGAAAAACACCCTCTTTTCCGGCACGATTCTGGAAAACCTGCGCTGGGGCAACCCGGACGCCACCGACGAGGAGTGCGTGGAGGCCTGCCGGGCCGCCTGCGCCGACGAATTTATTGACCGCATGCCCGACGGTTACCACACCCGCATTGAGCGGGGCGGCGCCAACGTTTCCGGCGGGCAGAAGCAGCGCCTCTGCATTGCCCGGGCCCTGCTGAAAAAGCCCAAGGTGCTGATTCTGGACGATTCCACCAGCGCGGTGGACACCGCCACCGACGCGAAAATCCGCGCAGCCTTTGCCCAAAAAATCCCCGGAACCACGAAAATCATCATCGCACAGCGGATTTCCAGCGTGGAGTCTGCCGACCGGATTTTGGTGCTGGACAACGGCCGGATCGACGCCTTTGACACCCACGAAAACCTGTTGAAGAGCAACCCCATTTACCAGGAGATTTACGAGTCCCAGGTAAAAGGCGGCGGCGACTTCGACCAGCCGGCGTGAAAGGAGGAAGGCGCATTATGAATCAGAAAAGACCGTCGAAGGCCGCCTCCATGGCGGTGCTCAGCCGGGTTGTCCGCTACATGCTCCGCTACTATAAAATTCCCTTTATCCTGGTAGTGGCATGCATCCTCATCACCGCCATTGCCACCGTTGTGGGGGCTACCTTCCCCCAGACCCTGGTGGACGACTACATTACCCCCATGGTGCAGAGCGGCTCCACCGACTTCAGCGGCCTGGCCGCCCAGCTGTTCCGCCTGGCGTGCATTATGGCCGTAGGCGTGGTGACAGCCTTCACCTACAACCGGATTATGGTCACGGTAAGCCAGGGCACCATGCGCCGCCTGCGGGACGATCTGTTCCGCCGCATGGAATCGCTGCCCATCAAATATTTTGACACCCACGCCCACGGCGACATTATGTCGGTGTACACCAACGACGTGGACACCCTGCGCCAAATGCTCAGCCAGAGCATTCCCCAGACCATCAACTCGGTGGTTTCCATGGCGGCCACCCTGGTGACCATGATTGTGCTGGACCCGGTTCTCACCGTCATTTCCCTTCTCACCGCCGCGGTGATGCTTCTGGTCACCGCGAACTTTTCCAAGCTTTCCGCCAAATATTACATACGCCAGCAGCAGGACCTGGGCGCGGTGGACGGCTTCATTGAGGAAATGCTGGACGGCCAGAAGGTGGTCAAGGTATTCTGCCATGAGGAGGCGGCCATGGCCGATTTCCGCAAGGTAAACGACGCCCTGCGGGACAGCGCCAACAAGGCCAACCGGTACGCCAACCTGCTCATGCCGGTAAACGCCAACATCGGCTGGCTCAGCTACACCCTGGTGGCCATTGTGGGCGCTGTGCTGGCCATCAACGGGCTGGCAGGGGTTACCCTGGGCACGGTGGTGGCCTTCCTGGGCCTGAACAAGAGCTTTACCAACCCCATCACCCAGGTGAGCCAGCAGGTGAACTTTGTGGTGAACGCCGCCGCAGGCGCCCAGCGCGTCTTTGACCTGATGGATCAGGTGCCTGAAACGGACGAGGGCTATGTCACCCTGGTAAACGCCAAAGAGGCAAAGGACGGCGGCCTGACAGAATGCCCGGAGCGCACCAACGTGTGGGCCTGGAAGCATCCCCACAAGGCCAACGGCACCGTCACCTACACCAGGCTGGAGGGCAGCGTGGTGTTCGACGACGTGGACTTTGGCTACAACGAGGATAAGCTGGTGCTGCACAACATCAGCCTGTGGGCGAAGCCCGGCCAGAAAATTGCCTTCGTAGGCGCCACCGGCGCAGGCAAAACCACCATCACCAACCTGATCAACCGGTTCTACGACATTGCAGACGGAAAAATCCGCTACGACGACATCAATATCAATAAAATCAAAAAACCGGATCTCCGCCGCTCCCTGGGCATTGTGCTGCAGGACACCCACCTGTTCACCGGCACGGTGATGGAGAACATCCGCTACGGCAACCTGGACGCCACCGACGAGGAGTGCATGGCGGCCGCCAGGCTGGCCAACGCAGACGGCTTCATCCGCCGCCTGCCCGACGGCTACCAAACCATGCTCAGCGGCGACGGCGCCAACCTGAGCCAGGGCCAGCGGCAGCTGCTGGCCATTGCCCGGGCCGCCGTGGCAGACCCGCCGGTGCTCATTCTGGACGAGGCCACCTCCTCCATCGACACCCGCACAGAAAAGCTGGTGCAGGACGGCATGGACGCCCTCATGACGGGCCGCACCACCTTCGTCATCGCCCACCGGCTCTCTACCGTGCGGAACGCAGACTGCATTATGGTTATGGAGCAGGGCCGGATCATCGAGCGCGGCACCCACGACGACCTCATTGCCAAAAAGGGCAAATACTACCAGCTTTACACCGGCAACTTTGCAGAGGAACCGGCCTGACACAAGAACAAAACAGTCCCCCGCCTGCTGGCGGGGGGGCTTGCTTTTTGCCGGGGCCGTTTAGAACAGGCGCAGCTGTTCCCCCTGGCTCTTGTCCTCAAACCGGCTGAGGTAGGCGAAAATCTGGCCGTTGTCATGCATGATTCCGCTTTCCTCACACAGGCGGTGAAACAGCCTCATCAGCTTTTCGTTCCGGGGGCTGAGCACCTCGTACTGCAGGCCGTAGGCCCACTGGTATTTCTCTTTCAAGCCGGGAAAGAGCCGGTCAAGCTGAAGGTAAAAGTATTCCCGGTTCCCCTCCCGAAGCGTCAGCCCCATGCCGAAGCAAAGAATGCCGCAAACCCCTGCCTCCTTGCAGCAGGCCACAATTCCCCTCACATTTTCTTCTGTGTCGTTGAGGAAGGGCAGCACGGGGGAAAACCAGACAACGGTGGGAATCCCCGCCTCATGCAGCCTCTTCAGGGCTTCTACCCTCTCCTCTGTGGTGCTCACATTCGGCTCCAGCTTTCTGCACAGCGCTTCCCCGCAGGTGGTCAGCGTCATCTGCACGACGCATTTCGTGCGTTCGTGAATGGCCTTCAGCAGCTCCAGATCACGCAGGACTAAGCTGGATTTTGTCTGCAGCGTAAATCCGAAGCCGTACTGCAGCGCCAGCTGAAGGGCCCTGCGCGTATAGCCCAGCTGGCGTTCCAGCGGCAGGTATGGATCGGTCATAGCCCCCGTGCCCAGCATGCATTTCGACCGTTTCCGCTTGAGGGCGCTTTCCAGCAGGTCTATGGCGTTCTGCTTGACCTCAATGTCCTCAAAGGCGTGATCCATGTGATAGCATGCGCTTCTCGAATCGCAGTAGATGCAGCCATGGGAACAGCCCCGGTAGAGATTCATTCCGTTTTTCGCGGATAAAATCCCCTTTGCCGTTACAAAATGCATACTCCTTCCCCCTCCGCGCTTCCCTTTCAGCCACATCATAGCATATACGGTTGTTGGCGGCAAGGAAAAATTTTTCAAAACCCTATTGACAGAGGCTTCCTTGTATGGTATTCTAAACACAAGTTAGTTAGCGTTAACTAACAGGCAAAGCGAAACGATTCTGTTCCGCTTTCTTTTTCCCATTTAAGTTAGCATATACTAACCGACAGGAGCCGACTATGACTCATCCCGCCTTTGAATCCATTTTGGTAATGCACGCCTCCCCTGTGCTGGCCGGTGTAAAGCCGGCGGCGCTGATCTCTTTGAAAAAACAGCAGTTCCCGCAGCTTCCCGCCCTGGCCGGGGAATACACCCGGATGCTGCGGCGGAAGGGGCTTTTGCTGCAGGTGATCTGCCAGTGCGAGCGCCACTTCCTTCTTCTGGTCTACCGCCCCGCCCTTCTGTGGAAGCGGCTGTCAGAACCCGCTGTGCGCACCTGCCTTCGCCGGTTCGGGTACCGGGGGCGTTCCCCGGCGGACTGCCTGACGCTGCTGAAGCGTCGCCTTGCCGCAGAAGGCGGTTTCCCTCACGAAATAGGCCTGTTCCTGGGCTACCCGCCGGAGGATGTGCTGGCCTTCCAGGGAGAAATTCCCGGGGAATGCAAGTTCTGCGGGTATTGGAAGGTGTATTTTCACGAGGAGGAGGCGCGCCGCCTTTTCTCGCTGTTTGACCGCTGCCGGGAGGCGTACGCGGAAGCGTTCCTGTCTGGAAAAACGGTTTCTCAGCTGCTGGAGCTTCCGCTCCCCTTCGCGGCTTGAAAAAATCACACCATCGACTGGAGGTATTCAGATGAACAAAATAGCAGTAATCTATTGGTCCGGCACCGGCAATACAGAGGCAATGGCCCGCGCTGTGGAAGAGGGCGCGAAAAACGCAGGCGCCGAGGTGGTTTTGAAAACTCCCGGCGAAATTTCCGCCGGGGAGGCGGCCGCCTACGACGCGCTGGCCCTGGGCTGCCCCGCCATGGGCGACGAGGTGCTGGAGGAAGGGGAAATGGAACCCTTCTTCACCGAACTGGAGGGCAGCCTTTCCGGTAAAAAGGTCGCTTTGTTCGGCTCTTACGGCTGGGGCGACGGCCAATGGATGCGGGACTGGCAGGACCGTGTCGCCGGCGCAGGGGCTTCTCTGTGCGGCGGCGAAGGGGTCATTGCCCAGAACGCCCCCGACGAGGACTGCCTGAAGGAATGCGAAGACCTGGGCGCGGCCCTGGCCGGTATGTAATACTTTTCTCTGTTTTTGCATATTCTATTTTATCTTGATTACACCCTCGCGGCTCCCCGCCGGGCGATTGCCAGTTTGCAGGTTTTTGTTTCTGCCCGGGCCGCGATTTGATTAATTTCCTCCCTCCATAATAGCAAAAATCCCGGTTCCTCCCCAGGAACCGGGATTTTTGTGGGCTTTTATTCCGCGTATTTCAGCTGCTCTGGGGTCCAGCCTGCGATGACGGGCAGGAACCCGGCGGCCCAGGCCTTCGCCCCGGGCAGGTCGTGCTCCCTGTAGTTGCCGCATTCCGCCGAACAGGAAGCCCCCGGGATCTCCCCCTCAAAATCCGCAATCTTTTGGAAAATCTCCTGAATGAGGGCGATTGCCTCCCGGTGCTCCATGCCGCTCACCAGAAAATAAAAGCCGGTGCGGCAGCCCATGGGGCCGAAGTACACCACCCGTTCCCCGTACTGGGAATTGCGGGCGAAGGTGGCAAACAGATGCTCTATGGTGTGCATCACCGGATTGGGCAGGTAGGGCGGGCAGTTGGGCTTCACCAGGCGGATGTCATAGGTCACCACATCCCCATCCACCCGGGAAAGGTAGATCCCCGGCAGGAGCTTGTCATGGTTTACGCAGAAGCTGGCAATCTTTTTCAATGGGCTCGTCTCCTTTTCTCTTGCTGCACCGGCGCTCACGCGAAGGGAACTTTGCCGGTAAGGGCCTCAAAATCCGTGCAGGCGGGGGCCGCCTGGATAAGCGCGGCGGCTTTTTCCACCGAAGCCTCGTACAGGTCGAAAAAGCTTTCCCGGCGGGGGGCGCCCCCCTCCCAGGGCCAGCGCCATTCCTCCAGCAGCGTGTTGGCGTAGTCCAGGCCGTCCTGCTCTGCCATGCCGCGGATATGGCAGGAAATAGCCCGGCGCTTTCCCCGCTCCAGGCGGCGCACCAGGTTCTTTTTCAAGCCTGTGCGGTCGGTGAGCAGGGAGAAAATGCGGCGGCAGTCCTCCAAAGACTGGGCCAGAAGCTCCGCCCCCACCTGCTTGCCGAACAGCTCCAGAAACAGGGGCTGGTACAAACGGGCAATGGCCGCCTGGGCAGCCGGGTTATGGGGCACCGTCCTTTTCAGGGGGAACTCAGACGGAAGGGCGGCCTTTTCATAGCGGAGAAGGATCAGATCCAGCGCGGATTCGATCTCGTTGTGGTATACCCCTTCATCCTGCGAGGGATCCTTCTCTGCCAGCGCCCGGGCCCCGTACTCCACAAAGGGGTGGCAAATGCTGTCGGCGGCGTAATGGCACAAAAAGCCCATGGCGTAGGAACGGGCCTCCCCGTCCTCCGGGCGGCTGTTCACATACCGCCACATGGCGGAAAGGGTCTTGGCCGGGGGCAGGTCGTGAAGCAAATCCCCGTACCGGGCCAGGCTCTCTCCCTTCCACCAGGGAAGAAAGCGGTGGCACATGAGAAAGTCCGGCCCCTGGGCCCCCCACAGGAAGGCATCCCGGGAAGGGGGCAGGGCCGCCCCCTGTTCCCGAAGCTTGTCCAGGGTGCGCTGGCTTTGCAGGCAATGGGTAATGGCGGCTGGCATGCTGGCATCCCTCCATAGGCTTGGCCCCGCGCGCCGGAACAGCCCGCGGGGCCTGTGTGATAAAAAAATAATTCCGTTCCGGAGGGCAGAGCGGCGAAAACCGCCCCTCCCCCCTGCTTTTCAAGCCGCCCTCTGGGGGCGCGCGTCACAGCACCTTGGAGAGGAAGTCCTGCAGGCGGGGATTTTCCGGCCGGCTGAAGAACTGCTCCGGCGGGGCGTCCTCCAAAATATAGCCGTTGTCCATAAAGAGCACGCGGGTAGCCACCTCGCGGGCGAAGCCCATTTCGTGGGTGACGACCACCATGGTCATGCCCTCGTCGGCCAGCTCCTTCATCACCTGCAGCACCTCGCCCACCATCTCTGGGTCAAGGGCGCTGGTGGGCTCGTCGAACAGCATCACATCCGGCTCCATGGCCAGAGCCCGCACAATGGCGATGCGCTGCTGCTGCCCGCCGGAAAGCTGGGCCGGGTACGCCTCGGCCTTGTCGGCCAGGCCAATCCGTTCCAGCAGGCGCATGGCCTGCTGGTCTGCCTCTGCCTGGGTTTTCAGCTTCAGGCACACGGGGGCCAGGGTAATGTTCTGCTTCACGGAAAGGTGGGGGAACAGGTTGAAGTGCTGGAACACCATGCCCATTTTCTGGCGCAGGCGGTCCACGTTGCATTTGGGCAGGTTGATCTGGTAGCCCTCAAACCAGATTTCCCCGGCGGTGGGGGTTTCCAGCAGGTTCAGGCAGCGGAGGAAGGTGCTTTTGCCGGAACCGGAGGGCCCCACCACCACAATCTTCTCTCCCTTTTGGATCTCCTGATTGATCCCCTTCAGCACATGCAGGTCGCCGTCCAGGGTGTGGAACACCTTTTCCAGGTTCTTAACGCTTATCACTTCTCGCCAGCCTCCTTTCCAGCTTTCTGAGAATGGCCGTCAGCCCTACGACCATGACCAGGTACACCAGCGCCACCATGAGCAGGGGCATGTAGGCCACGTAGGTAATGCTGCGGATGATGTCGCCGCCCTTGGTGAGATCCTGAATGCCCACGTAACCGGCCACAGAGGTCTCTTTCAGCAGGACAATGAACTCATTGAAAATGGCGGGGGCCACGTTTTTAAAGGCCTGGGGCAGGATGATGCGCACCATGGTGGTGCGGCTGCTCAGCCCCAGGGAACGGCCCGCCTCCATCTGGCCCCGGTCTACCGACTGGATGCCGCTGCGCACCACCTCGGCCACATAGGCGCCGGAATTGATGCCGAAGGAAAGCATGGCGACCACCAGGGGCGGCACGCCCCGGGCCGTGATGATAACAAAGTACATGATCATGAGCTGCACCACCATAGGCGTGCCCCGGATCACCGCCAGGTACAGGCCGCAGACGGCGTTCAGCAGCCGGAGGATCCAGGAGGGCTTCTGCCTTTCCGCACAGGTGATGCGCACCAAAGCCGTGAGGCTGCCCAGCGCCACGCCGATGATCACCGCCACCAGGGTGATGAGTACGGTGTTGCCCAGGCCCTCCACCAGGTACATGTACCGGTCCTCTTCAATAAAGCAGCGGTAAAACTGATCCTGCACGGAGGAGAAAAAATTTGCAATTGCGTCCAACCAGTCCACATCCTTTCCCCGTAGAAACGGAAAACGGACAGGCGGCAAAACACTGCCGCCCGCCCTTCAGAATTTCACAGCTTTGCTTATTCCGCCGAAATGTACTGGGAAATGATCTGATCCAGCTCACCGCTGTCCTTCAGTTCCTGAATCACGGCGTTCACCTGCTCCAGCAGGTCTGTGCTTCCCTTGGGAACAGCAATGGCGTACTCTTCCTCGGTGAGGGCCGTGTCAAGCACCTTGATGGCGTCAGGGTTGTTTTCCACAAATTTCTGCGCCGGGAAGTTGTCAATGACCACCGCGTCAATCCGGCCGGTCATCAGGTCAGAAACAGCCTCCATGCCCTTGCTGTACCGGGTGACGCCGCCCACGGTGTACTCGCTCTCGCCGTCCTCGTTGGTGCAGTACTGGTCGCCGGTGGTGCCCAGCTGCACGCCCACGGTTTTGTCAGCCAAATCCTCCGGGCCGGTAATGTCGCTGTCAACGCTGACAATAATCGCCTGGGAGGCGTTGAAATAGGGCTCGGAAAAATCCACGCTCTCACGGCGCTCCGCATCCGCCGTCATGCCGGCCGCCACAATGTCGGCCTTGCCGGACTGCAGCGCCGAGATGAGGGAATCGAAGGCCAGGTCGCTGACCTCCAGCTCTACGCCGATGGCGTCGGCAATCTTCTGGCTCAGATCAATATCGATGCCCACGATTTCGCCGCCGTCCTTATACTCGAAGGGTTCAAACTCTGCGTTGGTCGCCATGATCAGCTTGCCGTCCTTCTGGATGTCGGCCACGGTCCTGGTGGAGCTGCAGCCCGCAGCGCTGACCGCCATCAGGGCTGCCATAGCGAACGCAGCAATCTTTGCTAACTTTTTCATGTCCCATGCCTCCATTGCAATCTCAATATCTGTTGATCGGTATTATATAGCATAAATATTCATAAATCAAGCATATTTATGAATAAATTCCACTTTTGTAAATTCTGCACCCACAGAGGGGCGGAAACGGGGAGAATCTGGCTATAATTCAGGGAATCCGCCGGAAAACGTCCCCGGGGGCAGCAGGCGGGCCATGTCGCCGGGAAGCGGGGAAGCCAGGGCCAGCGGCTGCCCGGTGACAGGGTGGGCAAGGGAAAGGCGGGCGCAGTGCAGCGCCTGGCGGCCTATTTTCTCCCGGGAACCGCCGTACATATCGTCCCCCAGCAGGGGGTGGCCCAGGTAGGCCATGTGTACCCGGATTTGATGGGTACGCCCGGTTTCCAGCCGGAAGGCGGCCAGGGTGAGGTCCTCCCCCGGCAAAAGTGCCTGCCAGTGCGTGACGGCCCGCTCCCCCTGCGGGGAGACGCAGCGCTGAATGGTGTGGCCCGGCAGCAGGCCGATGGGGGCTTCCACCGTGCCCTTTCCCTCCAGGCGGCCGGTGCACAGGGCCAGGTACGTTTTTTCCACCCGGCCCGCCAGGCGGCTGGCGGCGTAAGCGTCCTTGGCCAGCACCACCAGGCCGGTGGTGTCCTGGTCCAGGCGGTAAACCGGGTGGTATTCCGGCGTTTCCCCCCGCTGCCGCAGGTAAAAGGAAAGGGCGTTGGCCAGGCTGTCCCGGTCATGGCCGGGGCAGGGGTACATGGGCATGCGGGCGGGCTTTTCCGCCACCAGCAGGCTGGCGTCCTCGTAAACTGCCGTCAGGGGAAGAGGCTCCGGCGGAACGGCGGAGGGCACGGCGGGCAGAAGCACCTCCACCCTGTCCCCCTGCCGCACCGGCGTGCGGGCCGTGGCCGCCCGGCCGTTCACCAGCAGCCCGCCCGGCCGCCGCTTGGCGGCGGTAAGAAGCCGGGCAGAAAGCCGGGCGCAGCCCCGCAGAAACCCTTTCAGCTTCGCCCCGTCATATTCAGCGGGCACCTGAAACACCAGCCGATCCATTTCAACCCCCCGAAAAAAGGGCCGGATGCCATCTGGCGCCCGGCCCCTGTCAAATTTTACTGCTGCGGCTTTATTTTACCTCGTAGGTCCAGCCGAACTCGTCCTTGATTTTGCCCCACTGAATGCCGGTGAGGGTGTCGTACAGGCGATGGGAAATCGGGCCGATCTCTCCATGGTTGATCTCCATCACGTCGTCGCCCCATTTCAGGTGGCCAATGGGGGAAATCACCGCGGCGGTGCCGCTGCCGAAGGCCTCCTTCAGGCGGCCCTCCTCCGCGGCCTGGGCCACCTCCTGAATGGAGATGCGCCGTTCCGTCACCTTCATGCCCCAGCTTTTCAGCAGCTCAATGCAGGACATGCGGGTGATGCCGGACAGGATGGAGCCCTGCAGGGCGGGGGTGACCACCTCGTCGTCAATGACAAAGAACACGTTCATGGTGCCCACTTCTTCAATGTACTTCCGCTCCACGCCGTCCAGCCAGAGAACCTGGGTGTATTCCTGCTTTTCGGCCTCGTCCTGGGCTTTCAGCGAAGCGGCGTAGTTGCCGGCGGTCTTGGTGTAGCCCATGCCGCCGCGCACCGCGCGGACATAGTTCTGCTCCACATAAATCTTCACCGGGTTCAGCCCTTCCGGGTAGTAGGCGCCCACCGGGCAGCAGATGACGATGAAGAGCAGGTGGTGAGCCGGATGCACGCCCACATGGGGATCCATGCCGATGATGAAGGGGCGGATATACAGGGACGTCCCCTCCCCGCTGGGAATCCAGTCCCGCTCCACAGAAACCAGCTTGGCGATGGCTTCCTTGGCAAACTCCTCGTCAATGGCGGGGATGCACAAACGCTCGTTGGAAACGTTCAGGCGGGCCATGTTCTTTTCCGGGCGGAACAGCAGGATGCGGCCGTCCACCGCCCGGTAGGCCTTCATGCCCTCAAACACAGACTGGCCGTAGTGCAGGCACATGGCAGAGGGTTCCATCTCGATGGGGCCGTAGGGAACGATGCGCGGGTCATGCCAGCCCTGGCCCAAATCGTAATCCATCACAAACATGTGGTCGGTGAAGATGGTGCCAAAGGGCAGCGGATCCCCCGGGCCCGGCTTCTTTTTCGGATGCTTCGTCAATTCCATTTTGATTTCCTGCATGGTAAGGACGCCCTTCTTTCTCTTTTTCCGGGGCAGGCGGGCCCGCCTCGGGATCATTGTATTTTTACACCCGTCCCGGCGTCTGCGGCGTTCTGTGCGCCTCAAGCGCCGGTCAGGCGGCAGCCGCTTGGGAAATCCCGCGCTTCTGCCCTTTACCGGTTTATTGTACCATTATTTTTGCGTTCGTGCAATAAAAAATGAATCCTATTTGATGATTTCCTGCATGTTTTTTTAAAAAAATCAAAAAAGAAGCCACAAATTCCGGAAAAGCGAGAGAATCCGGAGGGAGAAACTGCAAAAATCAGAAATTCCGCAGGCCCTTGGGGTAACGGTTTTTCAGCCTTCCCTGAGAGCATTTTCCGAATCCGAGCATCACGCCGTCCACAGAAACCCCCGTCCAGCCGCGCCATTCCTCCGGCGCGGGAAGCTCCTCCCCCCGGAGGAAGGCGGAAATTTCCGGGGAACCGGCAGGAAAATCCAGCCGCCGGCGCAGCTGCCCGGGGGAAGCGGCCATGAACAGGGCGTGGCAGGGTTCCCACCGTTTCCCCTTCCCTGCGGCAAACAGCACCCCGGCCCGCAGCACGCCCAGGCCCTTCCACGGGGGCAGGCCCTCTGGCAGGAGCAGCAGCTGTTCCCCCGCCTGGCACAGGCCTTGCGGCATGGGGCAGGAAAAAATCTCCTGCCACAGGGCTTCCGCCTCCCGCCGCAGGGCGGGGGCCGGTTCCTTCTCAGCAAAAGCCGGGTAGGGCAGGCGTTCTTCCGGCCCTCCGGCCTTTTTCAGCAGGGCGGCGAAGTGGCCCTCGCCTCCGTCCATGGGGTAGATGCGCCGGGCCTGGTTCATCCCCAGCAGGCCGGGCCGCCCCTGGGGAAGCCCGGCTTCGCACAGGGAAAATTCCGGGTGACGTTCCAGGAAGGCAGTTACCGTCTCTTCGTTTTCTTCCAGGGAAAAGGTACAGGTTGAGTACGCCAGAAGCCCGCCGGGGCGCAGGGCCTGGGCGGCGCTGTCTAAAATGGCGGCCTGCCGGGCGGCGCAGGATCGCACGTGCTCCGGGCTCCACTCCGCGACAGCCTGGGGATCCCGGCGGAACATTCCCTCGCCGGAGCAGGGGGCGTCCACCAGCACCTTGTCAAAGAACCCGGCCAGGGCGGGGCAAAGCACCTCTGGCCTGCAGGAGGAAACCACCCCGTTCCGCACGCCCAGCCGTTCCAGGTTGGAAAGAAGCACATTCGCCCGGCTCTTGACCACCTCGTTGCTCCACAGCAGGCCCTTTCCCTGAAGCAGGGCGGCAATCTGGGTGGACTTGCCCCCCGGGGCGGCGCACAGGTCCAGCACACGGTCCCCGGGCTGAGGGGCCAGGACGGTCACTGCGCTGGCGGCAGAGGGTTCTTGGGAATAGAACGCTCCCGCATGGTGCAGGGGCATGGTTCCCACCCGGCCGCCTTCCTGGGGGAAGCAGAAGGAAAGAGGGGAAAACGGCGCAGGCTTCAGCGGGAAGGGGAAGGCCGCCCGCAGCTTTTCTTCCGTGCATTTCAGCGGATTCAATCGGATCCCGCGCAGCGGCGGCTTCTCATAAGCTGCCAGGAAATCTCCATATTCCTCCCCCAGCAGTTCCTTCATACGGGTTAAAAATGCAGCGGGCAATTCCGCCATAACTTCCACTCCTTTTCGCCTCCGCGCCTGCGCGCCTCCGGCGGGGACTTCGCGCACTGGCCGCTTCGCGCGGCCTTGGGCCGGGCGGGGAACGCGGGTGCAGTCCCCGCGTTTTTTTCACGGTTCTGTCAAGTTTCTTAGCTGCTCCGCGCGCCTCCGGCGGGGACTTCACGCACTGGCCGCGTCCCGCGGCCTTGGGCCGGGCGGGGAACGCGGGTGCAGTCCCCGCGTTTTTTTCACGGTTCTGTCAAGTTTCTTAGCTGCTCCGCGCGCCTCCGGCGGGGACTTCACGCACTGGCCGCGTCCCGCGGCCCTGGGCTGGGCGCAGAACGCTGGCAGAGCTCCCGCGGTTTTCTCACGGTTCTGTCAAGTTTCTTAGCTGCTCCGCGCACCTCCGGTGGGGATGTCGCGCACTGGCCGCGTCCCGCGGCCCTGGGCCGGGCGCAGAACGCTGGCAGAGCTCCCGCGGTTTTCTCGCGGTTCTGTCAAGTTTCTTAGCTGCTCCGCGCACCTCCGGTGGGGACTTCGCGCACGGTATGTTTCACCCCAGGAAAAGCAGTGCTGCGCGAAGGGTTCTTTCGCGGCTATTATACCACACCCTCGGGAGCCTGTCATTACTGTCCCGCCTCGCCGGGGTAGTAATTTATTACCCAGCTTCACGGCGGGCCGAGAGCGGGTACGCCCGCACGCCCGCGCCCGCGCAAAAACAGGAGGGAACCCTCCCCTGTGGGGGAAGCTCCCTCCTGCGGCAGATCACAGCACATATTGAGTAGGACGCAGAATCTCCTTCATGGTAACGGCAGCCTGCACAATCGTCTCCTTCTGGAACCGCAGAGAAGGGCCGGACACGCTGACCGCCGCCGCAGGCGAACCGTCGTGGCCGAACACCGGCAGGGCCACGCACACCACCCCGTACTCGTGCTCCATATTGTCAATGGAATACCCGCGCTCCCGAATACGGGCCAAATCCTCCAGAAGCTCTTCCCGGCTGGAAAGGGTGTTTTCCGTAAACTTGACGAATTCCTTGGGGAAGTGGCACTCCATCTCCCCCGGCTTCATAAAGGCGAGCATGGCCTTTCCCAGGCCGGTGCAGTACATGGGGGCGTGCTCCCCCAAAATCCGCCGTTCCCCCATGGTGCCCTGGGGCTGCTTGGATTCCATGTAGAGAACCTCGGTTCCGTGCGGGATTCCCATATACACCGTCTCGCTGAGACGGGTGGCAATCTCCTCCATGTAAGGAGAAAAAAATTTCTGATACCCCATTTGATTGTTGATGATGTAGCTGAACTGCAGCAGCCGCACCCCCAGGGAATATTTTCCCGTTGTCCGGTTCTGCACCAGATACCCCATCGTTTCAAAGGTAGACATAATGTTGTGAACTGTACTTTTCTGCAGATGTAATTCCTGGGCGATTTCCGTCACGCCAAGCTCTGGTTTCTTGATGGAAAAGCACTCCAAAACCTCCATGGCTTTGACGAGGGATTTCACCTTCGCCTCCGCATGCTCCATTCTACAAAGACCTCCGCTTCCCCAATATACAGATTATCTTACATTATACTACTGTTGGGAACTATGTTACAAGGCTCCTCTTTCCGTTACTTGCTGAAGTTCGGCAGAGCTTTTTCAACAAACTGTACAATGCGCTCCATCTGCTTTACCTCGTCGCAGAAAAGCGGGCTCATCCGGGTATGATCCTGCGTGCGGCAGTAGTCGGAGGAAAGAATCCCTTTTTCCTTTAAATAATGCTTGGCGTTTGTGGGGTACAGCTGCTTTTCAATGAAAGAGCACATGGTGAGCGCCGCCTGCAGCTCTTCCGCCTCCTTCGGGCAGGCTTCCCAATTTTCGCACAGCCAGGCGTAAAGTCCCGGGTGGAAGTTGGCCATAACCCCCGAAAACCCTGCCCCGCCGCTGCGAAGCGAATCCAGAAGAGTGGCGGTGTTGGCGTTGAACAGCTTCAGCGGCGTCCCCTTCAGAATGCCCAGCCTCCGCTGAATGACGGCAAGGTCGCAGCAGGTGTCCTTTAAAAACCGGAAACGTCCTGTCCCGGCGCTGAAAGCGATCTCCTCGTCGGAGAGAAGCCTTTTGTAAGGGTATGGGCACTCGTAAAACCCTAACGGCATGGACTGAGGCAGGGCTTCCATCAGCTTTTCCAGCCGGGCGCGCCAGGCTTCAGGCGCTTCGTACTCCGCCGCCATGCGATTGGTGATCAGCACTACCGCCGCCACCCCGGTTTCGGCTATGCGCTTCAGCTCTTCCTCCTGATCGGCCATGCCGTAGGAAATGTGGCCGGAGGCGATGACCGGGATGCGCGCCTTTCTGCACACATATTCCGCAATCTTCACCCGCTCCTCCAGGCTCAGGAAAAACACCTCGCTGGACTGGCACACCGCAAACAGGCCGGCCGCCCCGTTTTCCTCATACCATTCTACCAGGCGGCCCAGAGAATCATAGTCCACCTCGCCCGTCTCGGTAAAGGGCGTCAGCATTACCGGCCAAACGCCCGCTTTGTTTTCTGTTACATTATTTGTAACCATAAAACTATCCTTCCCTTGTTTATAAAATGAAAGATAAAATATACGCTTCGGTCTGTTAAGGCAGAAGTAACCACTTAAAGGTTTTATTCTT
>DVMK01000140.1 GCA_018715025.1 Candidatus Caccousia avistercoris
CCAGTGCAAGGGGCGCTTTGAGGGCACTGCCCTCTGTTTTGTGCTGCCCTTTGGGACACATACCTGACAGATACCACCGCTTCCACCCTGCTTTCCCTGCGGCAGGCTTTTTCTGCCGCGCCAAAATAGAGAAGGCTTGCGCCCGCGTGAAGCATGTTCGCCTGTACAGGCAGGGTATGTGCTCACGCGGGTGTTTTTTATCCAGAAACTGCAAGGAGGGAAACCGGCTATGACGAACGGGGCTTCGGCCGCATGCAGCAAGGGCTGCTGCATGGCGTAAACAGGAACCGAAAGCTTGCAAAAGCCCTTGCGCCGTCCTGAAATTTCAATTTTAGGAGGAGCAGTGTGAGCTACCAAAACGCGGCGGACGTATTGCCGCAGGAATTGATAGAACGAATTCAGGCTTATGTTGACGGCGGGTATCTGTACGTGCCCAGAAAAACGGGCTGCCGCCGTGCCTGGGGGGAGAAGGACGGGCGAAAACAGGAAACCCGCGCCCGAAACAGAGAGATTTACCAGCGTTCCCTGGCTGGGGAAACGGCCGGCCAGCTGGCCCAGGCCTACTTTCTTTCTCCCAAGAGCATTCAGAAAATTATTGCGCGCTGCCGGGCAGAACAGGCGGCGGAATAAAAAACAGCGCACCGGGAACGCCCTCTTTGGGCGGCCTGGCGCGCTGTTTTTCGGCTTTTCCGGCGCATTCTTTTTTCTGAAAAGGGAAAGCGGTTGCATCCGGTGGGAAGCGCCCCTATACTGGAAGATGTACCAGGGCAGGGCGCGCTGCCCATTTTTCTGAACGAGGAGGTTCCGCCATGAGTAACCGAAATGACATAACAACAAAACATGCGGAGGCTTCCGCCTCTGTTCTTTCTATAGGAAACAGGACCGCCGTGATTTTGACCGGCGGCCGGGAAGCGGTTTGCCTTCTGCCCGCCGGGCCCAGCGGGTTGCTGGCCCCAGGGGACCGGGTGACGGTTTCCACGGCAGGGAACGGTTCGTTCCGGCTGGAGGAAATCCTTCCCCGCGAAACCGCCCTGTACCGGCCCAGCCGCCGCGCCCCCGGCGAGCAGGTTCTGCTGGCGGCCAACGCCCGCCTGATGCTGGCTGTGGTGGAAGGCCGGCTTCTGCTGCGCCAGGCCGGGTTCCCCGAGGCAGCCTTCCTCGCCGCCCGCCGGGCCGGGATGAAAGCCGCTCTTTTTGTGAGCAAATGGGATCTGCTTCGGCCAAGCGCCCAGGAGGTTCTGCGGGAAAAGCTCGCCCTGTATGAGCGCTCCTTCGATTTTCTGCGGTATGGAGCCTCTAGGGAGGAACAGCCGGAGCTTCTGCAGGCAGGCGCGGGGCAGACCGTTGTGCTGGTTGGCGGCCGGGGCTGCGGGAAAACCACACTCCTGCAAAGCCTGCTGGGCGGGCCCAGGCCGCCTTCTCCCCCGCCCAGCACCCATACCGCCCGGATGCATCCCGGCCCGCAGGGAAGCATGTGGATTGACACCCCCGGATTCCGGGAATTCCCTCTCCCCCAGGCTTCGGAGGAGGAGCTGGCGGCGGCCTTCCCGGAGATAGCCCCGCTGGCCGGAGCATGCCGCTTCTCGAACTGCACCCACACCCACGAGGAGGGCTGCGCCCTGCTGGACGCCCTTCGGGACGGAACGCTTCTGCGGGAGCGCTACGACGCCTTTCAGCGCCTGCGGGGCAGCCTGAGCCAGCCCCCTGCCGCCGGGAAAAAGCCGGATTACCGCACCGCCCCCTGCACAGAAAGCTTTTCCTGCAAGGCCTGCGGGGCGCTGGTTACCCCCCAGGGCGGCGGCACCCAGCACAGGAACCATTGCCCCCACTGCCTTTCCAGCCTTCATGTGGACAGGGAGCCCGGCGACCGGGCCGCCCTCTGCGGCGGCGTGATGGAACCGGTGGCGGTGTGGGTGCGCCGCGGCGGCGAATGGGCGGTCATCCACCGCTGCCGCATCTGCGGCGCGCTCAGCTCTAACCGGGTGGCGGCGGACGACAACCCGGCCCTGCTGCTCTCAATAGCCGTCAAGCCCCTGGCGTCCCCGCCCTTCCCGCTGGACAGGCTGCCGGTCATGCAGGGCGCGCAAGGCCAGTAAGCAACGAAAGGGGAGGCTCCTCCGGCAGTAAAACCGGAGGGGCCTCCCTGTATGAAAGCTTTTGTCCTCCTTTTTCAAAAGGATGCGCCATGCAAGCAGCGAGCAGGAGCGGAGGCCCGCTGCTTCAGCCTGTGCTTACATCCCGCCGGCGCAGGGCCGTCACCGTCAGGAGGGAGAACAGCAGAAGGTAGAACGCGCAGCCCAGAAGGAAGTCTGGCATGGGCAGCTCCATTTGGGGGTCGTTGGCACGCATTCCCAGGCAGAGAAGCGAGTAGGGAAACCCCACCGCCCAGCCCTGGCTGGTGATCAGCATTCCAAAGATGCCCCCCACCAGCCCTATGGCCACGGGCACCGCAAAGGTGCGCAGGATCAGGCTCAGGTACAGCTGTACCGCGCACACCACCACGCCGCCCAGCGTACCGGCCAGCAGCCAACCGGCCAATTCCCCCGGCACGGGCGTTCTGAGCCCGGCCAGCAGCCCGCTGAGCAGGAACAGCGCCCCGATGCACAGCTGGGCCAGGGCGGACACGCCCACATCCAAAATCAGCTTGGCCAGGTACAGATCCCGCACTGGAACAGGGGCCGTCATGGCGGCGTTCCAGTTCCCGCCGGTGTGCTCCAGCCGCCACTGCCAGGCGCAGAACACGCCGAACTGGGCGGGCATGAAGAATACGGAGGAAAACAGCACATGCTGGCTCCACAGGCTGTACCATTGGCTTTCCAGCACATCCAGATTGTTTAAATAGTTGAAGGTCCCCAGAAAAGCCGGGAAAACGGGAAGCACCAGAAACACAATCCAAACCGGGCTGCGCCTGCACTTCATCAGCTCGGCGCGAAGGCTTCTTCTCAGCACGGCTCACACCTCCTTTTTTATAAACAGGGCCCGCCCCGCCAGGAACAGAGCCGCGAACCAGAGGGCGGTGAGAAGCAGCCCGGCCCCGTCCGGATTGATCCAATAATAGGCGCTGAACCTGGTCTCTGGGTCCCAATCCATGCCCACGGGGCTCATTACCCCGTAATACCCCCACAGAACCAGCCTCTGCACCCAGACAGGGAACAGCATGGAAAGCAGCCCCACAAAGCTGCCGAAAATGGCCGTGGCCAGGGCGACAGCCTGGTTTTTGAAAAGAAGGGACAAATCCTGCTGAAGCACATAAATGGTAAGGCTTACCAGAAAGCTCACCAGGGCGGCCTGGGCAAAGCGGCCCCAGGGAACAGCGCCGGGGAAGCCGTAAGCCAGCCCCAGGGCGGCCAGCAGAAGGGAGCGGACCGCCAGCGTCAGGAAAAGGACCAGAGCGCCCCAGCACAGCTTGGCGCTGTACAGCCTTCCCGCCGGCAGAAGGGTTTCCAGCAGCTTCAGCCCCGCTCCCTTGTGCTCCAGGTCGCAGCTGCGGCTGGCCAGGGTTCCCGCTGTCACCGGCATGGTAATGGCGTCCAGCAGCATCAGGTTGTACAGAAGCCACTGCCAGCCCTGGGCGAACTCCTCCGGGTCCATCCGAAGAAGCACCGCCCCAATCCATGCCAGCTGCACCAAAAGCATCCCCAGGCACACCAGGGGAATCCTGCGGCGGCGGCATTTGTAAAACTCCATGGAAAGCGCCTGCCTCATAAGCTCGCCGCCTTTCCGGTCAGCTGCAGGAAAATTTCCTCCAGGCTCTTCTGCCGCTCCTCCATGCGCAGCAGGGGCACCCGCCCCTCCGCCAGAAGGCCGCTGACCCGCCCGGCCGCCTCGTCCTCCAGCATGGGAAGCAGCAGGTAGCCCTCCTCTTCCCGGCAGGGGATTCTGGCCTGGGCCAGAAGGCGGGCGGCCTCCCGGTTGTCGGCTGTGCGCAGCGCCAGCCGGTGGTCGCTGTGGGCATGCAGGCTTTCCAGCGTATCCTGGAACACCAGCTCCCCTTCCCGGATGATGCCCACCCAGTCTGCCATCTGATCGATCTCGCTGAGCAGGTGGCTGGACACCAGCACCGTCATGCCGAAGCGGCCCGGCAGGCTGCCGATCAGCTCGCGCATTTCCTGAATGCCCGCCGGGTCAAGGCCGTTGGTGGGCTCGTCCAAAATCAAGAGCCGGGGGAAGCCCAGCAGGGCGGCGGCCAGCCCCAGGCGCTGCTTCATTCCCAGGGAGTAATGGGCCGTCAGCTTCCCCCGTTGGCCTTCCAGCCGCACAATCTGAAGCACCTCCCGAATATTCTTTTCCGGCACGCCCCGCAAGGTCTGCACAATGCGCAGGTTTTCCTCGCCGGTAAGATGCCCGTAATAGCTTGGGCTTTCAATCAGGCTGCCCACCTGCTTCAAAACAGAAAGACGGTTGGCGCTGTTCATCCGCCTGCCAAACACGGAAATTTCCCCGGCGGTGGGCCGCACCAGCCCCAGAATCATCTTCAGCGTGGTGGATTTCCCCGCCCCGTTGGGGCCCAAAAAGCCGTAGATCGCCCCCTCGGGGACGGATAAATTCAGCCGGTTCACCCGCATGGCCTGGCCATACTGCTTGCACAGGCCCTGTGTCTCTACCATATTCATGGCGACGCCTCCTTTAAAAAGCTGTCACCAATATACCGCCCCTCCCTTACGCCTTCCTGAAGCCGTCCTTACAATTTCCTTACTTTTCGCCCGGGCCCGTTGCCAAGAGTGGCAATCCGCGGGAAAATGATTTATAATAGCAGGGAGATAGGAGGATGCGCGCTGTGAGCTACAGGATTTTGATTGTGGACGACGAACCGGAGATGCGCCGCATGCTGGCCGCCCTGCTGGAGGGCGCGGGCTACCGCACCGTACAGGCGGCCAGCTGCCGGCAGGCCCGGCAGGCATGCGCCGCCGAAGCGCCCGACGCGGTGCTGCTGGATGTGATGCTGCCGGACGGGGACGGTTTTTCCCTGTTTGGCGAGCTTCGCCGCGGCCGCGACCTGCCGGTGCTGTTCCTTTCCGCCCGGGACGAGGACGAAGCGCGCCTGCGCGGCCTGGGCCTTGGGGCGGACGACTACATTACAAAGCCGTTCCTTCCCCAGGAGCTTCTGCTGCGGCTTGGCGCCGTGCTGCGCCGGGTGTACGGCGGTAAGGAGGAGGATGTTCTTCGTTTGGGGCAGGCGCAGGTACACTGGGGCACCGGCACGGTGGAACGTCCCGGTGGGACCGCTTCCCTCACGGCCAAGGAGTACGCGCTGCTGAAGAAGCTGGCCGCCAACCGGGGGAACATCGTCACCATAGACGCTCTGTGCAGCGCCCTGTGGGAGGGGCCGCTGGTGGGCTACGAAAACACCCTGATGGTGCATATCCGCCGCCTGCGGGAAAAAATTGAGGAGGATCCCTCCCGCCCCAAATATCTGCTGACGGTGCGCGGGCTTGGGTACCGGCTGGCAAGGGAGGAAACCCTATGAAGCTGAAGCCCCTGTTTCAGGCGGTGGGCCTTATTGCCGCCTCTGCCGTGCTGATTCTGGTCATCTGCCTTGCGGGCCTTCTGGCCTTTATCCTGCAGACCTCCCAGATGTCGCAGAGCTGGAACGCGCCGGTTTCCGCCATCTCTGACAGCCTTTCCCAGGAAAACGGGCGCTATGTGTTTACCGGGGAATCCTACTTGGAGGAGGACGGGCTGTGGGCCATGCTGCTGGACGAAAGCGGCCAAGTAACGTGGCAGTGGAAAAAGCCGGAGGAGCTGCCGGAGCAGTACACCCTGACGGAGGTGGCGGCTTTTTCCCGCTGGTATTTGGAGGACTACCCGGTGCAGACCTGGGTGCGGGAGGACGGGCTTCTGGTCATTGGCGCCCCCCAGGGGAGCACCTGGAAATACAGCTTCGCCACCTCTATGGAGGTGGTGAATATGACGCCTTACTGGCTTTGCTTCCTGTTCCTCTTCTCCATCGCCTGCGTGCTGGGAATTTCCGCCCTTTTCCTGCGGCGCTGGTTCCGCCGGGCCCAGCAGGCCAGGGACGAGGCGCGTTCCGGCTGGATTAACGGCGTTTCCCATGACATACGAACGCCCCTGAGCATGGTGATGGCCTACGCCAGCCAGCTGGAAAACGCCCCGGAGCTGCCGCCCCTGCGGCGGGAGCAGGCCGCCCTGATCCGCCGCCAAAGCCAGACCATCCGCGACCTGGTGAACGACCTGAACCTTACCATGCGCCTGGACTACCAAATGCAGCCCCTGCGGCGGGCCAGCCTTTCCCCGGCGGCCCTGGTGCGCCAGACTGCCGCCGACGCCCTCAACAGCGGACTGGAGGAAAAATTCCAGCTGGAGGTTGACATTCCCCCCGAAGCGGAGCAGCTCACCCTGGAGGCCGACGGCCCCCTGCTGCACCGCGCCCTGTCCAATCTGGTGCAGAACTGCATCCGCCACAACCCGGACGGCTGCTGCATCGCCATAGGCCTGCGGCAGGAGGGAAACGACTGCCTTTTCCAGGTAAGCAACACGCAGCCCCCCTTGCCGGAGGATTCCCCGCCCCAGCAGGAGCCGCCCCTGCCGCCGGGAGCCGCCCCCCACGGCACCGGCCTGAAGCTGGTAGGGCAGATTGCCAAAGCCCACGGCGGCGCTTTGCAGCTTGCCCAAAGGGACGGCCAATTTCTGTGCACCCTGCGCCTTCCCCTGCCAAGGCCATAGAAAAGACGCTGCCCGCTATGGACGAAGGGCAGGCCGGACGTTCCCCAAACAGGCAAGGGCGCAAACGGTTTTCCGTTTGCGCCCCTGCCTGTTCTGCTGTAAGAACCTGTCAGCGCCTTCCCTCCAGCAGGAACGCCGCCAGCTTTTCTGCATCATCAAATTCATCATAATCGCCGGTAACGCCCTCGCGGTGGTACACAACGCCGTCTTTTTCATTGCGCTCCAAACAATCCAGCAGCCTTTTTTCTCCATATCTCTTCGCAAACAGCGAAAATCCATAAGGCTTTGTTTTGGACAGCATCCCCTTTCTGCAGTCCTCTCCGCAGTCATAGCAGTGGCTGTACCCTTTTTCCACCGAGCATTTCCGGTTTTCGCACCAGTCCTTATCGGGGCATTCCTCCGAATGGCAGCCATGGCAGCTGGCGTTTTCCGAGCACAGACAGCAGGCAAGCCCGCATCTGGCAATTCCCAGTTCCCGTTTCACAAAGCGTCTCCCCCCTTTCTCCCTCCGCAGCAGCTTTTTTGTTATAATTATGTAAAATGAACTTCGCGCCCCCACCGGGGCAGGACGCGCGAAGGCGGCGGGATTTACCGGGTTACCACAGGCTTTCCGTCCTTGTCGAGCAGCGGTGTGAGGCCCGCCGCGTTTCCATACCAATGGAAAACATAATTGACGCCGGTTTCTGTGTCGAGCCAGATTTCGGTGACCTGCAGAGTTCCCTGCTGATAAATTTTCTTGAAACGTTCCATAGATTTCCCTCCAACCTTATCATTATCATTATTACCCCTGTTTTCCAACCGGATCGGCAGCCGCGCCGGAACTTCCCCGAAGCCGTCACCGGCGGTGGACAGAGCGCCAATATTTCCAGAATTGAACGGCGAAGCAGACAAACACCGCCAGGTAAAACGCCGCCAGAACAAGGAAAAAGACGGAGAAGAATTGTTCCATTCCGCTTTTTTCCTGCCCAATGCGGAAGAGCTGCGGCAGAATGCACAGAAAAAAGATGACCAGAAGCAGCGCAACACGGCCCCGGAACACCCGTTCCAGCATGTCAAGCCGGGAGGCGTCGTCGCAGAAAATGGCTTCCTCCCCGCCCTTCATGGCGGAAAGCGGCTTGCGGAAATAGCTGTAGCCCACATAATCCTGCAGGTATTCCCAGCCGCAGTCCCGGAACAGCTGAAGGTATTCCTCCCTGTGGGCGGCCCCCTCCTGGTTGAAGTCCAGCTGGTACACCACGTCCTCCGGCTGGCAGCGCTCGAAGTGGTACATGCTGAAAAAATTCACCCTGGTGAAGCGCCAGCCGTTCTGCTGCTGCCGCCTCAGGTACTCCTGCTCCTTTTCCCACTGAAGAATAGTAAAAATTTTAAACTCCGTCTTTGTGGATTTCATTGCCCTGCACCTCCATCATGTTGCGATACAGCCGATCGATTCGCTTCTGTTCCAGCTCCAGCACCTGGCGGCCCAGGCTGGTAATGCGGTAAATTTTCCGTTTTTCCTCCTCCCGCAGGAATTGGATTAAGCCGTCCTTTTCCATTTTGGACAGGCTTCCGTACATGGTGCCGGGGCTGAGACGGATTTCCCCCCGCGTCAGCGCCTCCACCCTCTGCACAATGCCGTAGCCATGGGCTTCCTCCTGCAGGCAGAGCAGGATGTAGAACCCTGTCTCTGTCATAGGCACATACACTTTCCGGATATGAGCGTCCATGGGCCCCTCCCTTCGCAGCACGATATATCGCACTACTATCCTTATGATTTGAGTATAGCACTGCGATATATAATTGTCAAGAAAAAACCGCTTCGGTTTCCCAAAGCGGTTTTTCTATATCTGACAGCGCCCCTGCCCGGAATCTTTGCCCAACATTCCAGGCCTGACAGGAGGCAGGCAGGGAGGAACGCCCATCAGGCGTAAAACAGGATATCCTCATACACCGGGAAGGGCCAGCACTTCTTGTCCACCAGCACTTCCAGGGAATCGGCGGTCTGGCGCACCTGCTCCATCGCGGGCAGCACCGAGGACTGGTAGTAACGGGCGGCCGCTTCCGTTTCGCCGGGCACATGGGCCAGGGCTTCCTGCAGCCTGCCGCCCTGGGCGACGGCCTGTTCCGTCTTTTCTGCCACCTGCCGGGCCAGCTCCTGCTCTGCCGGGGCCTTCAGGCCGATGGAAGCCTTGGCCGCCGCAGACTGGGCCACCTGGCCGGAGAAGGAGATGCAGGCGGGGACAATCTGCCGGCTGAGGATGCGAAGCATGGTTTCCGCCTCGATATGGATGGTCTTGCTGTACTCCTCCAGGCCAATTTCTTCCCGGGACTTCATCTCCTCATAGGTGTACACCCCATGGGTTTCAAACAGGCGCAGGTTCTTTTCGTCCATGTAGCGGGGCAGGGCCTCCGGCGTGGAGCGCAGGTTCAGCAGGCCGCGGCGCTCCGCTTCCTCCTCCCACTCCCTGCTGTAGCCGTTCCCGTTAAAGATGATGCGCCGGTGGGCCTTCAGCTCCCGGCGGATGAGGGCTGAAAGGGCCGCGTCAAAGTCGGGGGCGGACTCCAGCTCGTCGGCAAACAGGCGAAGCTCCTCCGCCACAGCGGTGTTCAGCATAATGTTGGTGCAGGCAATGTTGAAGGAAGAACCGGGCATGCGGAACTCGAACTTGTTGCCGGTAAAGGCGAAGGGAGAGGTGCGGTTCCGGTCAGAATGATCCAGCGGAATGGGCGGCAGCACAGACGCGCCTATTTCGATGTACTCCCGCTGCTTGTCGCCGCAGCTTTTGCCGGAGACAAGGGACTCGATCACCCGGTCCAGATCGTCGCCCACATACATGGAGACAATGGCCGGGGGCGCTTCGTTGGCGCCCAGCCGGTGGTCGTTGCCCGCGTTGGCCACCGAGATGCGCAGCAGGTCCTGGTACTCGTCCACGGCCTTGATGACGGCGGTGAGGAACAGCAGGAACTGGGCGTTTTCAATGGGCGTCCTGCCCGGATCCAGCAGGTTTTCGCCGCTGTCGGTGGAAATGGACCAGTTGTTGTGCTTGCCGGAGCCGTTGATCCCCTCGAAGGGCTTCTCGTGCAGCAGGCACACGAAGCCGTGGCGGTCCGCCACCTTCCTCATAATCTCCATGGCAAGCTGGTTCTGGTCGGTGGCGATGTTGGTGGTGGCGAACACCGGGGCCATCTCGTGCTGGCAGGGGGCCACCTCGTTGTGCTCTGTCTTGGCGGGGACGCCCAGCTTCCACAGCTCCTCGTCCAGCTCCTCCATAAAGGCCTTGACCCGGGGGCGGATGGAGCCGAAGTAGTGATCCTCCATCTCCTGGCCCTTGGGGGAATGGGCGCCGAACAGGGTGCGCCCTGTCAGCACAAGATCCAGGCGCTTGGCGTAATCCTCCTTGTTGATGAGGAAGTATTCCTGCTCCGCCCCCACGGTGGTGGTAACGCGCTTTGCCGTCTTGCCAAACAGCTTCAGCACCCGGCAGGCCTGCTTGCTGATGGCGTCCATAGAACGGAGGAGGGGCGTCTTTTTGTCCAGGATTTCGCCGGTGTAAGAGCAGAAGGCGGTGGGGATGCAGAGGGTCTTGTCTTTGATGAAGGCGTAGGAGGTGGGGTCCCAGGCGGTGTAGCCCCGGGCCTCAAAGGTGGCCCGCAGCCCGCCGGAGGGGAAGGAGGAGGCGTCGGGCTCGCCCTTCATCAGCTCCTTGCCGGAAAACTCCATAATCACCGCGCCGCCTCCCACCGGGGAAAGGAAGGAGTCGTGCTTTTCCGCCGTCACGCCTGTCATGGGCTGGAACCAGTGGGTAAAGTGGGTGGCCCCCTTCTCCGCGGCCCAATCCTTCATGACGGTGGCGACCACATTGGCCACGCTGGGGTCCAGAGGGCTGCCCTCCTCCATGGTTTTTTTCAAGGCGCGGAACACATCCTTGGGCAGGCGCTCCCGCATAACCTCTTCGTTGAATGTCAAGCTGCCAAACAATTCTGGGACTCTGCTCATGAAAAACACTCCTGTCTGCCGCAATGGGCGTTTGTCTGAAATATGTATGTAAAAAAGGCGCCGCAGGGAGCGAGCTTGCTCCCCGCAGCGCCTTTGCTGCCGGTATGGTAAAAGATTTATCTTATTGCGGATACTGCTTGATGACGGTGAGGGCGGCCTCCCGGCGGGAAATCCGCAGATCCATGGCGCGCCGTTCCAGGCAATGGTGGGCTTCGTCCTCGGTAAGGCCCAGCTTTTCCACCAGCAGGCATTTGGCCCGCCCTATGAGCCTGGCGTCGTCCAGCTTCTGCAGAAGCTCCGCGTTTTTCCGCTGCAGCTCTGCCACCCGCCGCTGGGACACCTTCAGCAGGTGAACCGCCTGGGCCAGCGCCTGACGGGAAACGGGTTTTTCCAGCACGAACACCCCAATGCGCTCCAAACGGGCCGCCGTTTCTCCAAAACGGACGCCGGGCACCAGAAAAGCCACGCCTGCGTTTGTAGTTTCTGCGCAAAGGGCGGCCAGGTCGCCGCCGGGCTCGTCGGGAAGGGGGCCGTTCAGCACCACCAGCCCCAGGGAAAGACCCAGAAGCTTCCGTCTGGCCTCCCCGCCGCTGGCGGCCGTTACCACCTGGTCAAAGCCGCAGCTTTTTACCAGGGCCGCCAGGGCGGCTAGGCTTTTTTCTCCGCTGACCACCAAAGCGTTCTCCATGCTTCAACCCCCGTACCGGAATTTGCCGGGCTGCCTCCTTTTTCCCGCGTCAAATGCGGCCAAAATAACGTTTTGATTCCCAAGCCGCCGGATCCTCCGCCGCCTGGTACGCCTCCCACTCCCGGCTCTTCTGCGCCAGATATTTTTCCAGCAAAGGCTCAGGCAGAACGGCCCGGGCGAAGGATCCGTTTTTCAGGACGCCGAGAGCCTCGCCCAGGGAAGCGGGCAGTCTGGGCGCCCTGCCGCTGTTTTCCTGCCGGGTGCCGTCAAAGTCAGAGGAGGGCGGAAGGGCCAGGTTTTCCTCCATGCCCCGCAGGCCGGCCTCCAGCAGAAGGGCGGAAACCAGGTACGGGTTGCAGGAAGGGTCGGGGGAACGGACCTCAATGCGGGAATCGTCCCCCCAGGCGGCGGGAACCCGCACCAGCTGGGAACGGTTCTGGAAAGACCAGCCCAGCAGAGCAGGGGCCTCGCAGCTGCCCAGCCGCTGGTAAGAGCTGGGCAGCGGGTTGGCAAAGGCGGTAATTTCCGGCATTTCGCGCAGAATGCCCGCCAGCAGGGACGCCGCCTTGGGATTGGGATTTTCCCGGAACCCCTCGAACAGGTTCCTCCCCTCCCGGTAAACGGAAAGGTTCAGGTGCAGGCCGCTGCCGCTGGCATCCGGCAGCGGCTTGGGCAGGAAGGTGGCGTAAAGGCCGCTCTGGGCCGCCACCGCCTTCACCGCCGTGCGCAGGGTTTCCAGGTTATCGGCCGCCTGCAGCGGAGGGGCGCAGTGGAAATCGATCTCGTTCTGGCCGGGCCCCTGCTCGTGGTGGGAGCGCTCCGGCCGGAGGCCCATTTCCTCCAGAGTAAGGCAGATGGTGCGGCGCACGTTCTCGCCCTGATCCATGGGAAGAATGTCCAGGTATCCTGCCCCGTCAAAGGGCTCCCGCAGGGGGCGGCCCTTCTCGTCGGTGGCAAACAGGTAAAACTCGCATTCCGGGCCAAGCTGGAAGGAGTACCCGGCCTGCCGGGCCTTCTCCTCCGCCCGCGCCAGCAGCCAGCGGCCGTCCCCCTCGAAGGGCCTGCCGTCCGGGTAGCGGATGCTGCAGTAAAAGCGGGCGACGCAGCCCTGAGAGGGCCGCCAGGGGAACAGGGCCAGGGTGTCGGGGTCAGGCCACAGGAACAGGTCGGACTCGGTGACGTTCCCAAAACCGCTGATAGCCGACGCGTCGAAGGAAACGCCGCTGGTAAAGGCGTGCTCCAGGTAAGAGGACAAAATAGCAATGTTTTTTTGTTCCCCAAAAATATCGCAGAACGCAAGACGGATAAACTTGATGTCGTTTTCCTCCACAAACTGCAGGATATCGGAAATTCCTCTTGTCACTGGTATCTTCTCCTTTCCCGGGCAGCCTCCTGGCGGGGCGCTGCAGGCTTACCGGCCCAGCAGGCGGTGCAGCACTTCCTTGTAGGCCTCCTCCTCGCCGCCAAGGTCGCGGCGGAACAGGTCCTTGTCCAGGTGGGCGTGGGTTTTTACATCCCAGAAGCGGCAGGTGTCGGGGCTGATTTCGTCGGCCAGAATGACCTTGCCGTTGGAATCGCGCCCAAACTCCAGCTTGAAGTCGATGAGCTCAATGCCCACGGCCTTCAGGTACTCGCCCAGCTCCTGGTTGATTTTCATGCTGTAGCCGGCAATGGCCTGAAGCTCCTCCGGGGTGGCCGCGCCAATGGCGGCAATGTGGTACTCGTTCACCATGGGGTCGCCCAGGGCGTCGTCCTTGTAGCAGTACTCCAGCACGGTGGAGGCCAGCTTGGTGCCCTCCTCCATGCCCAGGCGCTTGGCCAGGCTGCCAGCGGCCACGTTCCGCACAATCACTTCCAGAGGAATAATCTCTACCTTTTTCACCAGGGTTTCCCGGTCGTTCAGCTCCTCCACATAATGGGTGGGGATGCCCTTCGTCTCCAGGAAACGCATCAGGTGGTTGGTCACCAGGTTATTCACCACGCCCTTGCCGCGGATGGTGCCGCGCTTCGCGCCGTTGCCGGCGGTGGCGTCGTCCTTGTACTCCACCAGATACACCTCAGGGTTGTCGGTTTTGTACACCTTTTTTGCTTTTCCCTCGTAGAGCATTTCCTTTTTTTCCATTGCAAAGCCCTCTTTCCGTACCGATTTCTTTTGTGGGTTCCTCCAAAACGAAAGAAGGGCCCCACAGAAGCCATCGTTCCGCAGCGCCCTTGCTGTCTACGTCTGCTATTGTAGCGCGGATTTTTCCGCCTGTCAACCCAAAAACGCAGGGTTTCCGGGGGGTTCCCGCAGATTTTATAAAATCCCATAAAAATCCCCCGCTTTCCCTTCCGGTTCTTTATGGAATCCGAAAATGTTTTCGTATTATTATGCAGGATGTTGATCTTTTTCCTGCAAAGTGATATAATCCAATTTGATGAACAACGGCGTTCATGTGCCGCCTGCCAGCCAGGCGGCCATGGGCGCCTTTTCTCTTTTTTGCAGAGATGGCAGGCCCCCGCTTCAAAATGCAGCGCCCTGCCGCCACCTTAACACAGGAGGGCTTCACACATGGAACAACCTATTTACCTGCTTCTGGAAAACGGAAGCTGGTTCCAGGGGAAACACTTCGGCGCGCCGGCCTGCCCCGCCATGGGGGAGGTGGTTTTCACCACCGCCATGACCGGTTACCTGGAAACCCTGACCGACCCCAGCTATTACGGGCAAATCGTGGTACAGACCTTCCCTCTCATGGGAAATTACGGGGTGATCCCGCAGGATTTCGAGAGCGGGCGGCCCCGCCTCACCGCTTATATTGTTAAGGAATGGTGTCAGGATCCCTCCAACTTCAGGAGCGGGGGGGAACTTGACACCTTTTTAAAGAGCCGCGGCGTTCCCGGCATGTACGGGCTGGACACCAGGGCCCTCACCAAGATCCTTCGGGAAAGCGGCGTAATGAACGGCCTGCTCACCACCCAGGCCCCGCCCTACGGAGAAGGGGAGCTGGCCGCCCTGCGGGCCTACCGGGTGCGGGATGCGGTGCGCGCCGTCAGCCGCGCCCAGCCGGAGGAATTTTCGCCCCAGGCGGCAGGGCCGCACATCGTGCTGTGGGACTTCGGCGCCAAGCAGAACCTGATTCGTGAGCTGGAGGCCCGGGGCTGCCGGGTGACGGCCATGCCTGCTTCCTCCACTGCGGAGGAAATTCTGGCCCAAAGGCCCGACGGCCTGTTCCTCTCCAACGGGCCGGGGGATCCGGCAGAGAACGCCGCCCTGGTGGAAACGCTGAAGCGCCTGCTGCGCCCCACCCTGCCCATGATGGGCGTGTGCCTGGGGCACCAGCTGCTGGCGCTGGCCCACGGGGCGAAAACGGAAAAGCTGCCCTACGGGCACCGGGGGGCCAACCAGCCGGTGAAGAACCTGCGCACCGGCCGGGTTTCCATTACCAGCCAGAACCACGGCTACACGGTGGACCCGGGCAGCCTGCCCCCGGGGGCCGAGGTGAGCTTTTCCAACAGCAACGACGGCACCTGCGAGGGGATCCGTTACCGGGATCTGCCCGCTTTCTCCGTCCAGTTTCATCCGGAAGCCTGCGGCGGCCCCAGAGACACCGCTTACCTGTTTGACGATTTTCTACGGCTGGTGCGGGCCAACCGCCATTGCGGCGAAGAAAGGGAGGAAACCGTATGCCTGTGAAGCAGAACCTGAAAAAAGTGCTGGTGGTGGGCTCGGGCCCGATTGTCATAGGCCAGGCGGCGGAGTTCGACTACGCTGGCACCCAGGCCTGCCGCGCCCTGCGGGAGGAGGGGCTGAACGTGGTGCTGGTGAACTCTAACCCGGCCACCATCATGACCGACGGGGCTGTGGCCGACGAGGTGTACGTGGAGCCCCTCACCCTGGAAAGCCTGCGGCGGATCATCCGGCTGGAAAAGCCGGACGGCCTTCTCTCTACCCTGGGGGGACAAACGGGGCTGACCCTTTCCATGCAGCTGGCCCGGGAGGGCTTTCTGGAGCAGGAAGGGGTGGAGCTGCTGGGGGCCAGCCTGGAAACCATTGAAAAGGCCGAGGACCGGGAGCTGTTCAAGGAAACCATGGAACAAATCGGCGAACCGGTCATTCCCTCCCAGGTAGTGACCAGCGTGGAGGACGCCCTGGCCTTTGCAGAGCAGATCACGTACCCGGTGATCGTCCGGCCCGCCTTCACCCTGGGCGGCACCGGCGGCGGCATTGCCGCCAACCGGGAAGAGCTGCGGGAAATCGCTTCCAACGGCCTGCGGCTCTCCCCTATTACCCAGATTTTAGTAGAAAAATGCATCTCCGGCTGGAAGGAGATTGAATTTGAAGTGATGCGGGATGGCGCCGGGAACGTGATCACCGTGTGTTCCATGGAAAATCTGGACCCGGTGGGCATTCACACCGGTGACTCCATTGTGGCCGCCCCCGCCCTCACCCTGGCGGACAAGGAATACCAAATGCTGCGCACGGCGGCGCTGCACATCATCTCCTCCCTGGGGGTAGAGGGCGGCTGCAACTGCCAGTTCGCCCTGGATCCGGACAGCTTCCGGTACGCCGTCATCGAGGTAAACCCCAGGGTTTCCCGTTCCTCCGCCCTGGCCTCCAAGGCCACCGGCTACCCCATTGCCAGGGTGGCGGCCAAAATCGCCCTGGGCCTGCGCCTGGACGAAATCGACAACGAGATCACCGGCAAAACGAAGGCCTGCTTTGAACCTGCCCTGGACTATGTGGTGGTGAAATTCCCCAAATGGCCCTTTGACAAATTCATTTACGCCGCCCGCAGGCTGGGCACCCAGATGAAGGCCACCGGCGAGGTGATGGCCATAGGCCGCAGCTTCGAGCAGGCCCTGATGAAGGCGGTGCGCGGCGCGGAGCTTTCTCTGGACTGCCTGGCCATGCCGAAGCTGCAGAAGCTTTCTGCCGGAGAACTGCGGGAGAAGATCCTGGCCCAGGACGACGAGCGGATTTTCGCCCTGTACGAGGCCGTGCGCCGGGGCGTTCCCCTGGAGGAGCTGCACCGGCTCACCATGGTGGACCACTGGTTCCTGGCAAAGCTGCGCAGCCTGGCCCGCCTGGAGGCACGCCTTGCCGCCGAACCCCTTACCCGGCAGCTGTACCGGGAGGCAAAGCAGGCGGGCTGGCCCGATTCCGCCGTGCGGCGCATCTCCGGCCAGGAGCCGCCGGAACAACTGCCCGCCGCCTACAAAATGGTGGACACCTGCGGCGCGGAATTTGAAGCGGAAACGCCTTACTTCTATTCCTCCCCCGGGGAGGAGGACGAGGCGGGCCCCTTCCGCAAACGCCGCAGCACAGGGAAGCCCGTGGTGATGGTGTTGGGCTCCGGGCCTATCCGCATCGGGCAGGGCATTGAATTTGACTACGCCTCTGTTCACTGTGTGCTGGCCTTGAAAAAGGCCGGGTATGAGGCGGTGATTGTGAACAATAATCCGGAAACGGTCTCCACCGATTTCAACACAGCCGACCGGCTGTACTTCGACCCCCTCACCCCGGAGGATGTGCTGCGCATTGCGGAAATCGAAAAGCCGGCGGGGGCAGTGGTGGCCTTCGGCGGGCAGACCGCCATCAAGCTTACGAAAGCCCTGGACCAGGCGGGCATCCCCATTCTCGGCACCTCCGCCGACGGCATTGACCTGGCCGAGGACCGGGGCCGCTTCGACAGCCTGCTGGAAGGCCTTGGCATTGAGCGGCCCGCCGGGCGGGCGGTGCTCACCCTGGACGAAGCCCTGGAAGCAGCCCGGGCGCTGGGCTACCCGGTGCTGATGCGCCCCAGCTACGTGCTGGGCGGGCAGAATATGATCATCGCCTTTTCTGACAATGACATCCGGGAATATATGGCGGTTATTCTGGCCGGAAACCCGGGCTGCGACGTGCTCATCGACAAATACCTGATGGGCACCGAGGTGGAGGTGGACGCGGTATGCGACGGGGAGGACGTGCTCATCCCCGGCATTATGGAACATATTGAGCGGGCCGGGGTTCATTCCGGCGACTCCATCGCCGTGTACCCCGCCTGGAACCTGAGCCGGGACAGAACCGACCAGCTGGTGCGGTATTCCCGCAGGCTGGCGCTGGCCCTGGGGGTAAAGGGCCTTGTCAATATTCAGTATGTGATTCACGAGGGAAAAATCTATGTGATTGAGGCCAACCCCCGTTCCTCCCGCACCATCCCCTACATCAGCAAGGTGACGGGGATTCCGCTGGTAGAACTGGCCGTGCGGGCCATGCTGGGGGAAAAGCTGCGGGATATGGGCTACGGCACCGGCCTCGCCTCCCCCGCCCCCTACTTCGCGGTGAAGGTGCCGGTGTTTTCCTTTGAAAAGCTTCATGGCGTGGACACCCAGCTTGGCCCGGAGATGAAATCCACCGGCGAGGTGCTGGGGGTGGCCCCCACCATGCAGGAGGCGCTGTACAAGGGCCTGACGGCCGCCGGGTACCGCATCCGCACAGACAAGGGCCTTCTCGTCACCGTGCGGGACTCTGACAAACCGGAAATCGCCCCCATTGCGGCCGCCTTCTCTGACCTGGGCTGCCCCCTGTACGCCACGGAAGGCACGGCCGCCGTACTGCGGGAAGCCGGGCTGAAGGTTTCCGTAGTGAAAAAGATGCATCAGTCGGAGGAGGAAAACACCATGACCCTTCTGGAAAGCGGAAAAATCGGCTGCATCCTCTCCACCTCGGCCAAGGGCCGGTTCCCCCTGCGGGACAGCGTGCGCCTGCGCCGCAAGGCGGTAGAGCTGGGGATTCCCTGCCTCACCTCTCTGGACACGGCCGCCGCCCTGGCCTCTATTCTGGAACGCCGCTTCCGCCCGGAGGATCTGGAGCCTATTGACATCAGCAAACAGATGCGGCGCCCGCATGCGGGGAAGGGATAAATTTTGGTTTTTAACGGAACAACTTCAATCAAACAAATCTTATTCTCTTCCTGTATGACATATCTTTCAAAAAGGAGATTTACGGATATGAGGATCAACGAACACTATTTGACCCTGGAAGAAAGCTACCTGTTTTCTGAAATTGCCCACCGAGTCGCCCGGTACACAGAGGCGCATCCGGAGGCGGACGTGATCCGCATGGGCATTGGGGACGTGACCCTTCCCCTCTGCCCCGCCGTAGTGAACGCCCTGGAAGCCGCCGGGGCCGAACAGGGCAAAAAGGAAACCTTCCACGGCTACGGCCCGGAACAGGGCTACGATTTCCTGCGGAAGGCGGTGCTGGAGTATTACCGGGAAAGGGGGATTTCCCTGGAACTGGCGGATATTTTCATCGGGGACGGCGCCAAGAGCGATTTGGGCAATATTCTGGATCTGTTCCATGAGGACAATACCGTTCTCATCCCGGACCCGGTATACCCGGTGTACCGGGACACCAACCAGATGGCCGGCCGGCGGATCCAATACCTGAACGCCACCCGGGAAAACGGCTTCCTCCCCATGCCGGACTGGAACCAGCCGGCAGACCTGATTTACCTCTGTTCCCCCAACAATCCCACCGGGGCGGTGTACACCCGGGACCAGCTGGAGGAATGGGTGCGGTACGCCAACCAGCAGGGGGCCGTCCTGCTCTTTGACGCGGCCTACGAGGCTTTTGTGCAGGATCCCGCCCTGCCCAGAAGCATTTTTGAAATCGATGGGGCGAAAGCCTGCGCCATGGAATTCTGTTCCCTTTCCAAGACGGCCGGGTTCACCGGCATGCGCTGCGGCTACACCGTGATCCCCGGGGAGCTGCAGCGGGGCGGCGTTCCGCTGCAGGCCCTGTGGCTGCGCCGCCAGACCACCAAGTTCAACGGCGTTTCTTACCCGGTGCAGCGGGCTGCCGCCGCCGTCTTCACCCCCGAGGGCATGGCCGGATGCCGGAAAAACCTGGAGGTATACCGGCAGAACGCCCTGCTGATTTCTCAAACCTTAACGGACATGGGCCTGTGGCACGTGGGCGGGGTCAACTCCCCCTACCTCTGGATGGAATGCCCCAACGGCATGAGCTCCTGGGAATTCTTCGACCACCTGCTTCAGGGGCCGCATATCGTGGGCACCCCCGGCAGCGGCTTCGGCAAAAACGGCGAGGGCTTCTTCCGCCTGACCGCCTTCGGTTCCCCGGAAAGCACCAGGGAAGCCATGGCCCGCCTGCGGGAATCCTGCTGAACGGCACGGAAGCCCTGGAAAGGAGAATGCCTTGTTTATGTGGACGGACGATGTGAAAATCAAAGAAGAATGCGGCGTATTCGGCGCTTACCGCACAGAGGAGCCCGCCATGCTTGCCTACTTCGGCCTGCACGCCCTGCAGCACCGCGGCCAGGAAGGGGCCGGCATCGCCTGCGCCGACGGCGAACAGATTATCTGCCGGAAGGGCTGCGGCCTGCTGACCGACGTGTTCCGCCCTCAGGATTTGGAGGAACTGCAGGGGCACAGCTGCATTGGCCATGTGCGGTACGCCACCGCAGGCGGCGGGGAGCTGGAGAACGTCCAGCCCCTGGTGGCCCGCTCTCACATGGGAAGCGTGGCGGTGGTGCACAACGGGCAGATTGTCAACGCCCGCGCCCTGCGGGAAGAACTGGAAAGCCGGGGCAGCATTTTCCGGGGCACCAGCGACAGCGAGATCATCCTCCACCTCATTCAAGGGGGGAAGGGCTCCCTGCTGGAAAAGATCAAGGCCGCCTGCCTGCGGCTGGACGGCGCTTTCAGCTTCCTGATTCTGACGGAAAAGAACATGTACGCCATCCGGGACAAAAACGGCATCCGCCCCCTTTCCCTGGGGCGCTGCGGGGACGGCTGGTGCGTCAGCAGCGAAACCTGCGCCTTCCACGTGATGAACGCGGAATTTGTGCGGGACGTGCTGCCCGGGGAGATTGTGAAGTTTTCCGCCGCAGGGGTGGAATCCTGCTTTTACACGGAGGATCGGAACGATTGCCTTTGCGCCATGGAATATGTGTATTTCTCCCGGCCCGACAGCACTCTGGAGGGCCTGAGCGTTCACGCGGTGCGCAAGGAGACGGGCCGCCTGCTGGCCCGCCTGGAACCCCGCCGGGACTTCGCCGACATTGTGGTGGGCGTTCCCGATTCCTCCCTTTCCGCCGCCATGGGCTACAGCGAAGAGCTGGGCCTGCCCAACGAAATGGGGTTGATCAAAAACCGCTACATCGGCCGCACCTTTATCCAGCCCACTCAGAAGCTGCGGGACACCGGCGTGAAAATGAAGCTTTCCGCCAACCAGCCGGTGGTAAAGGGAAAGCGGGTGGTGCTGGTGGACGATTCCCTGGTGCGGGGCACTACCTCCCGGCGGATCGTCCAGCTTCTGCGGGAGGCGGGGGCCGCGGAAATCCACCTGCGCATCGCTTCGCCGGAGATGATCGCCCCCTGCTTTTACGGGGTGGACACCTCCACCCGGCGCGAACTGGCCAGCGCCCGTTTTTCCGCCGGGGATCTGTGCCGCCGCCTGGGGGCAGATTCCCTCCGCTTCCTTCCGGTGGAAGGGCTGCGCACGGCCTGCGGCAGCCGGAAGCACTGCCTGGCCTGCTTCACCGGCCGCTACGTCACCCCCCTTTACGGGGAAGGGGACAGTGGGGAGGCCCTCTCCCCCAGCGCAGAGAAGGCGTGAATTTGACAGAAAAGCGGCGTCTGGGAGCTTTTTCCCAGACGCCGCTTTTCTATTTTCCACAGGCTTACGGCCGCAGCAGCCGTTCCGGGGTGAACCAGCGGGAGGCCGCCGCCAGCAGGGCCGCGTCCGCCGCCCAAAGCAGAAGGGAGAGAATGAGGAAGGCCGCCACGTTCAGCGAGAACAGCCCCGACAGCTGCCCAATGAACAGCAGCAGAAGGGGAAGCACCAGGTACCCGGAGGTCTGCATCGCTTCCATGGAGCTTTTGCTGCGGCCCGACACCAAAACCATGAAGGTGACGCCGAACAGGGTGACGGCGGGAGCCAGCAGAAACACCAGCACCGCCCAATTTCCATTAAAGAAGTAAGGGGTGTGGAGAAGAGCGCTTCCCACCGCCATCACAATGGCAAAGGCCGCAAAGGAAACCGCCCCTGTCAGCAGGGAAATCAGGACGCAGGCGGCTGTTTTGGCGCGGAAAATCCGCCGCACCGGAACCGGGGTGAGTAGGAGCGTTTCTATGGTGCCGCGCTCCCTCTCCCCTACAAAGCTGCAGGCGGCAGAGACGGAGGAGGCCATGAGGGGAATCATCAGGAAGAACATGGGACTCACCACCTGGCCGATGAGGTAAAACATGGCCTGCCCGCCGGTGAGGGAAGCCATGCCGGGGGGCAGAAGCCCCGCCAGTTCTTCCATGCCGGTTTCTTCCTCCGGCAGCAGCAAGGCCAGCGCCAGGTACAGGGCGGGCAGGAAAACGCTCAGAAGCAAAGGAACCAGAATGAGGGTGACCCGCACCATGCGGGCCGACCAAACCTCCCGGCAGTCCTTTCGCACAATCGCCCATTCCTCCTGTGTGAAAAACGGATTCTTTTTCATGCCGGTTCCTCCTCCCCATGCCCTGCAAAGCGGAAATACACATCTTCCAGGGTAGGGCGCTGAATCTGCGCTTCAAACACCCGGAAGCCCTCCTCCACGGCGCGGCGCACCAGGGCCGGCATGTCCTCCTCCCGTTCCAGAGGGGCGTACTGCCAGCCGTCCTCGTTCACGAAGCCCGGCAGCTTCTCCCCCTCCCCCAGGCGGAAGGCGGCCCGGCTCTGGCAGCCGGCCCGTGCCGCCAGCTCTGCCAGCGTACCGGAAGCCAGCAGAAAGCCGTGGTCCAGAATGCCATAGCTGCCGCACAGATCCTGGGCGTAGCGAAGCTGGTGGGTACAGAGGAACACCGTGACCCCCTCCTCCGCCGCCTGCTCGGCGATGAGCCCGTTCACCGCCTGGGCGGATTCCGGGTCAAGCCCGCTGGTGGGCTCGTCCAGAAACAACAGCTTTGGCCGCGCTATGAGGGCCCTGGCCAGGGAAAGCCGCTGGGCCATGCCGGTGGAATATTTCCCCGCAGGGGTGGCGGCCGCCTCCCAAATTTCCAGCTTTTTCAGAAGCGCTTCCCCCCGCTCTGCCGCCTGCTTCCGGTCCAGCCCGCACAGCTGGCCGAAAAACACCAGGTTGTCAAGGCCGCTCATTTGCCCGTACAGGCGGGCGCTCTCGGTCATAACGCCGCACAGGGCGTGCACGCGGTGGGGTTCCCGCCGGGGGTCAAGCCCCAGCACGGCGCACTCCCCGGCGGTGGGGGCCAGCAGCCCTGTCAGCAGCTTTACCGTCGTGGTTTTTCCCGCCCCATTGGGGCCCAAAAAGCCGAACACGCTTCCCTGCGGCAGCGAGAGCGTCAGGCCCTCCAGCGCCCTTCGCTCCCCGTAGGACTTGGAAAGCCCTTTTGCAGCGATTGCTTCCATCACCGGCAGCTCCTTTCCCAGGTATGGCTGAAAAGAATTTAGATTATTTTCTAAATAGAATATAGCATCGGAAAAGCAAAAAGTCAAGCTCTTTATATTCCCCCGCTGTTCTCTTGGTTATGCGGCGGAAGGAAGAAAGAGAAAAGGACAGCCCGCGCAGGCAGCTGCGCAGGTTGTCCTTTTTTGCCATGACAATATTTTTTCAGAAGCGCCTTCCCCGGCAAGACGTTTAGGGCCGGCGAACCGCTGTCATGCTGATGTTGGAGAAGTCGTGCAGGCTCTGCACGTTTTCGGTGACGCCCCGGTTGTCCGCGGCGGCAATCAGCTTGGTACGGCTGCGGAGAATCTTCTGCAGCACCTCCACGCCGCCGGGGCCGGCTACGCAGCCGCCCTCGCAGGCCATGCCCTCCATCAGGTCCTCCGGCAGCTTGCCCGCGTTCATAATCATCAGGAATTTCTTGCACTCCTTGGCGCCGTTGCACTTCAGGCAGCTGTAGGGCAGCTCGAAGCCCTCCTCGTCCAGCACCTCGGAAACGGAAGAGGCCACGCCGCCGCTCTGGGCAAAGCCCTTGCCCAGCTTGCTGCCGTCCTGCTCGTTTTCGGCTGCCTCGTTGGGGCGGATGCCCCTGGCCTCGAACATGGCGGCCAGCTCTTCAAAGGTGAGCACGTAGTCGGCGCTGTCCTCTACCCGCTGAATTTCCAGCTTTTTCGCCACGCAGGGGCCGATAAAGACCACCTTCGCGCCGGGGGTAACCTCGCGGATATAGCGGCTT
>DVMK01000141.1 GCA_018715025.1 Candidatus Caccousia avistercoris
ATCAGGCGTTCCGCGCTTTGCGAAGCGCGGCCAAAGGCTCTGCCTTTGGAAACCGCCACCTTTTGAAAAAGGTGGACGAAAACTTTAACATTCGCTCTCTCTTAAATTCTTCTTGAAAAAGGTGGACGAAAACTTTACTGTTTGCTTTTTCCACAAGCTGAAGCCCCGGCGTTCCCGCTCATAGGGAATGCCGGGGCTTCCTTCTGTCTTTGGGCCGTCAGGCAGACTTCCGGCCGGGCAAACGGCTGCGCAGCAGGCCGAGCAGCAGGCACGAAACCAGTGTGCCTACCACCAGGGCCAACAGGTACATGGGCCAGTTGGGTACCAGGGCAAAGGCGAAAATCCCCCCGTGCGGGGCCTGCAGAGAGCACCGGAAATAGGCGGAAAGGCCGCCTGCCACACCAGAACCCAGCATGCACACCGGGATCACCCGCAGGTCGGCCGCCGCAAAGGGCACGGCCCCCTCGGTGACGAAGGAAAGGCCCATAATAAAATTCATCATTCCCGCCTGGCGCTGCTTTTCTGTAAAGCGGGAGCGGAACAGCACCGTACACAGGGCGATGGCCAGGGGCGGCACCATGCCCCCCAGCATGACCGAGGCCATCAGCGGCGAGGCCACCGGGCCGCCGGAAGCGTCCACCAGGGAGGCGGTGGCGAACACGTAGGCCGCCTTGTTCACCGGGCCGCCCATGTCCACGCTCATCATGGCGGCCAGAAGGAAGCCCAGGGCCACCGTGCCGATGGAATCCAGCGAGGAGAGCCAGCCGGTAAAGAAAGCGTTCACCCGGGAGACGGGCGGCGCAAGGATAAACATGGTAAGCGCGCTCACCGCGGGAAGCCCCAGCACCGGGTACAGCAGCACCGGCTTGGCCCCTTCCAGGCTTTTGGGAAGGCGGCTCAAAAGCAATTCCAGCAGGCGCATCACGTAACCGGCGGCAAAGCCCGCCAGCAGGGCCCCCAGGAACCCGGCGCCGCCCCGCATGGCCAGGGCCCCGGCCACAAAGCCCACCATGAGCCCGGGCCGGTCGGCAATGCTTTTGGCAATATAGCCGGAAAGCACCGGCAGCATAAACCCGAAGGCCACGCTGCCCGCCTGCTTGTTGAGGAAGTAGGCCAGGGGGGAATTGGCGCCGAAGCTTTCTGCCGGGGCGCCGGGGGCCAGGATGGAGTCGGCCAGAAAGGCCAGCGAGATGAGAATGCCCCCGCCTATGACAAAGGGCAGCATGTGGGACACGCCGCTCATCAGGTGGCGGTACAGGGCGTGGCCCAGCCGCCGGGCCGCCCCCTGGCCGAACACCGCCCCGCCCCGGTATATGGGGGCGTCCTTTTCCACCACGCGGCGGATCAGCCCCTCCGCCCCGTGTATCCCCTCTGAGACAGGTGCCAGCAGCAGGGGCTTCCCCAAAAAGCGATCCATTTCCACATGGGCGTCCGCCGCCACAATCACCCCGTCGCAGTTCCGGATTTCCTCTTCGGTGAGGACGTTCCGCCGCCCCACAGAGCCGTTCGTTTCCACCTTGATGGAAACCCCCAGGCGGGCCGCGGTTTTCTCCAGCTCCCGCGCCGCCATGTAGGTGTGGGCAACGCCGGTGGGGCAGGCGGTGACGGCCAGCACCTGCGGCGTGCGCCGGGTATGCTTCCCGCCCCCGGCGGCCTCCTGCCGGCGCAGGCGTTCCTCCGCCCGGCAGAGGCATTGCCGGAAGTCTGCGGCGGTGGCCGCCTGCTCCAGCTCCAGGCAGGTTTTTTCGTCCATCAGCAGGGCGGCCAGGGTACTGAGGGTTTCCAGGTGTACCTCTTTGCCGTCCGGGGGCGTGGCAATGAGGAACACCAGCCGCACGGGCTGGCCGTCTACCGAGCCGAAGTCCACGCCCTCGGGCACGGTCATGGCGGCCAGGGCGGGGCGGCGCACGCAGCCGCCCCGCCCGTGGGGCACGGCTACCCCCCGGCCCACCCCGGTGGAGCCCTGCGCCTCCCGTTCCCACAACAGGCGCAGAAGCTCACGGGCATCTTTCACCGCACCGCTGCGGCAGAGCGCCTCCGCCAGTTCTTCCAGCACCTTTTCCTTGGAAGCAGGCCGCCGTCCCGGCAGGATGCAGTCCTCCTGCAGCAAATCGAAAATCCGCGTACTCCCCTCTGTCATCCCTCTGCCTTCCCATCTCTTCCCGTGTATTCGGAATTTATATCTTCAAATCCACCCATTTCCCCTTCCGGAACCGGAAATAGGTCATGAGAAAACGCACCAGCTGATCCAGCGCCAGGCCCAGCCAGGCCCCGAACAGGCCCAGGTTCAGCGGGTAGCAGAACAGCCAGCCGCTGAAGGGGCGCACAAAGGCCACGCTCACCAGCGAGACGAAGGCCGTGTACCGGGCGTCCCCCGCGCCGCGCAGGCACCCGGTGAACACCACCTGGGAAATTTGCAGGAACACCACCACCGTCAGCAGGCGCATAATCATGGTGCCATAGTCCAAAATCTGTTTCTCGTCAGAGAACAGCAGAAAAATCTGCTGGCTGAAGCACAGGTAAATGACAGAGAGCACCAGGGCGAAGAAGATGCCCACCTTCTGGCAGATGCCGCCGTAAATCCGCGCCAGGTCCCGCCGGTGCTCCCCCAGGCTGCGGCCCACCAGGGCCACCGAGGCCACCGAGAGGCCGTCCCCGAAGGAGAAGGAGATGCTCATGATGTTCATTCCCACCTGGTGGGCCGCAAAGGCGGTGGTGCCCAGGTGGGCCACGATGATGCTGTAGGTGAGGAAGCCGATGCGCAGGAACAGCTGCTCTGCCAGAGTGCTGGAGCCGATATTCACAATGGCCCGCATGGTTTCCCGGTCGAAAGAAACCTTCACCCTGCCCCGCAGGTTCAGGAAGCTGTCGTGCCGCAGCACCGAGCGGATGCTCATGGCGCAGGCGGCCACCGTGCCGATGACAGTGGCGATGGCCGCGCCCCGCACCCCCAGCCGGGGGAAGCCCAGGTTGCCGCCGATGAGCAGGTAATTGAAGCAGATGTTCACCCCGTTGGACACGATATTGGTTTTCATGGCGATTTTCGTGTTGCCGGCCCCCCGCTGCGCCGCGTTGATCACCATAGAGAGGGTGTTGAACACCATGCCCCCCATGATGATGCGGAAGTACGCCACCGCGTCGTCGTGGGTGTCCTCTGCCGTGCCGGCCAGCCGCAGAATGGGGTCGGCGAAGGAGACCGCCAGCACGCTGACGACGGCGGTAAGGCCCAGGGTGATGAGGATGGACTGCACCAGCACCCGGCGGGCCTTGTCGGGGGAATCCTCCCCCCTGCGCCGGGCCACCAGGGCGGAAACCGCCACGTTCAGCGACAGGAACACCGCCAGCCCGATAAACTTGGGCTGGGTGGTCAGGCCCACCGCGGCAATGGCGGCGGTGCCCAGCTCGCTGACCATGATGGTGTCGATCATGCCCACCAGGGCCACCAGGAAGGATTCCAGCATGGAGGGCCAGGCAATGCGCAGCGTTTCCTTCAGAAGCTGGTGGTCGCTGGGAATAGGGCCTGCGGCGGGCACTTTTTTCAACATCGATTGAGTGCGCAGCAATTTTGAAAGCAGCAATTTATTCACCTTTTCCTTGTTCTTTTCTCTCCTCCGCCTGCGCCTGCCGCAGCCGGCTGTAAATCCAGGCCTCCGCTCTTCCGGCGGCCTCCTCCGGGGAAAGGGAGGAGGTGTCCAGCAGCGTGAGGGGCGGGGCCGTAGCCGCCGCGTTCCGCTTCAGCCATTCGTTAAAGGCCAGCGAGCTTTCCAGCAGGCCCGGTTCCGTCACGCCCCGGCGGGCGGCGCGCTGCAGAAGCTGCTCCCGCCCGCACACCAGCGCCAGGTAATGGGTACCGGTAAACAGGGCCCGTTCCGGCAGGCCCTCAAACTGCTCCGGCACGGCGCAGCCGCACAGCACCACCGGCTTCCCGATTTGGGCGATGCTGGCGCACACCCGCATCCACAGCCCGCGGTACGCCCGGTAATTGTCCCGGGGCGTGTTGAAGCGCTCCTCCCACAGCAGGTCGCTTTCCATCACCACATAATCCTGTTCCTTTTGAAACAGGATCTCACACATGGAAGATTTTCCTACACAGCTGGCCCCTGTCACCAGGAACAGGGGCTGCCGCCTGGTAGGCTGCATGTCGTTCTCCCTCCCTCTGACTGTTTCAAAAATCCATGTATTTTATTGTACTCTATTTCTCAAATTTCGTCAAATCTATACGATATTTCTTCCGCCCGCCAAAACACAGCCTCCGCAGTGGCAGCGGTCCGCCTGTGAAGCGGGAGGGCCCGCGCTGCACCCTTTCTGCAAGTATTATACCATAATTCCAAAGGCGTAGAAACAGGAGAAAACCGCCGGACAGAGAACGCTATCTCAGCCTGTTCCGGCCCTGCCCGGCTGGCGGTCTGCATGAAATCTTCTTGCCTGACCGATACCTGAGAAAGTTATCATTTTCTGTATGCTGAATGATAAATGACTTCCTTCCCTTTACTTTTCGCAAATGCAATTTCTTTGGAAACTTGATTTCCAATGTATCCTTGAATATCCACAACATAAATTGCATCTGAGAGTTCAATT
>DVMK01000142.1 GCA_018715025.1 Candidatus Caccousia avistercoris
ATATTTACTCCATTGAGGATTTGGCCCAGCTGATTTACGATTTAAAAAACGCCAACAAGCACGCCCGCATCTCGGTGAAGCTGGTGTCAGAGGCCGGGGTGGGCACCGTCGCCGCCGGCGTGGCCAAGGCAGGCGCCCAGGTAGTGCTCATCTCCGGGTACGACGGCGGCACCGGGGCCGCGCCCATCAATTCCATTCACAACGCGGGCCTGCCCTGGGAGCTGGGGCTGGCGGAAACCCACCAGACGCTGCTGCAGAACGGCCTGCGGGACCGGGTGGCCGTTGAAACGGACGGCAAGCTGATGAGCGGCCGCGACGTGGCCGTGGCCGCCCTGCTGGGGGCGGAGGAATTCGGCTTCGCCACCGCGCCCCTGGTGGCCCTGGGCTGCGTGATGATGCGCGTCTGCAACCTGGACACCTGCCCCATGGGCATCGCCACCCAGAACCCTGAGCTGCGCAAACGGTTCTGCGGCAAGCCGGAGTACGTGGAAAACTTTATGCGCTTCATCGCCCAGGAGCTGCGGGAGTACATGGCCCGGCTGGGCCTGCGCACCGTGGAGGAGATGGTGGGCCGCAGCGACCTGCTGAAGCCCAGGGAGGGCCTTTCCGGCCGGCAGGCCAGGCTGGATGTAAGCCGCCTGCTGGCCGCCCCCGCCGCCGGGGAACGGTGCACCTTCCAGCCGGAGCGGGCCTACGACTTCCACCTGGAGCGCACCAAGGACGAATCTGTGCTGCTGAAAAACCCCCAGGTACAGCAGGCCCTGCGGGAGGGGACGCCCGCCTCTGTGCAGGTGCGTCTCACCAACGTAGACCGGGCCTTCGGCACCCTCACCGGCGCTGAAATCACCCGCCGCCACCCCCAGGGGCTGCCGGACGGCGCCATCACCGTACACTGCCAGGGGGCGGGTGGGCAGAGCTTCGGCGCCTTCATCCCCAGGGGCCTCGCCCTCTCCCTCTGCGGCGACAGCAACGACTACTTCGGCAAGGGGCTTTCCGGCGGCAGGCTGGCGGTGTTCCCCTCCCCCAAGGCGGCCTACGTGCCGGAGGAAAATGTCATTGTGGGCAACGTGGCCCTGTACGGGGCCACCTCCGGCGAGGCGTACATCAACGGCACGGCGGGCGAGCGGTTCTGCGTGCGCAATTCCGGGGCCGAGGCCGTGGTGGAAGGGGTCGGCGAGCACGGCTGCGAATATATGACCGGCGGCTGCGTGGTTATTTTGGGCCCCACCGGCAAAAACTTCGCCGCCGGCATGAGCGGCGGCGTGGCCTACGTGCTGGACGAGCAGAGCAGCCTGTACCGCAGCCTGAACAAAGAGCTGGTGCTTTTGGAAAAGGCGGAGTCCCCATGGGACCGGGAAACGCTGCTGCGGCTGCTCCAAAATCACGTGAAATACACCAATTCCCCCAAAGGGCGCAGGGTGCTGGAGAATTTCCAGGAATACCTGCCCAAATTCAAGAAAATCATCCCCAAGGACTACAAGCGGCTCCTTCAGCTTTCCGCCCAGTTTGAGGAACAGGGCATGAGCCGGGAGCAGGCCCAGATAGAAGCCTTTTACGCCAGCGTAAAGGGCTGAATGGAACAAATTCCACAGCGAGAGGAAGGAAACCCATGGGAAAACCAACAGGCTTTTTGGAATATGAGCGGCGGGACGGCCGGACGGCCGACCCCAAAGAACGGCTGGGGAACTTCCGGGAGTTCCACGGCCTGCTTCCGGAGGAGGAGCAAAGGCGGCAGGGCGGCCGCTGCATGGACTGCGGCGTCCCCTTCTGCCAGTTCGGCGGCATGCTGGGGGGCATGGCCTCCGGCTGCCCGCTGAACAACCTGGTGCCGGAAATCAACGACCTGGTGTACCGGGGCGGGTGGGAACAGGCCTATGTGCGGCTGAGCAAAACCCACTGCCTGCCGGAATTCACCGCCCGGGTGTGCCCCGCCCTGTGCGAGGCCGCCTGCACCTGCGGCCTTCACGGCGCGCCGGTGGCAACCAAGGAAAACGAGCGGCAGGTGATCGAATACGCCTTTTCCCACGGCCTGGTGCAGGCGGAAGCGCCCCTGGTGCGCACCGGAAAAACCGTGGCCGTGGTGGGCAGCGGCCCCGCCGGCCTGGCCGCCGCCCTCTGCCTGAACCGGCGGGGCCACACCGTCACCGTCTACGAGCGCAGCGACCGCCCCGGCGGCCTGCTCCGGTACGGGATCCCCAACATGAAGCTGGAAAAATCGGTGGTAGACCGGCGCATCCGCCTCATGGAGGAATCGGGCGTCCGGTTTGTCTGCGGGGCCGACGTGGGCCGGGGGATGCCCGCCGGGGAACTTCTGGCCCGGTACGACCGGGTGCTGCTGGCGGCGGGGGCTTCCCGCCCGCGGGACATCGCCGTCCCCGGACGGGAGGCCAAGGGGATTTTCTTCGCGGTGGATTTTCTGAGCCAGGTGACGAAGGCCCTGCTGGACAGTGATTTCGAGGAGCCGCCCTATTCCATGGCCAGGGGAAAGCGGGTGCTGGTCATCGGCGGCGGCGACACCGGCAACGACTGCGTGGGCACCGTGCTGCGGCTGGGGGCCGCCTCCGTCACCCAGCTGGAGATGATGCCCAAGCCCCCGGAGGAACGGCTGCCCGCCAACCCCTGGCCGGAATGGCCCCGGGTTCTGAAAACGGACTATGGCCAGGAGGAGGCCGCCGCCCTGTTCGGGCAGGATCCCCGCCTGTACCAGACCACTGTTTCCTCCTTCCTGGCCGCCAAAAACGGGGCGGTGCGGGCCGCCGTTCTCACCAGCCTGGCCCCCCGGCAGGACGAAAAGACCGGCCGCACCCTCATGCAGCCGGTGCCCGGCAGCGAAAAGCAGGTGCCGGCAGACCTGGTGCTCATCGCCGCCGGGTTCCTGGGCTGCGAGCCCTACCTGGCCGAGGCCTTCGGCCTTCCCCTCACCGCCAGGGGGAACCTGGACGCCCCGGAGGGCGCTTACCGCACGAAAAACCCGCGGGTGTTCGCCGCCGGGGACGCGCGCCGCGGCCAATCCCTGGTGGTGTGGGCGGTGCGGGAGGGCCGCGACGCCGCCCGGGCGGTGGACGAGGACCTGATGGGCTACACCAACCTGTAATGATCAGAACTTACATGGAAATGCGCCCTCAGAGGATGGGAACCAGTGGTCCCCTCCCCTGAGGGCGCCGTGTTTTTCAGGAGGACAGAACGGTTCAGCCTGCCAGGGCAATGCTGGCGCCAGCCAGGCCGGAAATATTCTTCACCAGGTCGGCCCCTGTGGCCGAGATAGAAAACACCATCAGCAGCTGGGTACCGGCCGCCAGGGGGACGGAAAGGCCGTTGGCCTGTGCGTTGGACACCTGCCCCGCAGGCACCGTGCCGGTGAGGGCCGGGGCCAGCGTCACGGCCGCGACAGGCGAGAAGGCGGTGCTGCCCGGCTGGGCCGCGTACACCTGGGCCGAAACGGAAACGGAGGTGTCCGGGTAGTTCAGGGGGAACAGGTTCTGGAAGCTGGCGGAAAAGTCCGTCAGGGTCGCGGCCCTGGGCATGGGAAAGGCAAAGCCCGCCTGCCCGCCCTCCAGATTGATCACCGGGCCCAGGACAGAGCCGCCCTGCGCCCAGCTGCCGAACCCTAAAAAGGCGGGGAGCCCCGCCGCCCCGGTGGGGCCTGAGGTAAGGCTTACCGCCTGGCCCGAGGCAAAGGGAACGACCGTGGAGGAAATGGGGAACACAAAGTCCAGCACATGGTTGGGCCCGCCGGTGCGGTCAATGACGGCGGGCGGGCTGCCCACCGTTACCGTGCCGATGGTGATGGTGTCCGCCGTGCCGTCGGCCCCTGCGGCCCCGGTGGGGCCGGTGGCTCCCGTAGGGCCGGGCGCGCCTGGCACGCCGGCCGGGCCAGCCGGGCCGGTGGGGCCCTGCGGACCCTGTACGCCCTGCAGCCCCTGCACCCCTTCCGGGCCGGTAGGCCCAATGGGCCCCTGAGGTCCTCTCGGCCCGGTGGGGCCTGCGGGGCCAAAGGCTCCGGTAACGCCGGCCGGGCCCTGGGGCCCGGGCACCCCCTGCCTGCCCTGCACGCCCTGGGGGCCGCGGGGCCCCATAATTCCCATGGGGCCCATGGGGCCGGCTGGGCCGGTGGGGCCGGTAGCCCCCGTCATGCTGGCGCTGCCCGCAGGGCCGGTGGGCCCGGTGGGGCCCATAGGCCCCCGCGGCCCCACCGGGCCGGGGCAGGGGTAGGGGACGCAGCTTGGCTGGCAGCAGGACTGGCTGCAGGAGGATTGACTGCAGGAACAGGAGGTGCTGGATTGGCTTCCGTCGTCCTGACAACGATAAACATTCATGGAATCGCTACCCTTCTGTTTGAGATTTGCGGAGGATGAGGCAGCCTTGCCGCTTCCGGCAGCGCGCTGTCCCGCGCCCGCACCCGGCGATCCTGTTCCTCACCCGCTCCATATTATGCGGCAGAAGGAAAAAATGGGATAGTTTCCCAGCGCGCATAATCC
>DVMK01000143.1 GCA_018715025.1 Candidatus Caccousia avistercoris
TTTACCTGCCCCATTTTATTTCCTGGGTGGTAATCGGCGGCGTTATGATGACCATTCTCTCTCCCTCCGTGGGTATCCTCTCCCTGTTCGGCGCGTCGAAAAATCCCCTTTTGGAGCCTGCCAACTTCCGGTGGCTGGTGGTTGTCTCTGACATTTGGAAAGAGGCCGGGTGGGGCACCGTGGTGTACCTGGCAGCCATTACCAACATAAGCCCCGACCTGTACGAGGCGGCCACCGTGGACGGCGCCACCAGGTTTCAGAAAATATGGAACATCACCCTGCCCGCCATTGCGGGGACCATTGCCATTATGCTGATTCTGCGCACCGGCTCGCTGCTCAGCGCCGGGTTTGACCAGATGTACGTGCTGCAGACCTCCGCCACCATGGACGTGGGCGACGTGCTGGACACCTTTGTGTACCGCTACGGCCTTGCCCAGGGAAGATTCTCCTATGCGGCGGCGGCCGGACTTTTCCAGTCGGTAGTGGGGCTGATTCTGGTCAGCCTTTCCAACTTCATTACCGGCAGGATGGGGCAGGACGGGATTTGGTGAACCGCCCGCCGCGAGAAAAGAAAGAAAGGAGATTGCGTTATGAAGGTGAAAAAGGGGGCGGGGGAGCGCGTGTTCGAGGCGGCAAACGCCCTGCTGCTGGTGATCATCAGCCTTGTCATGCTGTACCCCTTCTGGCACGAGCTGTGCCTGTCCTTCAGTTCTTCCACCGAGGCCACGCGGGGCGGCGTGTTCCTGCTGCCGCGCCAGTTTACCGTAGAAGCTTACCAGCTGGTGATGAAAAACGCCTTTATCTGGACCTCCTACGCCAACAGCATCTACTGCGCGTTCTTTACCACCGCTCTGGGCATTCTGCTGACCTCTATGCTTGCCTACGGGCTTTCCAAGAAAAGCCTGGCCGGGAATAAATTCCTTTCCTTTGCCGTGGTTTTCTGCATGATTTTCAACGGCGGCCTCATCCCCACCTACCTGACGGTGAAGGAGCTGAACCTGATCGACAATCTGTGGGCGTTGATCCTGATGGCCATTGTCACGCCCTACAACACCATTATTGTGAAGAATTTCTTCGGGGCCATGCCCTCTGAGCTGGAGGAAGCCGCCTTCATTGACGGCGCGGGCCCGCTGCGCATCTTTTTCCAAATCATCATGCCCCTTTCCAAGGCGGTGCTTGCCACGGTGGGCCTTTGGCTGGCGGTAGCCTCCTGGAACAACTTTATGGGGCCCCTCATTTACATGAACAGCCGCGAGAATTTTACCCTTCCCCTGTACATCCGCCAGGTAATCGACGGGCAGATGATCGCCAGGGCCACCGGCGAGGGGGCGCAGTCGGCGGTAGAGTCGGTCATAGGCGCTACCATCATCATCTCCATCGCTCCCATCCTCTGCGTTTACCCCTTCCTTCAGAAATATTTTGTAAAAGGTGTTATGATTGGTTCCGTAAAGGGATAAACGGCCCGGGGCCTTCCCTTTTCGATAGATTCATTTTACTTAAGGAGGTACCACATGAAAAACCGTGTTAAGAGAACGTTAGCCTGCATGCTGGCGGCGGGTCTTGTGCTGTCGCTTGCCGCATCCTGTTCCAGCCCGTCCTCCTCCACCTCTGCCGCAGGGGGCGGGGACGACCCGGCCTCTGAGGGGGGAGAGAACAAAAGCTACCATTTCACTTTTTACCGCAACGGGGCGTGGCCCACTTACCCGGCTGACGGCGGCGAAGGGTACCAGATTATGAAGGACGCCATGAAAGCCTACGGCCTGCCTGACATTGACTGGGAGGTAGTAGCCATTGGCGGCACAGAGTATTACGACAAGCTGAATGTGCTGGCCGCCAGCGACTCCATGCCGGACGCCATGAACGTGGATATGGTAACGCTCACCAGCTTCGCCGACCAGGGGCTTATTATCCCTCTGGAGGACCGTCTGGAGCAGCTGCCTGCCATTAAGGATCTGATGCGCCCCGCTGAGATAGACGCCGTCACCTACAACGGCCACCTGTACGCTTTCCCGGTAGGGTACCTGGAGGGCGCTATCAACGGCCCGAACACCAACGGCCTTATCATCCGGCAGGACTGGCTGGATCAGGTGGGGATGAACATTCCCACCACCATTGACGAAATGTACCAGGTGATGAAGGCCTTCAAAGAGCAGGATCCCGACGGGAACGGCCAGGACGACACCTTCGGTTACCTGGGGACGGACACCACCGTGTTTGACGTGATTTTCGGCGCCTACGGCATTCAGCCTCAGTTCTGGATGGAAACGCCGGACGGCCTGCGCATGGGCAGCACCCTGGAGGGAACAAAGGACGCGCTGGCCACCCTGCAGCAGTGGTATGCGGAGGGCCTTATTGATCCGGACATCTTTACCACAGACGCCAGCCTGAAGGATCAGAAATTCGCCAATTCCAAGGGCGGCATTTACGAGGGCTCCGGCTTTACCGGTTCCCCGGTGCAGCCGGAAACGGCGGCCCTGCTGGCGGTAACGCCCACGGCGAAGGTGGCCCCCATCGCCTCCATCAAGGGTCCCAACGGCGACTTCGGCGCCCAGGAAAGCGCGCCGGGCTACGGCAACATCCGCGCCATCTCCTCCACCTGCGAGGACGTGGACGTGCTGATGCAGCTGCTCAACTGGTCGGTGGACGACAGCGAGAACGGCGGCTTCTACCTCTGCTCCATCGGCATTGAGGGCGAAGACTTCACCTTCAGCGAGGACGGCGAAACCATTATTCAGACAAGCACCTACGACGAAATCTACGCCAAGGGGCTGGGCAACCCGGTGCGCTTCCTCCAGGTGGTAGACCGGCGCTGGGTAGGCCCTGAGTCGGCGGCCTGCTTTGAAGCCTTCCAGGACAGCTACCGGGAGAATAAGTACTGGGGCACCACGCCCTCTATGCTGGACTACCCGGACACCTGCAAGAACCTGTTCCAGGAATATCTGGCAAAGATTGTCATGGGCAGCCTGCCGGTGGACGCCTGGGAAGATTACGTAGCGGAATTCTACTCCATGGGCGGCGACAAGATTGAGCAGGAGGTAAACGAGGCTTACCAGGCTCTTCAGTAACAGAACAGAAGCGTGGGGCGGCGCGCGGCCTGACTCTGCCGGGCTGCGCGCCGCTGCCCTCGTTCCGCAAAGGAGGCGGAAAAGGAAAGATGAACGGAAAACCAAACGTACTGTTCCTATTTTCAGACCAGCAAAGGTGGGACACGGTGAGCTGCTATGGGCAGCCGCTGGGAAGCGCGTTCCGGCTGACGCCGAACCTGGACCAGCTGGCGGCGGAGGGGACGCGGTTTGAGAACGCCATGACGTGCCAGCCGGTGTGCGGCCCGGCGCGGGCGTGCATACAGACAGGCAAGTACCCCACCACCATCGGGTGCGAGGTAAACGACCGCATGCTGCCCCTGGAGGAGAAGGGGATTGCCTCGTACTTTCACGAGGCGGGGTACGAGACGGCCTACGTGGGGAAGTGGCACCTGGCGTCGCACCATTCCTTCCGGCCGGGGCCCGGCAGCGTGGACTACAAGACGAAGGCGATCCCGCTTCAGTACCGGGGCGGGTACCAGGACTTCTGGATTGCGGCGGACGTGCTGGAGTTTACCTCACACGGGTACGGGGGGTACATGTACGACGGGGAGGGAAACAAGCGGGAGTTCACCGGCTACCGGGCGGACGCCACCACAGACTTTGCGCTGGAATACCTGAGAAAGCCGAAGGAAAAGCCCTTCTTCCTGTTTGTGTCGTACATAGAGCCCCACCACCAGAACGACCGGAACCGGTTTGAAGGGCCGGAGGGCAGCCGGGAGCGCTACAGCGGCTTTCCCGTGCCCGGCGACCTGGAAGGCACCGGGGGCGACTGGCGGGAGCAGATGCCGGACTACCTGGGCCAGTGCGCCAGCCTGGACCAGAACGTAGGGCGGATTGTGGAGGAGCTGAAGCGGCAGGGGATTTACGAAAACACCATTATTTTCTACACCTCAGACCATGGCTGCCACTTCTGCACCAGGAACAAGGAGTACAAGCGGTCCTGCCAGGACGACAGCCTGCACGTGCCCTTCCTGGCCAAGGGCGGCGTGTTCGACGGCGGCCACGTGGTGCAGGAGCTCACCAGCCTCATCGACATTGCCCCCACGCTGCTGCAGGCCGGGGGAATCCCGGTGCCGGAGTCTATGCGGGGCGTGCCCATGCAGCGGCTGCTGGAGAAACCCGGCGTCCCCACCCACCAGGAGGTGTTCGTGCAGATCAGCGAAAGCTGCATTGGCCGGGCCCTGCGCACGCCGGAGTGGACGTACTGCGTGGAAGCGCCGCTGCAGTC
>DVMK01000144.1 GCA_018715025.1 Candidatus Caccousia avistercoris
GGGTAATCTGTTCCACGGCAATCTGGCTGGCCACGTTTCCCCCGTTGGCGCCCCCCATCCCGTCGCAGACCACAATCCACACGCCCCCGGGCAGGGAACCCATGGAATAGCTGTCCTGGTTGGAGCTTCTCACCAGGCCGATATCACTTTTGCCGTACAACTGCATGAATTGCTTCCCCCTCTTCTGCCCTGCGGCGAAGCTGCCCGCAGGAGGCGTCAATGTCAGAGCCAAGCGTCCGCCGCACCGTGGCGGGGATTCCCTTCCGCTCCAGAATGGAAACGAAACGTTTCTGCCGCTCCACCGTACTTTTCCGGTATTGGTTCCCTGTCACGTCGTTGACAGGAATGAGATTCACATGGCAGAGCATCCCCTCCAGCCGGCCGGCCAGCTCGCGGGCGCAGGCGTCGCTGTCGTTCACCCCGCGGATCATGGCGTATTCAAAGGAAATCCGGCGGCCTGTAGCCCCCGCATAGGAGCGGCAGGCGGCCAAAAGCTGCTCTACGTTCCATTTTTGGTTCACCGGCATAGTCCGGCTGCGGATCTCATCGTTGGGCGCGTGCAGCGACACCGAAAGAGTCAGCTGCAGCCGTTCCTTTTCCAGCTGGTAGATCTTATCCACCAGGCCGCAGGTGGAAAGGGAAATATGGCGCATCCCTATGTTAAGCCCCTCCCCGCAGGAGACGAGCCGGAGGAACCGGAGAACCTGATCGTAATTGTCCAGCGGCTCCCCCATCCCCATAAGGACGATGTTGGACACCCGCTTTCCGGAATCCTTCTGCGCCGCCTGCACCTGCGCCAGCATCTCAGAGGCCGTCAGGTTCCGGGAAAATCCGCTTTTCCCGGTGGCGCAGAAGGTACAGCCCATTTTACAGCCCACCTGGGTGGAAATGCAGATGGAAACGCCGTGATGGTACTCCATCAGCACGCATTCCACATGCTCCCCGTCAAAAAGGCGGAACAGGTATTTCACTGTGCCGTCCAGCCGGGAAACCTGCCGCCGGGAAACCTGGGCAGAGGCTATGTAGCATCGCTCTGCCAGACCCTGCCGCAGCTCCCGGGGAAGATCTGTCATCTCTTCAAAGGATTCCACCCCAACCTGGTGAAGCCAGCGGAACACCTGCCCGCCGCGGTAAGCGGGCTGCCCCCACTCCTTCAGCCATTCCTGAAGCTCTTCCTTTGTTTTTGATTTAATATCTTGCAGACTCAAGCTTCAACCGCCTTTTTCTGAAACATTGCGAGAAAGAACCCGTCCGTTCCATGGACGGATGGGAACAGGGTGATTTCATGCGCCGGTTCGCCCACTGCGGAAGCAAACCCTTCGGGCAGCGGCAGCGGCGCGGGGGAAAACTCCGGATGCTCCCTCTGAAAGCGGGCGGCCACCTCCCCGTTTTCTGCCGGGTTCAGCGTGCAGGTGGAGTAGAGCAGCCGTCCGCCGGGCTTTACCAGCCGGGCGCTTTCACAAAGTATACGGTACTGCAAATCCGGCAGGCTGTCAAGAGTGGATTTCTGTTTATAGCGGATTTCCGGCTTGCGGCGCACAATGCCCAGGCCGGAACAGGGGGCGTCGCAAAGCACCCGGTCGGCCGGTTCCAGCGCCTGCGGCGGGGCGGCCGCGTCGCGCACAGCCGCTTCCACTATGGAAAGCCCCAAACGGGCCGCCCCCTGTGCGATGAGCCTCACCTTCCCCCTGTATTTGTCAAAGGCCAGAAGCCGGCCCTGGTTTTTCATTTCCTCCGCCAGGGTGAAGCTTTTCCCGCCGGGGGCGGCGCACACGTCGATGACCCGCTGGCCGGGCCGCGCTTCCAGAACGGCCGCAGCCAGCTGAGAGGAAAGATCCTGCACATGGAACAGCCCCTCCTGAAAAGAGGGCAGCGCGGCCACCGCGCCGGGCTTTTCCAGCAGAAGCGCGGAAGGCAGGCCTGGGGCCGGGCGGGCCTGCACCCCCTCCTGCTCCAGGCGGGCCTGCAGCTCCTCCGCCGTCGTTTTTACAGTGTTTACCCGCACGCACACCGGCGGCGTTTCCGACAGGCATCTGACAAGCCCTTCGGCAGCCGGCGCCCCGTAGGAATCCCGCCACAGCTCCATCAGCCAGGCGGGGCAGGAATACCGGATGCTGTCGTCCGGCCAGGAAAGATTCTCCCTTCCCCGAAGCAGGGCCCGCAGCACCCCGTTCACAAAACCGGCCGCCTTTTTCTGCCGGTTCTCTTTGGCCAGTTCCACGCTTTCGTTTACCGCCGCAGAGTCCGGCACGCGGTCCAGAAACAAAAGCTGGTAGGCCCCCAGCCGCAGGATCTCGCGCACCTGCGGGGAAAGCCGCTCCACCGGGGTGTGGGAAAAGCAGCCCAGGGCGTAGTCCAGGGTAAGGCGGCGTTCCAGCACGCCGTAAAACAGCGCGGAGGAGAAGGCCGCGTCGCGGGGGGAGAGGGAAAATTTCCCAATGGTTTTGTCCAGCACCAGGTTGGAATAGCCCTCGTTTTCATCCACCTGCAGCAGCGCGTGGAGCGCCGCCGTCCGCGCCCGATCCAACTTAATCCCGCCTCCTGCGGCTGCCTGCTATGGCCAGCAGGCGGAAGAGGCTCATCAGGGAGGTAAAGGCGGCGGCAAGGTACGTCATGGCAGCCGCCCGCAGCACCTTTTCCGCCCCCTTCAGCTCGTCAGGGTACAGAATTCCTGCGGCTTCCAGGGCGCGGAGGGCGCGGGAGCTGGCGTTGAATTCCACGGGAAGAGTCACCAGCTGGAACAGCACCATCAGGCTGTAGAGGGCGATTCCTATGGTGACCACAAAATCATACTGAACCGGGAGGAGCAGGCCGATGAAAATAAGCGGCACGGAGAGAGCCGAGCCGAAATTGGTGATGGGAACCAGGAAGCTGCGCAGCTTAATGGGCAGGTAGCCCACCGAGTGCTGAATGGCATGCCCCGCCTCGTGGGCGGCTACCCCCACCGCCGCAATGCTGGAAACGTTGTACACGCTGCTGGAAAGGCTGATGACCCCGGTTCTGGGGTTGAAATTGTCGGTGAGCCGCCCGGGAATGGCGCGCACGCTCACCCCGGGCACCGAGCCGTACCGCAGCACAGCCTCCGCCGCCTGCCGCCCCGTCATGCCCTGCACGGGAAAAACCTGCGAATACTTCTGAAACGCAGAATTCACCTTAAACTGGGCGTACATGGAAATCAAAAGGGCCGGCAGCATATAGAGAAAATACGTGTAGTCGAAATAGTAAAAGCCCATAGCTCTTCCTCCTGTCATATTGGACGCTGCCGGGGAAGAAGGGCGCGCCTTATTTCAGGCCTCCCCCAGCTGTTCCGCCTCCCGCAGGGCATGGCCGCGGAGAAAATCCCGGCCGCTCATCCGCTTGCCGCCCTGGTACTGCACCTCTTCCAGGCACAGGACGCCGCCGCCGCAGGCCGCGAGGAACTCTCCGTTTTCCTGCCAGGCGGTTCCCGGCGCGGCAGAGCCCTGCCGCAGTGACACCCGGAACACCTTCAGCTGCTTCCCCCGGAAGGTAGTCTGCGCAACCGGCCACGGATTCATACCGCGCACCAGGTTGCGTACCTGCGCCGCTTCCCTGCCCCAGTCGATGCGGGCCATCTCTTTGGAAAGCTGGGAGGCGTAGCTGCCCCCCTCAGCCGGCTGAGGGATCCGCGGGGCGGTGTGGTTTTCGATCTGCTCCAGCGTTTCCTTCAGCAGCTGCGCCCCCATAAGGGAGAGGCGGTCGAACAGCTGGCCGGCCGTCTCGTCAGGGCCAATGGGCGTTTCCTTCTGCAGGATCATATCGCCCGTGTCCAGCCCTTCCGCCATGTACATGGTGGTAACGCCGGTAACATCGTCGCCGTTCAGCACCGCCCATTGAATGGGCGCGGCGCCCCGGTACCTGGGCAGCAGAGAACCGTGAACGTTCACACAGCCCAGCGGGGGCAGATCCAAAATGTTCTTTGGTAATAGTTTACCGTATGCCACCACAATAATGATGTCCGGACGGTAAACTTTTAATGACAAATATGCTTCCTCGGTGCGCAGCGTCTGAGGCTGAAGCACCGGGATCCCATGCTCCTGGGCCAGCACCTTCACCGGGGGAGGCGTCAGCGTGTAGCCGCGGCCCTTCGGCTTATCCGGCTGAGTATAGACGGCGCACACCTCGTGGCCGCTTTCCAGCAGAATTTGAAGGCTTGGAACCGCAAAATCCGGGGTGCCCATAAATACAATACGCATTATTTCATATTCTCCAATTCTTCTTTGGTCAGCATGCGGACAGCGCGCTGCTTGAACACCACCCCGTCCAGGTGATCCATTTCGTGGCAGCAGGCGTCAGCCCGGAAGCCCTCGCTTTCCAGTTCGAAAAACTCCCCGTTCCTGTCCTGCGCGCGGACGACAACCCGGTAGGGGCGCTTGGTCACGCCGTACTCACCGGGGAAAGAGAGGCAGCCCTCCACACACTCCTGCTCTCCGCTCTGTTCCACAAAAACAGGGTTGACAAATTCAATGACGCCTTCCCCAATATCCACCACCATAACGCGGCGCAGGATTCCCACCTGAGGGGCGGCCAGCCCCACGCCGTCTGCCTGGTGCATGGTCTCGGCCATGTCGTCCAGCAGCATTCCCAGCTTGCTGTCAAACTTCTCTACCGGGCGGCACACCTTCGTCAGGATCTCGTCGCCATCCTTTACAATATTCCGGATTGCCATAACGCTTCCTCTCGCTTTCTGAAATAAAATGAAATCATAATATGGTGTCAGGGTTCATATCGGCAAAGACCGTCACGCCGGAAAACCTCCGTTCCTGCGGGAAACGGACAAGCAGCCGGGAGATAAAGTCCCGGAAAGGCTTGCTGTTCCTGCATTTGATCAGGATTTTATACCGGTACCGGCCGTTTACCTTCACCACCGAGGCGGGGGTGGGCTTCAGCACCCGCATGGGCAGCGAGGCGTACTGAAGGCGGGCGGTCTTTTGAAGAAGATCCAGAAAAAACACGCTGGCCTGCCGCACCTTTTCCTCTGCTGCTCCGGAAAAGCCCACCATGCAGATGTCTACAAAAGGGGGGTACAGCATAGCCCGGCGAATGGCCAACTCGCCCTTGTAAAAGGCCGGGTAATCCTGCGAGGCCGCCAGCCGGAACAGTCCGTTTTCCGGGGTGTGCGTCTGTATGAGGGCTGTTCCGGCGTACCGGCCCCGGCCGGAACGGCCCACCACCTGCGTCAGCAGGCTGAAGGCCCTCTCATAGCTGCGAAAATCGTCGCTGTAGAGCGCCTGGTCGGCGGAAAGCACCGCCGCCAGGGTGACGCGTTCAAAATCAAGCCCCTTTGCCACCATCTGCGTCCCCACAATCATGTCGTATTCCCCCGCGGCGAACCGGGCCAGCTTTTCCTCGTAGGAAGCCCGGGACATGGCGGCGTCCGCGTCAAGGCGGAGCACCCTTGCCTGGGGGAACAGGGCGCTTAGCTGCTCTTCCGCCCGCTGTGTGCCGGAACCGGAGGCGTACAGCCGGTTTTCCCCGCAATGGGGGCATTCCCCGGGCATGGGGGCGGAATAGCCGCAATAGTGGCAGATGAGCCGGCCGTTGGCGGAATGGTAGGTGAGGGAAATGCTGCAGTTGGGGCAGAGAAGCGCTTCCCCGCAGGCGCGGCAGCTCACAAAGGTGTGGTACCCCCTGCGGTTCAGCAGTAAAATAGCCTGCTGCTTTCTCGCAAGGGCTTCGGCCAGCGCCTGGCGCAGCCTGCGGCTGATGACGGTGTCGTTCCCCGCCTCCAGCTCCTGGTTCATGTCCACAAGCTCCACCTGGGGCAGGGTGGCTTCCCCATAGCGGCCGGGCAGGCTGGCAAAGGCGTACCGCCCCTTTTGGGCCGCAAAGCAGCTTTCGATGGAAGGGGTGGCGGAGCAGAGCAGAAGAAGGCCCTTGTGGTAAGCACAGCGGAAATGGGCCACCTCTCTGGCATGGTACCGGGGGGAGGATTCTGACTTGTAGGTGTACTCCTGCTCCTCATCCATAATCACAAGGCCCAGGCGGGCCAGGGGGGCGAATACGGCGGAGCGCGTCCCCACGGCGATGTGCGCCTCTCCCCTTTTGACCCGTTTCCACTCGTCCATCCTCTCGGCAGGGGTCAGGCCGCTGTGAAACACAGCCACGTCGCTGCCGTAACGGCGGTGAAAGTGGTTCACCGTCTGGGGGGTCAGGGCGATTTCCGGCACCATGACAATCACGTCCTTCCCCTCCCGCCGCACCTCGTCGGCCAGGCGGAGGAACACGGAGCTTTTCCCGCTTCCCGTAACGCCGTAAAGCAGGGCCGTCTTCCCCTTCCCCTGCCGGTACAGGCCAAGCAGCGTCTGAAAGGCCCGCTCCTGTTCCTGCGAAAGCGTTACCGGGGCCAGCCCCGGCTCCTCCCGCCTTTCTGCGTAAGGGTTGCGGAACACCTCACGCTCATAATATTCCACCAGCCCCTTCCGGGCCAGGGCCTGCACAACCGCCGGGGTTACGCCGGTAAAATAGCAGAGCTCCTTCAGGGAGACCGCCGGGGTTTCTTCCAGAAAAGACAGAACCGCCTGCTGCTTGGGGGTTTCTTTTTCCGGCCTCTCCCGGGCGGTGCGCCGCACCATTTTTTGAGAAGCGTCCCCGATTTGCCGCAGGGGAAGCTCCTCCCGCAGCAGGCTGCCCTCCCGCTCCATTTTTTCCAAAAGGCCGGGCTCCTCCCGCAGCCAGGGCAGCTTCCTCCGCAGCTGCTCCGGCAGAAGCGCCTCCTCTCTCGTTTGCTGCCAGAGGGCGGCTTCCCGTTCCGGAAGGGGGGCGTCCTCCCAGGAAGGATTGGCCCGGTAGCCGGTGCGCAGCCGCAGGTGCATCCCAGTGGGAAGCAGCAGCCTGACCGCGTCGAACAGGGTGCAGAAATACCGCTGCTTCAGCCAGGGCACCAGCAAAAGCCCTTCATCTGAAAGCAGCGGTGCCTGGTCAAGCACCGCTGCAACAGACTTCAGCTCTTTCGATTCATCCGCCTCCACCAGCGCCAGGATGATCCCCAGGCGCTTGGCGTTCGCCGTTCCAAACGGGACGAGGACCCGACAGCCCGGAAGGGCTTTTTCCCTCAGGAAATCAGGAATTTGGTAGTCAAATTCCCGGTCAAAATGGTACGCCGTTTTTTCTACAGCGATCCGAGCGGCTTTTCCCATACCTTCCCCTTATTCCTGCTTTTCCTCAGCTTCCGCCAGGATTTCTTCCTCATCGTCATCGTCGTTGGCGATGGGGGGCTCCACGATCTTATATTTTTGATCCATAAAATCGTGCACCGCCAAATCCACCGGCTTTTCCACCAGGATTTGATCCGCTTTCTCTGCTTCCTCCACAATCTCCCGGGCGCGCTTGGCAATGCCAACCACCAGGGCGTAGCGGCTCTGGGAAGGATCGATAATTAAATCAGCAGAAGGTTTCAGCATGTCACAGCATCCTCTCAATAAAGTCTTTATTTCTTATGGATTTTTGCTTTTCTGACCGGAGAATTTCCGCCATCTGCTCCACGGCGGGCTCCAGGTCGTCGTTGACGATCACATAATCGTACTGAAGCGCCTGGGCGATCTCTCCCTTGGCGGCCGCCAGCCGCTTCTGAATGGCTTCCTCGCTGTCGGTTCCCCGGCGGCGCAGGCGATGCTCCAGAACCTCCAGGGAAGGAGGCAGGATAAAGATGCTCACGCAGTCAGGGCGCTTCTTCTTGATCTGCGCGCCGCCCTGAACCTCGATCTCCAGAATGACGTCGCAGCCCTCCTGGGTCCAGGCTTCAATGGGCTCGCTGGGGGTGCCGTAACAATTGCCGCAGTACTCTGCGTGCTCCAGCATTTTGTCCTCTGCCACAAGCTGGTCAAACCGTTCCCGTGAGATAAAATAGTAGTCCCGGCCGTCCTGCTCCCCCTCCCTGGGGCCGCGGGTCGTGGCGGAAACAGAAAGCCGCACTCCCGGCTCGCGCTCCATAAGGCTTTTCAGGACGGTGTCCTTCCCTGCGCCGGAGGGACCGGAAAACACAATCAACAGCCCTTTACTGCTCATCCTCTTCCAGCTCCTCCTCCGTCAAATCGTCGTCCCGGTCGTTCAGGCGGTTGGCCACGGTTTCCGGCTGAACCGCAGACAAAATCACATGATCGCTGTCGGTTACAATCACCGCGCGGGTGCGGCGGCCGTAGGTGGCGTCGATGAGCGTCCCTCGCTCCTTGGCATCCTGGATAATCCGCTTGATGGGCGCGGATTCCGGGCTGACGATGGCTACCAGCCGGTTGGCCGAAACCATATTTCCAAACCCGATGTTGATCAGCTTCATTTCATCCCATACCTTTCTTTCTATTAAAACAGAACGGCCGCCCGCCGGGGGCGTGGCATCATTCTATATTTTGAATCTGCTCCCGGATTTTTTCAATCTCGGCCTTGATGTCCACCACCATGTAGGCAATGCTGGAGTCGCAGGCCTTGGAGCCGATGGTGTTGGCCTCCCGGTTCATTTCCTGCACAATAAAATCCAGCTTGCGGCCAATGGCGCCGCCCTCCTCCAGCATGCGGGAAAGCTGGGCGAAATGGCTGCGCAGGCGCACCGTCTCCTCTGCCACAGCCACCTTGTCTGCGAAAATGGCGGCCTCTGTCAAAATGCGCTGCTCGTCCAGCTTGACGTCTGCCAGCATTTCATTCAGCCGCGCCTGCAGCTTCTGCCGGTACTCCTCAACGGTCTGCGGGGAACGCTCCTCTATTTTTTCCACCAGGGACAAAATAACACCCGCCCTCTGCAGAATATCCGCCTTGAGCCGCGCCCCCTCCGCCTGCCGCATCGCCAGCAGCGAGGCCAGCGCCTCGTCTACCGCCGCCCTGACCGCCTGCCAGACCTTTTCCTCATCCTCGGGAGATTTGCGCACCACAAGCACGTCAGGATACCGGGAGAGCGCCGCGGCGGAAAGCTCTTCCCTGATGTGGTAACGCTCTGCCAGCTCGTGCAGCGCCGCCACATACCCGGCGGCCAGGTCGTGGTTCACCTGAACCTGCACATCGCCCTCCTCCAGCGCTTCAAAGGTGACAAACACCTCTACCTTGCCGCGGGAAACCTTCGACTGCAAATAGCTTTTCAGCTTTTCCTCCAAAAAACCATATCCGCGGGACACGCGGGAAGAAAATTCAAAGTAACGGTGATTGACGGATTTAATCTCTGCGATGATATGATGGGCAGGCGTGATTGTTTCACACCTTCCGAAGCCGGTCATGCTGCAAACCATCATTAGATCCTCTCACTTCTGTTCCATTCTGCAGCCTCTCCCTGCCGGGGGAGGCTGGTTCCCCAGGGCCGGCCTCTTTTTCCGCCGGAACCGCCGCAGGGGCGGGCAAGCGCGGAAGAACGGGGGACAGCCGCGCCGCACAGCGGGCCGCCCCTTGCCTTGCTGGAAAAATACATTATTATTTATAATAACAGCTTTCCCGGCCTGTTGTCAAGGCAGATAGCGGCCTAAGGAGTGTCCGAAATGGCGGCCTACGGTATTCCCCTTACATGGAGCGGGATTTTTCCGCGCAGAGCCGCATCGCGCGCATGACGCTGCTGCGGAACCCTGTTTCCTCCAGCGCCTGCACTGCCTCAATGGTGGTGCCTGCCGGGGAACAGACCATGTCTTTCAGTTCGCCGGGGTGCCTGCCGGTTTCCAGCACCATTTTCGCACTGCCCAGCACAGCCTGGGCGGCGAAGGTATAAGCCTGGGGGCGGGGCATTCCCTCCGCCACGGCGGCGTCTGCCATGGCCTCAATAAACAGGAACACATAGGCGGGCGAGCTGCCGCTGACCGCCACAACCGCATCCATCAGGCGTTCGGGCACAAGCTCTGCTTTTCCGAAGCTTTCCAGCAGGCTTCTGCACAGGGCCAGCTGTTCCTCCGTCACCTTCCCGTTGGGGCACATGGCGGTAATTCCCTCCCCCACCATAGCGGGGGTGTTGGGCATGGTGCGCACAATGGCGATCTCCTCCCCCAGCCGCTCCTGCAGCCAGGCCAGGGTTTTGCCGGGCGCAATGGTAATGACCAGCTGGCCCGCGCGCAGGCTGTCCCTGAGGCCCTCAATCACCTCCTGGTAAAACTGCGGCTTTACCGCCAGCACCAGAGCGTCTGCCTGGGCGGCCGCCTGCCGGTTGTCGGCCGTAACGGAAATTCCCAGAGCCTGCGCCGCGCTTCGCGCCGCGGGGGAAACGTCAGAGGCCACAACCTCTTCCCCCTTGCAGACGCCGCTCTTCAAAAGGCCGCTTATCATGGCCTTCGCCATGTTGCCGCAGCCAATAAATCCTACCTTCATTTTTTCTCCTCCTTTTCTGTTGTGTGAAGGAAAGGAAAAGAGCACGTCGAAAAGACGTGCTCTCGCTTCATCAAACCTTCTTCACCGGGCTTCGCAGGCAAACGGCGCAGGCCCCGGTGAGGGAAAGCGCGCCCGCCGTCAGACCGGATGAATCTCGTTGGCCGCGTCGGCATGTTTGCCGTCGATGCCGTACTTGGCGTCGCGGCGCTTTTTAAAGAAGTCCATGGCTACCTTCGGGAACTGAGCGTAGGACAGAACGTCCTCCTCCTGCTCAATCCACTCCGCGCACTCCTTGCGCAGGGACTCCAGCTCGGGTTCCAGCAGATCGGCGGGGCGGCAGGTGATGACCTCCTTGCCGCCGTTGATCTTCTTGGCGAACTCCGGATCGATGGGCATGGGAGTAGTGCCGTATTTGCCGGAAACCAGGTCCTTGAACTCGTTGGTGCACATTTTATACCGCTCGCCGTTGATCACATTGAACACAGCCTGGGTGCCCACGATCTGGGAGGTAGGCGTAACCAGCGGCGGATAACCGGAATCCTTCCGCACGCGGGGCACTTCCTGCAGCACCTCTTCCAGCTGGTCTGCCTTGCCGGCCTGCTTCAGCTGAGAAAGCAGGTTGCTGAGCATGCCGCCCGGCACCTGGTACACCAGGGCCTTGGTGTTGGTGGCCAGCATGCTCTGGTCCAGCAGGCCGCTCTCGATGTACTTCTTCCGCAGACCCATGAAATACTCGCGGATTTCGTTCAGCAGCACCAGATCCAGGCCGGTGTCGTACTCTGTGCCCTGGAAGGCGGCCACCACAGACTCAGTGGGCGCATGGGAGGTTCCCAGGGCCAGAGGAGACATGGCGGTGTCTACCACGTCCACGCCGGCCTCGACGCCCTTCATGATGCACATGGAAGCCAGGCCGGAGGTATAGTGGGTGTGCAGCTGAATGGGCAGGCTGACCGCCTTCTTCAGCTCGCGCACCAGGCCCTCGGTCTCGTAGGGGGTGAGCAGGGCAGCCATGTCCTTAATGCAGATGGAGTCAGCCCCGGCTTCCTCAATCCGCTTGGCGTAATCCACATAGTACTGGTGGGTAAAGACCGGGCCGGTGGTGTAGGAAATGGCCACCTGGGCATGGGCGCCCTCCTTCTTGGCCGCCTTGATGGCAGTCTGAAGGTTTTTGATGTCGTTCAGAGCGTCGAAAATACGGATGATGTCAATGCCGTTGGCCACAGAGCGCTGGACAAAGTACTCCAGCACATCGTCGGCATAATGGCGGTAGCCCAGCATATTCTGGCCGCGGAACAGCATCTGCAGCTTGGTGTTGGGGCACATTTTGCGAATGGTGCGAAGCCTCTCCCAGGGATCCTCGTTCAGGAAGCGGAGGCAGGCGTCAAAGGTAGCGCCGCCCCAGCATTCCAGGGAGTAAAAGCCGACCTTGTCCATCTTCTCCAGAATGGGAAGCATGTCGGAAATCGGCATTCTGGTTGCAATCAAAGACTGGTGCGCATCCCGCAGCACCGTTTCGGTAATCCCGATTTTTTTAGCCATATTTTTCTCTCTCCTTCTCGCAGCTTTGTTCCGAACCGATCCTTTTACTGGAGAGACACGAGGGCAGAGCCGGACTCGACGCTGTCGCCCTTATTTACGTGGACGCCCGCCACAGTGGCGTCGTGGGGCGCCATGATTTCATTCTCCATCTTCATGGCTTCCAGAACCACCAGCACGTCGCCCTTCTTCACAGCCTGTCCGGCAGAGACAGCCACGTTCACAATCGTGCCGGGCATGGGGCTGGAGATAACCTCAGCGCCTGCAGCAGGGGCAGCGGCAGCCTTCGGGGCGGGGGCGGCAGGAGCAGCAGCGGGGGCGGCGGCAGCCGGGGCCGGAGCCGGGGCGGCTGCGGGAGCAGCAGCCGGAGCGGCGGGGGCGGAAACGCCGGTTTCTTCTACCTGGACATCATAAGCAACGCCGTTGACGGTAATTTTCAAGTTTTTCATATCGTATAATCCTCCTAACAATATTCGATTAAAGCTGGATATTGCTGTGCTTCTTGGGCAGGTTGGACACGCGCTTGCTGGAGAGCATGGCCAGGTTGGCGATCAGACGGTCGCGGGTCTCCTCCGGCAGGATCACATCCTCAATGAAGCCCTGAGCGGCAGCGGCAAAGGGAGTTGCCTCGTCCTTCTTGTACGCTTCAATGAGGGCCTTCCGGTCGGCCACCGGATTGGCGGACCCCTTCAGCTCGCCGCTGTGCAGGAACAACGCGGCGGCGGCCGGAGCCATGGGCGAAACAACCGCGTCGGCCCAAGCCATGGCGTAGTCCGTGTTGGCACCGCGGCCGGCTACCGCAATGTAAACCGGGCCGTATGCCTCGCCGGTAATTACCGTAATCTTCCCGGTGGTGGCTTCTGCGTAAGCGCTGCTGAGCTTTACGGCCTCCCGCAGGGAAGTGAACTCCGTGGCGTCAACAAAGGAAACCACCGGAATGGAAAAGGCGTCGCAGAACCGTACGAAACGGGCCGCCTTCGAGCAGGCGTCGGCGTCCAGCTCGCCGGTGTAGGCCACCAGGCCCACCGAAGCGCCGGAAATCTGAGCCAGGCCGGTAACGGCCGCCTGGCCGAAGGACGGGGAAAGGGCAAGGAAGCTGCCCGGGTCGGCAACGGAGGAAATAACGTCCATGGCCTGCGCAGAAGCAGGAGCGGAGGAAGCGCCGATGACGGCGGTTTCTGCGGCGGGGGCCCCGCTGAGGTTGTTGGAGGGCAGCGCGGCCAGCAGCTCTCTCGTCTTGGCTACCGCCTCGGCCTCGTCTTTTCCTACCAGGCTGCAGAGGCCGGAAGCCGCCGCCTCGCTGGCGGAAGCGTTGGCCCCGCTGGTGGCAATGGTGAGCTCGGCCTGCTCAGACATTACAATAATGTCGGCGTTGGCCGCAATCATGGCGGAGGTGCCAATGCAGGGACCCAGCACCAGGGAGATCTGAGGCACCACGCCGGAAAGGGCGGCGCTGTTCTTCAAAATGTCCCCGTAGGCAGCCAGCATGTCGGCGCCCTCTGCCAGACGGCCGCCGATGGAGTCGTAAATCCCCACCACGGGCGCGCCCGTTTTAACAGCCAGGTCGTAAACCTTCTTTATCTTGGAGGCCTGCGCTTTGCTCATAGCGCCGCCTGCAATGTCGCTGTTCTGCGCAAAGGCATACACCGGGCAGTCGTCCACCAAGCCGTAGCCGGCCACTACCTCTGCATAGCCGTCTCCGGATTTTGCCAGACCGTCTACCTCGTTGAATGTGCCCTCGTCGAATAATGCAGTAATGCGCTGGTAGCCCTTGGAGGCTCTCGCCTCTTCCCGGGCTTTCTGCAGGAGCTCCGCATTGCTCACGTTACTCATGTGATAATTCCTCCTTCTATAAAATGAATCAACATTTCAACAGAGAACCACCTCAGCCGCAGGGGCGCATCCGCCCATACCGCTGAGGATTGCAGCAATTAAAATCATTATAATATATTCGGGGAAGGATGACAAGCATTATTTGTAGATAAAGTGTCAATCTTTGCAAATTTTTACAATGCTCGACGTGGGGAGCACATACTCCTCCCCCTCCCTTTGAAATCCTTCGCTCTGAAGAAAGGCCTCCCATTGGGAAAGGCGGCAGCACAGCCGGTAAGCGCCCTGGTTGGCAGCGTAGGAAGCCGCCGCCCGCAGCAGGCTGTCTGCACAGAAACGCCGCTCGGCCTCCTCTTCCGGGCAAACTGTAAGGGCGAGCAGCCGCAGGTCGGCCCGCCCGGCCTGCACGGCAACCCAGCCCAGAGCCTGCCCGCCGTCCCGCATTACCAGAACATCATCCGCCTCCGGCTGGAAAAGAGCTTCTTTTTCCGCCGGAGCAGCCGGAAGAATTGTGATCATGCCCGTTTCCTCCCTTCCTGCCGCCCCTGGCGGGGCTTGTCCTGATTTTTTGCCTCAGCCGTCAGGCGCTTTACCTCTTCTTTGGTGAGCTCCCGCCATTTTCCAGGGGGAAGCATCCCCAGCTTCACCGAGCCCACCGAAAGGCGCTTCAGCCGCGCCACCTCAAGCCCCAGCAGCCCGCACATGTTCCGGATCTGCCGGTTGCGCCCCTCGTAAAGGGTGATTTCCAGCACCACGCGCCCCTTTTCCTGGGTGAGCACCCTCACCTTGGCCGGGGCGGTTTTGCGGCCCTCTATTTCCATTCCCAGCTCCATTTGGGTCAGCTGTTCCTCCGTAACGGAGGGGTACACCGTTACCCGGTATGTTTTCGGCACATGGCGGGAGGGGTGCGTCAGCGCGTTGGCAAAGGCGCCGTCGTTCGTCATGAGAAGAAGGCCCTCGGAATCCTTGTCCAGCCTGCCCACCGGATAAATCCGTTCCGGCACGTCCTCCACCAGCTCCGCCACGCATTTCCGCCCCATTTCGTCGCTCATGGTGGTAATGTACCCCCTGGGCTTATGCAGCATAAGGTAGACGTACTCTTCCGCCTGGGCCAGCGGTTTCCCCCTTACGGTGATTTTGTCCTTCTGCGGGTCCGCCTTGTCCCCCAGCGAGGCGACGGCCCCGTTTACCCGCACCTCGCCGGCGGCAATCCATTCCTCCGCCTTCCGGCGGGAGGCCAGGCCGCAGTCCGCGATAATCTTCTGCAGACGAATTTCATTCCGTGGCATTTTTGCAACAATCCTTTTTCATAAGTCTCTCAAAATATATTGTTCCAGGCAGCGTTCAGCCCAGATGAAAAAAATCTGCCAAACGCTCCCAAAGCCCTTTCTCCCGCTCCTGCAAAGGAACGTCCGCGCCCGCAAGGAGGGGGATTCTGGCCAGCTCCTCCCCGTCCAGCCGGTAGGATACGGCCCCCACCGGATCGCCCGCCTTTACCGGGGCGTAAAGAAAGCGGGGAAGCTCCACCAGCCGCTGCACCTCTGAAGCGCGGCCCCTGGGCACCAGGAAATTTGCCTGGCCCTGGGCCGAAACGGGAACGGTTTCCGCCGTTCCCCCCACCACAGCCGCAGCGCCCTCCCAGGGGGCGGAGGAGGATTCGTACCGTTCTAAAAGGGAAAAGCCGTATTCCATCAGGGTCTCGTGGTCCCGCCAGTCGTCCGGGTCGTTAAGGGTAACGGCGATGAGGCGCACCCCGTCGCGCTGGGCGGCCGACACCAGGCACCGGCCGGCCTTTTTGGTGTAGCCGGTCTTTCCCCCGATGCAGCCCTCCAGCGTACCCAGCAGTTTATTGTGGTTGCTGTAGTACCGCACGCCCTCCGGCTCCAAAAAGGAAACGCTCACCTGCGCCTGGCCGGCAAGGTTCTGAAAGTCTTCGTTTTCCAAAGCGGCCCTGGCCAGCAGCGCCATATCTCTGGCTGTGGAATAGTGACCCTCGCTGTCCAGGCCGGAGGGCGTGACGAAAAGGGTATCCGCCAGCCCCAGCTCCTGCGCGCGCCGGTTCATCCGTTCGGCAAAGGCAGACAGGGAACCGTCGATGAGAATGGCCGCCGCGTTGGCCGCGTCGTTCCCGGAAGCCGCCAGCATCCCGGCGGCCAGGCCGTGCAGGGTTAGCCGGTCCCCGGCGCGCAGCCCCATGGAAGAACCCTCTACGCGCACCATTTCCTCGGTGATGGTCACCTCCCGATCCGGCTGTTCCAGCGTGAGAAGGGCCGTCATGATCTTGGTGGTGCTGGCCATGGGAAGCTGCTCCCTTTCGTTCCGGGAAAACAGCAGCCTTCCGCTTTCCGCCTCCATCAGCACAGCGGCGGAGGCGGAAACGGCGGGGGCCTGCGCCCCATGGGCCGGAAGGGCCCACAGGGAAAACAGCATAGAAATGACTGCCAAAACAGAAATCGAGCTTTTTTTCACTCCACATCACCTGCCATGGTTATACCTATGCGGCAGGGGATGGTTTTATCCGCAATCTGCCGGCGGCCCTCACACCTGGGGATCGTCCAGGGTTACGTCGCCGCCGTTTTCCTTGGCCTCTTTTTTCTCTGCCCGGCCGGATTTCCTGGCCCCCAGAAAATCGTTGATCTTGTCGGCCACCTCAGGGATCATGCCTATGATCCGATCCGCAGAGCTGTTATAGGGATCGATCTGCAGCAGATGGACGTTCCCATTGCTGATGGTCAGGAAGGCCAGAGGCGTTACCGTCACCCCAGCCCCAGCGCCGCCGCCGAAAAAGCTCTTGTCTGTCTGCTGCTTGGAGGGGAAATCGCTTCCCCCGGAAGCAAAGCCGTAGCTGATTTTGGAAACGGGAAGAATGACGGTTCCGTCCGGCGCAGTGATGGGATCCCCCACCACCGTGTTGACGTCAACCATCTGACGGATTTTCTCCAGGGTTGTGTCCATCATGCCTTCGATTGGATGTTCGCTCATAACTGCCCCTACCTTTCTTAAAATCAAATAATCTAACCTACAGCCTTTAAACTGTCTTTTTATCGCTCTCTTCCGGCTCCACCGCCCTGCGCCAAAGAGAAACCGCCCCCACAAGGGCGCGGAGCGCCTCCCAAAGCAGGAAAAACAGCGGAATGCGCGCTTTACAAGCAAAGGAGATTTCCGTTTTGTCCTTTTGAAAATCCGGCGACACCTGAATCTCGGGTTTGCGGCACCGGGCTGTCTCTGTGAGGATGCGGAACGCCGGGTAAACCACCCCGCACACCCTGCCGTACAGCAGCGCCGTCCCGGCGGCGTCTTCGGCGGCCACCGTCAGGGAAAGCTTCAGCCGGGAAACGTACAGGTGAGAGACAAACCCCTTCCAGGTGGAAGCGGCCAGGGAAGCCGCCTGGGAAAGAAGGCTGAGAAAGCCGGAAAGCCCCTTCTGCTTCAGTATATCCAGAAGTTCCCTCTTTTTTGCATCCTCCGTTTTTTCAGCGGTCTTCTGCTCCCGGGCTTTTTTCCTCTGCTTTTCCGGCTTCTTTTTTTCCTTGGGCGGAAAAAGGCGGAACGAGAGGAACAAATAGCCCACCCGGAGGGAGAGCTTTTCCTCATAAGAGATCGCCGCCCAAACCGGGCAGGTCAGCAAAAGCGCCAGGAACACCAGGATTCCCCCAAAAATGAGCAAGCCGTTCCCCCCTTTTTTCTTTTAAGCCTCCTGCCCTTCCTGCGGCCCCTGCTCCGCTTCCCCCGCCTTCTCCCTCTCATTGGGCAGGGGAGGAAGTTCCTCCAGAGACGAAATGTTCAGGCAGCGCAGGAACGCCTCGGTGGTGCCGTACAGCAGGGGGCGGCCCGGCAGTTCCAGGCGGCCTCTCTCTTCAATCAGGCCCTTGGCGGCCAGCGTCGCCATAACGCCGCCGCAGTCCACCCCTCTTACCTGGTCTACGAAAGCCCTGGTGACAGGCTGGTTGTAGGCCACCACCGCCAGAACCTCCATGGCGGCCTGGGAAAGCGGCGTGTTCCGGCGCAGCTCCAGCGCCTCCCTCACCTTATCCGCGTACTCCTCGTTTGTGCACATCTGGTAGCTTCCGTCCACCTTCGCCACGCGGATCCCGCTTTCCGGCTTGTTATAATGATCCATGACCAACTGAAGCACCTTTTGGGCTGTGCCTTTGTCCACGCCCAGCACCTGGATGAGCCGTTCCTCCGGCACCGGCTCTCCGCTGGCGAAAAGGATGGCCTCAATCGTCCCCTGGAGCTTGCGAATCTCCATTTATTCTCTTCCTCTCATTTGGATGGTCTCGTCCCCCGGGGGGCCGTCCACGGTGACGCGCCTGGCCTTGATTAGCTCCAGCAAAGCCAGGAAGGTGGCTACCTTTTCGGATTTTTCGTCCTTGCCTGCAAACAGGCTGTAGTACGAAAGCCGGTTTCCCTTCCACAATTTCCGCAGGACGGAAACAATCTGGGAGGACACCGAGACAATTTTGTGGGCCACAATTCCCGCAAAAGCCACGGGGGTGGGCTGAATCCGCCGGCGGCCCCGGCCGGTGGCGCTCAGGTACGCCTGCAGAAGCTCCTGAGGCTGGTGAGTGCGGCGGTAGGTACGGTCCACCTCCAGCTCCTGCGGTTCCCTTACATAGGCGTCGAAATTCAGGCGCTCCGCCAGCATGGCGGCGGCCTGCTTGCATTCCTGGTACTCCAGCAGCCTGCCCACCAGCTCCTGGCGGGCTGCCTCCGCCTCCTCGTGCCTGGGCAGCAGGTAAGAGGACTTCATCTCGATAAGCCGCGCCGCCATTTCCAGAAATTCGCTGGCCACGTCCATGTCCCGCTCCTGCATGGCGTTAATCTGTTCCACATACTGATCTACAATGGACAGAATGGAAACGTCGCAGATGTTCAGCTTGTTTTTTGCCAGCAGGTAAAGCAGCAGATCCAGCGGGCCGTCGAAAGAGGCCAGATGATAAGAAAGCTTTTCCATGCCCCGCCCCTCAGAACAGGCCCAGCGCCCGGAAGGGCAGATCCGCCAGCCACATGACCGCGTTCCAGAGATGCCCCTGCAGGAAGGAAAGAAGGGGATCCAGAAAGCCGCTGAGCAGGATCAGGAACAGAACCGTCACCAGAACCCGCTCGTAGCGGTAATAGCGGTACATTGCCCTGTCGGGCAGGAAGGCAGCCACCAGGCGGGAACCGTCCAGCGGCGGCACAGGCAGCAGGTTGAACACCGCCAGCATCAGGTTGATGGAGATATAGTAATAAAAGAATACGCTCAAAATCACCAGGGCCTGGGTGGGAATCAGGCCCTGCAGGCACAGCAGGATATTGAGCAGCAGGGCCCCGGCCAGCCCGGCCAGCACATTGCTGACAGGCCCGGCCAGCGCCGTAATTGCCATTCCCTTTTTGGGGTCTTTGAAATTCAGCGGGTTCACCGGCACCGGTTTGGCCCAGCCAATGCCAAAGAGCAAAATTCCCAGCGCGCCCACCGGGTCTATGCTGGCAATGGGGTTCAGGGTCAGGCGGCCCTGGTTTTTGGCAGTGGGATCGCCCAGCCTGTAGGCCACATAGCCATGGGCGTACTCGTGCAGGGGAAGGACGAAAAACAGGACAAACAGCGTAGCCAGCACCTGCATGACCAGGCTCCAGACGTCCACCCCGCCCCCTTGGACAAAGCTGCGGATTGCATGAATCAGCATAGTTAACCTCTTCCTTGGAAAAGCAGAAAATTTTCCAGCAGCTTTTCCAGATTATACTTTCCTTTTTGCCGTCTCTTTATTA
>DVMK01000145.1 GCA_018715025.1 Candidatus Caccousia avistercoris
TGTGGGAAAGACATTCGGGGCCTTATACAAATGCCATTTTCAAGACATTGGATTATGCACACAGAAGCAAGTCTGCGTATCAAAAACAGGATTCGTGCATAGGCGCCCCAGACTTATTCGTTGGGACGATATTTTTTCGCAGTATAGCAAAAGACGGGCAGGAAGCGGCTGGCTTCCTGCCCGTCTTTTGACAGAAGGGTTCCTGTTATTTGTATTCCTGGCGCAGCTTATAACGCATCAGCTTCCCGGTTGCCGTGTGAGGAAGCTCCTCCACCAGGCAGTACTTGCGGGGCCATTTATACGAGGAAAGAAGGGGATGACGCGCACAGTATTCCTTCAATTCCGCCACGGTCAGGCTGCCGTCCAAGGGAACGACATAGGCCGCCACGGCCTCGCCCCGCAGCTTGTCCGGAATGCCAATCACCGCGCTTTCCGCCACCTTGGGGTGGGCGTTGAGCACCTCCTCGATTTGGGTGGGGTAAATATTTTCACCGGCTGAAACAATCATGTCGTCCTTCCGGCCGGAAACCGTAACAAACCCGTCTTCATCCCAGACGCCTACATCCCCGGTATACAGCCAGCCCTTGTAGAACTTGGCCTTCGTCAATTCTTCGTTGTTGTGGTAACAGAAGGCGCTCTTGGCCGGGGAGGAAATAATGATTTCTCCAGAGGTTTTGCCGTCCTGCGGCACAAGCTCCTCCGGCTCGGCGCGGGATTCATCCTGGTGAACCGCCACAAGGCGCACCTCGTCATCCGTACAGGAACGGCCGGCGGAGCCTGACCTCTCAGGCAGATCAAAGGGGCGCAGGAACGTGTTCCAGAAGGTTTCTGTGGTGCCGTAGCCATTAAAAATATGGGGGGTCAGCAGCTGGCGGTATTTTTCGCAGGCAGTCCGCTCAAAGGGCGCCCCCATGGTGACAATCCCCTTCAGGAAGGAAAGATCCGCGTGAATGCGCTCCTGTACGCGCGCCAGCATGGAGAGGATGGTCGGCACGCCAATCAAAAAAGAGATTTGGTATTTCTCTGCATATTCCAGGCACCGCCGGGGAGAAAAGTCCCGCAGAACCACCACTTCGCCTCCGGCGTACAGCGTGGGGCACGGGCCGCCGGAGTGGATGCCGCCCCGGTGGAACCAGGGGGTCATGTTCATGGTGCGGTCCAGGGGGCCAAGCGGGAAGTGCATCATCACGTCATGGGCGGAAAGCACCTCGTTGATGTTGTTGATGGGCACGCCTTTGGGGCGGCTGGTGGTGCCCGATGTGTAAAGGCGCGTCGTTTCGTCGTAAATGTGGGGCGCAAAGTCGATGGGGGGATCCGTTTCCGGCTGGCCGGAAACATAATCCTCATAGGCCAGGTGGCCGGCCGGCGGTTCAAAGCCGTCTTCCTTCCCCACCACCGCCATCACCCGGGGCCGGTGACTGCACAGCTTCAGCGCCCCGCAGGAAAGGCCGCCGAATTCCGCGTCATAGAGAAAGGCCCTGGGAAGGCTGTCGTCTATCACCAGCGCAATTTCTCCTGCGCCCTGCCGGTAATTCACAGGGCAGGCAATGGCGCCAATCTTGTGCGCCGCCAGGTAGCAGAACACAAATTCAGGCGAGTTCAGCAGGGCAAACATGACGACATCGTTTTTTCCCACCCCGCTGGCGCGCAGAGCGTGGGCCAGGCGGTTGGCCTCCGCATTCAGCTCCCGGTAGGTCCATCGCCGGCCGGAGCGCGGATCAAAAAGGGCCGGCCGGCTGCCAAAGCGGGAAACATTCCGCAGAAAGCCGTTGAGATACGTAAAGCGGGATTCAAATGTCTCGCGGAACATGGTCACGTCATAGGTAAATTCGTGCTGCAAAAAAGTCGCCTCATTTCTGGTATCTGGAAAGGATTATGCTGGAATTCTGGCCGCCGAAGCCAAGGGAGTTGGTCATGGCCGCTGTGATTTGTACTTTGCGGGCCGCGTGGGGGACATAGTCCAGGTCGCAGTCCGGGTCGGGGACGTCAAGGTGCAGGGTGGGGGGGAGGACGCCCTCCTGAATGGCCTTGATGCAGGCTACGGCCTCGGTCAGTCCTCCCGCGCCCATCAGGTGGCCGGTGGCAGACTTTGTTGCGGAAATGGGCGGCGCAGAATCCCGCCCGCCAAACACGGCCTTGATGGCCAGGGTTTCGGCCTTATCCCCCAGCACGGTAGAGGTGCCGTGGGCGTTGATGTAGCCAATATCAGCGGGCTTTTTCCCGGCCCGGGCCAGCGCCCGCCTCATGCACGCCGCAGCCCCGGCGCCATCGGGGCAGGGGGCGGTTACATGGTGAGCGTCCGAGGTGTTGGCGTACCCTGCCAGCACCGCGTGGATCCGCGCCCCCCGCGCCAGCGCGTGCTCTTCCGTTTCTATCAGAAGCGCTCCGCCGCCTTCGCCAATCACAAAGCCGTCCCGGTTCAGGTCAAAGGGACGGCAGGCGTGCTCCGGATCCTCGTTGCGCCGGGAGAGGGCTTTGGCCTGGGAAAGGCTGGAAACCACAATGGGGCACAGGATGCTTTCGCCCCCCACCGCCAGAACAGCTTCGGCTTCCCCGCTGCGCAGCAGCATGGCGGCCGTCATGACGGCGTCTCCGCCGGAGGAACAGGCGGTGTTCAGCGTAAGGCTGGGGCCCTGTATTCCATGGGAAATGGCAATCTGCGCCGCCGCAATGTTTCCAAGGGCCATGGGCACAAAGTGAGGGCTGGCCCGGCGGCCCCCGTCGAAGGCGGCCTGGGTGTTCGCAATGGCGGTTACCCCATCCATTGCCGTCCCCATCACAACGCCCACCCGGTCGGGTTCCCGTTCCGGCTGCAGGCCGCTGTCGGAAAGGGCTTCCTCCGCGGCGGCATAGGCAAGCTGCATAAAGCGGTCCATGGTGCGCACAAGCCTCTTCGGAATAAAATCGCTGGGCTGAAAATCCTTCACCTCCGCGGCAATTTGTACCGGAAGCCCGGAAGCGTCAAAGCGCGTGATGGGGCCAACGCCGCATTTCCCGGCGATCAGGCTGTCCCAATATGCTGCCACGCCAATTCCCACCGGCGTGACGGCTCCCATACCTGTAATGACCAAAGTGTTCTCTTTCATACTGGCTCTCCATTTACCTTTCTTAGTTCCCCATCAAAAGGGAGGGGTCGTTGCTTCTGCCATACGAAAAGATGCGTCCATACCAGTTTTCGCGTGGAGCGGAGGCAGTCCGCTTTCTTGAATTTTATCAGCGGATATTATAGCACAAATGCGTGAGAATGGAAAGAATCATCATA
>DVMK01000146.1 GCA_018715025.1 Candidatus Caccousia avistercoris
CCAATCCCGTCTGACAGATGCCGTAAGTGTAATTTTGAGTGAATTACTTTCTTACGAGCACCCGTCTAATGGGGTGGGCCTTTTCTCACAAGAAACGGGAGGATTTTCATGAAAACCATTCACAACCCTGTTTTGCCGGGCTTTCACCCGGACCCCTCCATCCTTCGGGTGGGGGACGACTATTACATTGCCACCTCCACCTTCGAATGGTTCCCCGGGGTGCTCATCTACCATTCCCGCGACCTGATCCACTGGGAATTTGCCGCCGCCCCCTTAAACCGCACCAGCCAGCTGGACCTGCGGGGCGTTCCCAACTCCTGCGGCATCTTCGCCCCCTGTCTTTCCTGGTGCGGCGGGGTGTTCTACCTGATTTACACCGTGGTGCACACCGCCTCTTCCCTGCAGGACAACCTGAACTACCTGGTAACCTGCAGCACCATAGACGGGGAATGGTCGGAACCAATTTACCTGAACAGCACCGGCTTCGACCCTTCCCTGTTTCACGACGAGGACGGGCGCAAATGGCTGGTGAACCGGGACTGCGACGTGCGCGGGTTCCAGTCCCCCCGGGGCGGCATCCTGATGCGGGAGTACGACCCCCGGCAGAAGCGGCTCACAGGGCCGGAGTACCGGATTTTCCGCACCTCGGGGATTGTGGGCGCAGAGGGCCCCCACCTGTACCGGCACAACGGCTGGTACTACCTGATGCTGGCCGAAGGGGGCACCGACTGCAACCATGTGGTCACGGTGGCCAGAAGCCGCACCCTGCAGGGCCCCTATGAGGTAGACCCCCAGAACCCCATGCTCTCTTCCCGCGACAACCCCTGGAACCCCCTGCAGAAGGCGGGCCACGCCAGCCTGGTGGAAACCCAGAACGGGGAATGGTACCTGGCCCACCTGGTGGGGCGGCCCCTGCCCTCGAAGGGAAGGTGCATTCTGGGGCGCGAGACGGCCCTGCAGAAGGTGGTGTGGAACCAGGAGGGCTGGCTCAGGCTGGCGGACGGCCGCTTCGAGCCCGCCCTGGAAACAGAGGCCCCCAGCCTGCCGGAGCACCCCTTCCCCTCGCTTCCCCAGCGGGACGACTTCGACCGGGAAGAGCTGGGCTACCCCTACCAGACCCTGCGGGAACCCCTGCCGGAAAGCGTCCTCACCCTGAAGGAACGCCCCGGCTGGCTGCGGCTGTACGGGCGGGAGTCGCTCCATTCCCTCTACACCCAAAGCCTGGTGGCCCGGCGGCAGCAGGCCTTCCGCTACACGGCCCAGACGAAGATAGAGTACAACCCGCAGAACTACCACCAGACGGCGGGCTTGGTGTGCCTGTACGACACCGACAATTTCTTCTACCTGTACCTGACCCGGGCCGAAACCGGCGAAAAGCGGCTCTCCATCCTGTGCAGCGACCTGGGGCGGATCTCGTACCCGGTGGGCAGCGGCGTTCAGGTGGAAGAGGGCGCGCTGTTCCTGCGGGCCTGCGTGAAAGACGACCAGCTTCGGTTCTTTTTCAGCGGGGACGGGCAGGCCTGGCAGCCCATCGGCCCCTGCTTTGACCACAGCATCCTTTCCGACGATTATTACATGGAACGGTGCGGATACCGCTTCACCGGGGCCTTTGTGGGGCTTTGCTGCCAGGACTGCGGCGACCGCACCTCCTACGCGGATTTTGACTATTTTGAATACAGGGAACAGGAAACGGGAAAGTAAGAGAGGAGACAGTGCTTTTTATGCAGTATGCGCCATTGAAAAAAGAAGAGGTCCGCCGTGTGATTGAGGGGCGCGGCCATGCCCCGCGGGTCCCCCTTACCTACCAGTTCTGGACCTACCCGGGCAGCTTTCGGGAAAACCGGGAGCAGGTGGTCCGCCTGCTGGAAACCGTGCCCTGCGACATTGACCCGGTAGAGCTTTGCTTCCCCCAAATCAAAACCGCCCGCACGGCGGAGGACGCCTATGTGTGGAACCGCCGCCCCCTGCCGGAGGAGGCGCTGCGCCGCGGGTACGACAACCGGGCGGTGCTGGAGGATTGGGACAGCCTGGACGAATTTCTGGAACAGTTCCCCTCCCCGGAGGATCCCAGGCTGATCCCCGCCCGGGGAGAGACGGGGCAGTACCGCCTGGCCTTCTGGTGGTACTGCCTGTTCGAACGCCTCTGGGAGTTCAGGGGCATGGAAAACGCCCTCATGGACTTCTACCTGTACCCGGAGGAACTTCACCGCCTGTTCCGGAAGCTGACGGATTTTTACATGCGGGCCATGGAACGGGCCGCCCGGGAGCTGCACGCGGACGGGATTTTTGTGTCGGATGATTTGGGCACCCAGACCGGCCCGTTCTTTTCCCGGGAAATTTTCCGGGAATTCTTCCGGCCCTATTACCAGGAACTGTTCCAGAAGGCCCATTCCCTGGGCATGCATTTCTGGCTGCACAGCTGCGGCAACATAGAGCCCCTTCTGCCCGATCTGATTGAAATCGGCCTTGACGTGATTCATCCCATTCAGAAATATACCATGGATGAGGAGAAAATCGCCCGGGAATACGGCGGGAGCATCTGCATCTGGTACGGGTTCGACGTGCAGCAGATCATTCCCCACGGCACGCCCCAGCAGGTGAGGGACGAGGTGCGGCGGGTGATGAAGCTGTTCAAACGGAAGGACGGCCGCTTCCTGCTCACCATGGGGAACAACGCCACCCCGGACTGGCCGCCGGAAAACCTGGCCGCCCTGTATGAGGAAAGCCTGCGGCTGGGCGGCTTTGAGGAATAAGGCCCCTTATTTCTGCACCACGCAGAAGGGGTTGCTGTCCGGGTCGGTAAGCACGGTGTAGTCGGCCCCTTCCTCATAGCGCCATTCGGCCCGTTTGGCGCCCAGGGCCAGCAGGCGCTCTACCTGGGCCTCCCGGTTTTCGGCGAACAGGTCCATGTGGTGCCTGCGGGCCCGCGGGGAGGAAACCAGCTTTAAAGAAAGCTGGAACCCCTCCCCCTGCGCCGGGCCAAGCTTGGCCCAGTCCTCGCTGGGTTCCTCCAGCGGGCGGTAGCCCAGGGCCTGGCACCAGAACGAAACCGCCTGGGGAATGTTGGTGACGCCCCACACGAGGGAGCCGATCCGCAGCCCCGGGTTTTCTGGCGTCAGGTCCTTTTGCATGGCATAGTTCACCAGGGAAACGCCCAGGCGCTGTTCTGTCCGCTCCTCCTCCGTGCGGTAGCTCCGGTGTTCAAAAAAGGGCCGCGCCGTAATGGAGGCGTGCACCGTGACTTCGCGGCAGCCCAGGTCTCTGGCGTGCTGTTCCAGGGCCTGACACAGGGCGGTGGCAATCCCCCTGCCCTGAAAATCCTTGTGGACGTACAGGTGGTCCAGGTAGCCGGAGCCGTCCAGGTTCCCGTACCCCACCACCTGGCCGTTTTCCACCGCCACCAGGGTGTACAGGGTGGAAAAGAAATCGTCCCGGGACTGCAGGGCCTCCCAGGCGGATGACCAGGCTTCCACCTGGGGCGGGGTGTAGTCGCGGGTGTTTATGGTGCGGATGGTGTCGCGGAACAGCCGCGCGATTTGCGGCAGATCCTCTGTGCGGTATTTTCTCAGTTCCATGGTGATACAACGCCTCCTGTATGGGAAAAATGATAAAAGCGGATGGAGATTGTGGCGCGGAAGGCCTCCCGGCGCGGCGGAGGGAGTCTGTTCTCTTTCTTCGCTCCGCTTTTTTGTTGTGTATTACTATAAGAATTTAAGAGAGAGCAAACGTGA
>DVMK01000147.1 GCA_018715025.1 Candidatus Caccousia avistercoris
AGGGCAATCATCAAAAAAGCGGCGGATGACATGGGCTTTTACCCCTCTACGGTAGCCCGAACCATGCGAAGCCGCCGCACCAACCGAATCCTGTTTTGTATTCCCGACATCTGCAATCCCTTTTACTTCGACATGATAAAAGGGGCCAACGATGTGTTTCAAAAACATGGAATCTATGTCATGCTGTGCTATACCCACCGCTCCCTGCAGGAGGAGCTGAACGCCATTGAGCTTCTGATGGGGCGCTTCGGCGACGGCATGATCTTCGTCTCGTTCAACTTTAACGAGGAAAACGTCTCTGCCATACGGCGGTGCGGCTATCCGGTGGTGACCACAAACCCCTACGAATCCAAGGAAGCCCCCAACAACTTTGACTGCGTCTATGTGGACCATATCCGCGCCATGCGGCTGGCTACCGACCACCTCATTCAGCAGGGGCACAAGAACATTGCCATGGTGGTGGGCCCCCTCACCGAGCAGACAGGCAGCGAGCGCGCCCAGGGCTACCGGGAAGCCATGACGCAGGCGGGGCTTGAGGTAAAAAAGGAAAATATTTTTGTGGGGGACTACACCAAGGCCTCCGGCGAAAAGGCCGGCCTGGGCATTCTGGACTCTAAGCAGCGGATTACCGGCGTGGTGTGCGCCAACGATCTGATGGCCATGGGCGTGATGGCCGCCTGCTCCTCACGCGGGGTAAAAATCCCGGAGGATTTGGCCCTGGTGAGTTTGGACAACACCGACTATGCCACCTCTGTGCACCCGCAGCTCACCTCTGTGGACATGATGCAGTACGCCATTGGGGAGAACGCCGCCACCCTGCTGCTGGAGCGGATGGAGGAAAAGAGGAAGTACGTCAAAAACATCCGTCTGGAACCCCGCCTGATTGTGCGGACCTCCAGCGTGGGAACAAAATTATAAAGCAGCCTGTTATTTTGCAAAAGGAGTATGCAGTTATGATGCAGCCAACGCTTTCCCCCCTGGCAAAGGAAACCACCCTTCTGCCCTCTCTGGCAAACACAAAGCAGGAAAGGGACCTTCGCTACCTGATGGAGCTGAAAACAGAAAACCTGCTGTTTTCCTTCTACACAGAGGCCGGCCTGGGCGGAAGAGGCCAGTACAAGCTGGAAAACGTCCACTGGGGGTGGGACGGCCCCCTCAGCCACCTCCGCGGCACCTTTACCGGCCACTGGCTCAGCGCCGCCGCCTGCCTGATTCAAGAGACAGGCGACTCTGCCCTGAAGATGAAGGCGGACTACATTGTCAGCGAGATCGCCCGCTGCCAGGAGCTGAACGGCGGCGGCTGGGCGTTCGCCATCCCGGAAAAATACCTGTACGGCCTGAAAAAGGGCCGTCCCTTCTGGGCGCCCCAGTACGTGTGCCACAAGGTGATGATGGGCCTGCTTGACATGTACCGCTACGCGGGGAACCAGCAGGCGCTGGAGGTGCTGAAGGGCTGCGCGGACTGGTTCCTGCGCTTCACCAACGATATTTCCCGCGAAACCATGAGCGACATGATGGACCTGGAGGAAACCGGCGGCATTATGGAGCTTTGGGGCGACCTGTACGCCGTCACCGGCAACCCTGACCACCTGGAGCTGGCCCGGCGCTACGAAAGGCCCCGGCTGACCAACCCCCTGCTGCAGGGCGAGGACGTGCTCACCAACATGCACGCCAACATGACCATTCCGGAAATTCACGGCTGCGCCCGGGCCTACGAGGTGACCGGCGAAGAGCGGTACCGAAAAATCGTGGAAAATTACTGGAGGCAGGCCGTAGAGGAGCGGGGCAGCTTCGCCACCGGCGGCCAGACCAGCGGCGAAATCTGGACGCCCAAGCACCAGCTGGCGGCCCGCCTCAGCGACATGAACCAGGAACACTGCACCGTGTACAATATGATCCGCCTGGCCGACTACCTGTTCCGCTGGACAGGCGACCCCCGCTACGCCGACTATATTGAGGCCAACATCTGGAACGGCCTGTTCGCCCAGGGCTTCTGGGAAGGCAGCAGCCGGGAAATGTGCAAGGAACCGCACCACCCGGAAACGGGGCTCATCACCTACTACCTCCCTTTGGCGGCGGGCTCTCAGAAAAAATGGGGCTCAGAAACAGAGGACTTCTGGTGCTGCCACTGCACGCTGGTGCAGGCCAACGCCAGGTACCGGGAATGGATCTTCTACCGCGCGGAAGACGGCGTCACCGTGGCGCAGTACCTTCCCGCCAAGTCTCAGTTTGACCTTGACGGCCGCAAGGTGGCCCTGGAGCTGACGGAAGCCGACCTGTGCGGCCACCTGCTGGAAATCCGCGAAACGCCCCGGGAAATTCCTTCCCGGCCCCAGTACGACCGCTACTGCCTGAAGGTTTCCACCGACGGGCCCGCGGAATTTTCTCTCCGCTTCCGGCTGCCCCGCTGGCTCAGCGCCGCGCCCACCTTCCGCATCAACGGCAAGGAATGCACCCCGGCGGTAGAAAACGGCTGCGCCGTATTCCACCAGACCTGGAACAGCGACGTGGTGGAGGTCACGCTGCCGAAGTCTGTCGTCTGCGTTCCCCTGCCCGACGCCCCCGACATGGCGGCCTTTGTGGACGGCCCTGTGGTGTTGGCCGGTCTGGTAGGGGAAGAAAGGATCCTGTACGGGGATATTCACGATGCCTCTACCATGATTGTCCCCTTCGACGAGCGCCGCTGGACCTCTTGGAACAAAACCTACAAGACAACCAACCAGGACTTCGGCTTCTATTTCAAGCCCCTGTACGATGTGGGCAACGAGCACTATACCGTTT
>DVMK01000148.1 GCA_018715025.1 Candidatus Caccousia avistercoris
CCCTGGTGCTGGACCCGACGGTGAGCGGGGTTATGGCCTCGCCCCTCACGGTGGATCCTTACGACTACAAAACCACCCTGGACAGCTGCAAAAAGCTGCAGGCGCAGCTTTCCTCCGCCGGGGTCACCTCCATTTACCTGTTTCAGGAGCAGTCTGAGATCGTCTTTGCCACCGGAACCGGGAAGGTGGATCTGCGGGATTTCAGGGACGGCGCTTTTCTGCAGGAGATGAAGCTGCGCTCCATCCCCTCTGTTACCCAGCGCAGCATGGCGGGCGAAAATATCGTCACCTTCTCCACCCGGTACTCTTCCGACCGTTCCACCCGCAGTTACGGCTACCTTTGCTTTAACATCCGAAGCGCATACCTGGAAAGCCAGCTGGCGAATCTGCTGCGGAAGGGGTACACCGTTTCTCTGAGCACGGGCAGCGGGGCGAAGGATATGGTTACGCTGGGTCAGACGGAAGGCGGAGCCGTATTTTCGGCGGCGGCCCCCTTGAATTCCTACTACATCAACCTTCGGGTTTCCTACCCGCAAAGCCGTTTCTGGCAGGAATTTTTCTTTTCCTTCCTGACGCAGTGCGGCCTGATGCTGGCCGTTATCTTCATTATATGCAGCGTCTTTTTCTGGACCTTCCGCTCCTTTCAAAATTCCTTCCGGCCCATGCTGCTGAGCCTGGCAAACTCCTGCCCGCAGGACGAGCCTGACAGGAAGCTGACCCTGGACGACCTGCGGAAGAGCTTTGACCAGCTGGTAGACGACAGGCGAAGCTACCGGGAACAGCTGCAGGAGGCCCGCCGGTGGGCGGAAGAAAAAGGGGTCGGCGATTTGCTGCAGGGGAACATTCTCAAAGAGGAGGATTTCGCCGCCCTGTGCCCGGCCTTCCCCGCCGGTGAACAGGGGGCCTACCTGGTGGCCTGCGTACAGATGACGGAGGAGCACCCCCAACCCCAGGAGGAAGCGCTGGCGCGGGCCCTTGTGCGGAGCATTTTCTCCCAAAAGGGGCCCAGCGAACGGTTTTCCCAGGCGGTGGATGTGGATTTTGAAAGCATCGGCCTGGTGGTGGAATATGAGGAAGAATTTGCGGAGGAGGTCCGGGAAAACCTGCAGCGGAAAATAGAGTCGGCCAAAAAGAGCCTGCCGCAGCATCTGGCCGAAAGCCTGTTTGTGTCTGCGGTGCTTCCGGTGCGCCAGTTCGCCCAGATTTCCCCCGCGTACCGCCGCGCCAAGGCCAACCTGATCCACCGCTACATTCTGGTGGGCACCCCCTACATCTTCACAGACATGTCCGGCCCGGATCCGGAAAACCTCATGTCCCCCGCGGAGATCAACCAGATTGCCTCCGCCGTCAATATGGATCGGCTTGACCTGGTGGCGGATTCCCTCAGAAAAATTGCCGGGAACGGCGGGGAGCTTTCCAGCGAAGAATGGTACAAGCTGAAGTCAAAGGCCATTTTGGCCGTGGGGGTTATTTTCAACCAGGCCTTTCTCTCGGTGGAAGCCAGCCGGTGGCAGGGGCTTTACCAGCAGGCCCAAAGGCTGGTGAACGCCGAAAGCCTGCCGGCCCTGCAGGCAGAGCTGCAGCGGCTGACGGAGATGATTTCGCAGGAAACGTTCTCCGGCTTTACGCGCAGCGAGTCTGGCAGCCGCTATGTGCGGCAGGCGTACCAGTACATGAAGGAACATTACGACCAGGAACTGAATGTTTCTGACATTGCAGAGGCCCTCTCGGTGAACGTGAAATACCTTTCCAGGCTGTTCAAGCAGGAAAGCGGCCAGACTATGACCCAGTACATTGCAGGCCTGCGGCTGAAAAAAGCAGTTTCCCTTTTGGAGGGGACCGACCTGCCCATTTACAAGGTGGGCGCGCAGGTGGGCTTCCAAGACGTGAGGGGCTTCATCCGCCTGTTCAAGAAGGAGTACGGCATGACGCCCAACGAATACCGGGCGGGCAGGCCGCTGGAAAAAGCATAAAAAGCCAAGGCCGCGGGAGGGACGAAACCTGTCCCCCGCGGCCCTGGCTTTTTTATGCCCCGCTTACAGCGGAAGCTTATTTGATCATGCTGGCAACCTCGTCGGCGAAGTTGTCCTCGCGCTTCTCCAGGCCTTCGCCCTTCTCAAAGCGCACATAGTCCACAATCTTGATCTCGCCGCCCAGCTCTTTGGCAACGGAGTCGGTGTACTGCTGAATGGACATTTTGCTGTCCTTCACGTACTCCTGCTCTACCAGGCAGACTTCCTTGTAGTACTTCTTGATCTTGCCCTCTACCATCTTCTCAATCACGTTGGCGGGCTTGCCGGTGCCGGCGGCCTGCTCGGCGGCGATCTTCCGCTCGTGCTCCACCACGTCGGCGGGCACCAGGCTGCTGTTCAGGTACAGGGGGTTGAGGGCCGCAATCTGCATGGCCACGTTCTGGGCGTACTCCTGGAAGCCGGGCTTGGAAGCCACCTCGGCGGAAGCGTCAAACTTCACCAGCACGGCGATTTTGCCGCCCATGTGGATGTAAGCGGTGACAACGCCCTCGTAGCGCTGGAAGCGGCGCACCTTGATGTTCTCGCCGATGGTGAGAACCTTCTCCTTGCGCAGATCCTCCACGGAAGCGTCGTGACCGGCAGCCTTGGCGGCCATGAGAGCGTCCATGTCTGCCGGGTTGGCGGCGGCCACGGTCTCAGCCACGGTCTTTACAAAGTTCTGGAAATCGGCGTTCTTGGCCACGAAGTCGGTTTCTGCGTTCACCTCAACGGCAACGCCCACATTCCCGTGTACGCAGGCGTAAGCCATGCCCTCGGCGGCAATGCGGCCAGCCTTCTTGGTGGCGGCGGCCAGGCCCTTCTCCCGCAGGTAGTCAATAGCGGCTTCCATGTTGCCGTTGGCCTCGGTGAGGGCCTTCTTGCAGTCCATCATGCCGCAGCCGGTCTTCTCGCGAAGGGCTGCTACGTCCTTTACTGTAAATGCCATAGTCTATTCCTCCATTTTCTCACACAGTCTATAACCGCGCACAGCACGCCAAGGGTTTGGCGTGCCGTGCCGTAACGCTTTCGCAGTTCTTTTTATTCCGCAGCGGCCTCTTCGTCGGTCTCGTTCTCCTTGGCCTCTGCCTCGGCAGCGCCCATCTGGCCTTCCTTGCCCTCTACAATGGCGTTGGCAATGGTGCCGGAAATGAGCTTGACCGCGCGAATGGCGTCGTCGTTGCCGGGAATTACATAATCGATCTCGTCCGGATCGCAGTTGGTGTCAACAATCGCCACAATCGGAATGCCCAGCTTCTTGGCTTCCGCCACGGCAATGCGCTCCTTGCGGGGATCCACAATGAACAGGGCGCCGGGAAGCTGCTTCATCTCTTTGATGCCGCCCAGGAATTTCTCCAGCTTTTCAATTTCCAGGTTCAGCTTGACGACTTCCTTCTTCGGGAGCATTTCAAAGGTGCCGTCGGCCTCCATGGCCTTCAGCTGGTTCAGCCGGTCGATGCGGCGGCGGATGGTGCGGAAGTTGGTGAGCATGCCGCCCAGCCAGCGGGCGTTCACAAAGTAAGCGCCGGCGCGCTCTGCCTCGTCGCGCACAGACTCCTGAGCCTGCTTCTTGGTGCCCACAAACAGCACGGACTTGCCTTCCATAGAAAGCTCGCGCACGAAGTTGTACGCCTCTTCCAGCTTGCGGACCGTCTTCTGCAGGTCGATGATGTAGATGCCGTTGCGCTCGGTGAAGATGTACTCCGCCATTTTGGGGTTCCATCTTCTGGTCTGGTGGCCGAAATGGACGCCGGCTTACAGAAGCTGCTTCATAGATACTACTGCCATTTTTTATTCCTCCTTGGTTTTTCCTCCGCCGTGTT
>DVMK01000149.1 GCA_018715025.1 Candidatus Caccousia avistercoris
CCTCATAAAAAGTTGCATTGGCTTTTTTCAAGGGATTTTCTCTCTACACCATTTTTACACCATTTTCGCATGGAGCTATATGGGGCAATATGGTGGTTTATACTTATCAGATTAGCAAAAACCCAGTAGCCATGCGGCTTTGCGAGGTTTTATAGAGAATTAGAGATTTTTGAAATTCAGAACGCAAATTACGATACCTAATTTCATATATCTCTACATCTCCTTGTTTTTTCCTGCGGCTTTTGTTTTTCTGCCGGCGTTTCCCGTCTGTCCCCCCGCCTGTGCAGCGCGGCAGAGGGGGAACGGCAAAGCCGGGCGCGCAAAAGCCCCGGCGGCGAAGGCTCAGGCCGCCGCTTCCCTATGATTATAGCAGATTGCCCCTTTTCTCTCAAGGCCTATTTCCGCAGGATTGCTTCCGCCGCCGGGCCCCGGGCGGGCTTCCCCCGCCTGGGGAGGAAAACAGAAAATTGCCTCTTTACTTTACCATGATAATGTGGTAACATAAAATCCACGCTGACACACAGGGCGCCGCCCTGTGGATGAATTGCTTACCGCAGGGGCAAAGCCTCTGCGAAGGAAGGAAGAGTGCGGTTATGAAAAAATTTGCGGCGTTCTTACTGGCGGCCCTCACGGCCCTGACAGCTGCCTCCTGCTCTGCAGAGGCGGAAAATACCGGCGGCTCCGCCGCGGCGGATGATTCCTGGGACAAGATTGTGGAAAAGGGCCAGGTCGTCATGGGCATGGACGACGCCTTCCCGCCTATGGGCTACACCGACACGGAAACCGGCGAGCTGGTGGGCTTCGACATTGACGTGGCCACCGAGGTGTTCCGCCGTCTTGACGTAGAGCTGAAGCTGCAGCCCATTGAGTGGAACACAAAAGAGATGGAGCTGGACGGCGGCAACGTGGATTTGCTGTGGAACGGCTACAGCTACACGGAAGAGCGGGACGAAAAGCAGACGCTCAGCAACCCTTACATGAAGAACAACCAGGTAATTATGGTGCAGGCAGAGTCCAGCTACCAGACCCTGGAGGACCTGGCCGGGAAGAGTCTGGGCGTGCAGGCGGATTCCTCCGCGGAATCTGCCCTGAACAGCGAGGACGCCAAGGAATTCAAGGATTCCCTGTCGGAGATCATTCCGGTGGACGATTACAGCAAGGCTGTGCTGGAAATTCAGAACGGCCTGATTGACGCCATCGCCATCGACGAGGTAGTGGCCCGGTTCTACCTGACCAACGACCCGGGCGCTTACCGGATTTTGGAAAACGACGACGGCACGGTAATCTCCCTGGCGGTGGAGGACTATGTGATTGGCTTCCGCCAGGGGGACGAGGCCCTGTGCCAGAAGGTGAACGACACCCTGAAGGAGATGAAGGCGGACGGTACTCTGGCGGAGATTTCAGAGAAATGGTTCGGCGAGGATGTTACCACGATTGAAGCGTAAGCAGGCCTGCCAATTATGCTGCGCATTTGGAGCGAATATTAAAGTTTTCGTTCCCTTTTTCAAGAAGAATTTAAGAGAGAGCGAACGTGAAAGTTTTGATCAAACTTTTTCAAAAGTTTGCGGTTTCCAAAGGCAGAGCCTTTGGCCGTTTTCCGCAGAAAACGGAACACCTGATGATCCAAAAACTCAGGAAGCAACGGAGCAAAGCAAACCGTAAATTTTCGGGGGCGGTACCCCGGAAATTTATGGTTTGACCGTGGGGCGGTTTCCGCCCCACGCGGGGTACCCCCCGTACCGTGGTAAAGCTGGGCCGCGGAACTGCACCCCTCCGGCTTCCCAACTAAAAATTGTTCTTTTCCCATTCAGGAAGCAACAGAGCTTGGGGCGGTATATCGGTACCCAAGGCTCCTTCTTTGAGGGAGCTGGCGCGCCGCTTTGCGGCGTGACTGAGGGAGTTTGTTCTCCTTTTTGCGCTCCATTTTTTCTGTTATGCACTTGCTTTCATTACATCTGGTTTTCTCTTTGCCGCGACCGCACGCGGCGGTGCGGTGCCTTTCTCTACGCGGAGAAAGGCACCAAAGACGCGCGGGGGTCGCGACCCCTCGACCCCGGGGGCTGTCCTGCCTCTCCCTCGCCGCTCACTTTTCCCCCAGCGCTTGGCCGGCTTGCGCCCTTAGGGTCGCTAAACGCCGGCCCCCTTACAGGAACACTCGCAATCTTACGATTGCGAAAGTTCCTCCGCATTTTTAGGGGTACGGCTTGCCGGTAGCTGGTGGGCAACAGCGGCCGCCTGCGGCAGGTGGACTACTTCGCTTAGAAAAAGCTGGGACCTGCCGCCCGTCAGGCGGCAGGTCCTTTGCATTTACTCATTACATCGCTAAATCAAATCTTTATTACTATTGTAAATCCATAAACTTTTCAGTATAATGAAGAGACAGGACAAAAATGAGGAAGGACGTGGGGCAATGTCTTGGGAGGCGTTTGGGAACCTGTTGGGGGAGATGGCAGAGGGCAGCCTGGTTTCCCTTTCCATCTTTTTCCTGACGCTGCTGTTTTCCCTGCCGTTGGGGCTTCTGGCCACCTTTGGGGAGATGAGCCGGTTCAAGGTGGTGCAGATCCCCGTGAAGCTTTACATTCTGGTCATGCGGGGCACCCCGCTCATGCTCCAGCTCTTCTTTGTGTTTTACGGGCTCAAGCCGCTGTTCGGCATCCAGCCGCAGCGGTTTCAGGCGGCCATCATCGCTTTTGTGCTGAACTACGCCGCCTATTTTGCTGAAATTTACCGGGGCGGCATCCAGTCTATCCCCATTGGGCAGTACGAGGCGGGCAAGGTGCTGGGCTTTACCAGGGGGCAGACCTTTTTCCACATCATCCTGCCCCAGGTGGTGAAGCGGATTCTGCCCCCCATGGGCAACGAATTTGTCACCCTGGTGAAAGACACCTCTCTGGCCCAGGTGATTGTGGTGATTGAGTTGATGCACGTGACCGAGCAGTACGCCACCTCCAGCGTATCCGTGGTGCCCTTCATTGTGGCGGCCGTGTTCTACCTGGCCATGAACCTGGTGGTAAGCCTGTGCTTCTCCCTGGCGGAGAAGAAATTTTCTTACTACCGCTGAGGGGGTGCTGTGATGGAAATGGTATCGGCACAAAATCTGTGGAAAAGCTTCGACGGCCAGGAGGTGCTCAGGGGCATTTCCTGCACGGTGCAGCAGGGCGAGGTGCTGGCGATCATCGGGCCCTCCGGTTCCGGCAAAAGCACCCTGCTGCGGTGCATTACCCAGCTGGAGCAGGTTGACCAGGGCCACATTGTCATCTGCGGCGAAGAGCTGGTGAAAACCGTGGAGGGGAAGGCCCGCTACGGCGACAAAAAGACCTGCGCCCGCATCGGCCTTCACCTGGGGCTGGTGTTTCAGAACTTCAACCTGTTCCCCCACTTCAACGTGCTGCGGAACATTACCGAGGCCCCCATGCGGGTGCTGAAAAAAAGCGGCGAAGAGGCCAAAGCCCAGGCCCTTTCCCTTCTGGAAAAGATGGGCCTTTCCGACAAGGCGGCCGCCTACCCGGGGCAGCTTTCGGGCGGGCAGCAGCAGCGGGTTTCCATTGCCCGCGCCCTGGCCATGAGCCCTGACATCCTGTTTTTCGACGAGCCCACCAGCGCCCTTGACCCAGAGCTGACCGGGGAGATTTTAAAGGTAATCCGGGAGCTTGCGGCAGAGCACATGACGATGGTGGTGGTCACGCACGAGATGAAATTTGCCCGGGATGTGGCCGACCGGGTGATTTTTATGGACGGCGGCGTCATTGTGGAGGAGGGCGACCCCCAGCAGGTGTTCGAGGCCCCCAAAAGCGAGCGCACCAAAGCCTTTCTGGCCCGGTACAACGAGCGGTAGCCCCGGCCCAGAGCGGCCTTTCTCCGGAATGAATGAAACAGAAAAATCCCATTGCCTTCCCGCCTTGTCTGCGCGGGGCGGGGCAATGGGATTTTTTTGCAGGAAGCGCTACCGATCCATTTCGCTTTGGGGAAGGGAGGAACCGTGGGCGGCCATGAGGCGCTCCGCTTCTGCCAGGGAGGTGCGGGGCAGGTCGCCGGGCACCGTGCACTTCAGGGCCGCCATGGCGTTGCCCAGCCGCATGGCCCGCCGGGCTCCCCCGCCCTGCAGAAGCCCGGCCAGGGCCCCGGCGGTGTAGCTGTCGCCGCTGCCCACCCGGTCTACCACGTCGATCTCATAGGGCTCTTCGGTAAAAGCCTGCCCCGCCTCCCGGTCGTACGCCAGCGAGGTGAACTGGTGCCGGGTGGGGGTAAGGGCCTGCCGCCGGGTGCTGAACACATACCGCAGGCCGTACTGGGCGGCAAATTCCCGCTGGATGTCCTCCAGCGCGCCGGTGCGGCCGAACATGCGCCGCAGGCTTTCCTCCGAGACGAACAGCACATCCACCAGAGGCAGAAGGGGCTCGATGGCGGCCCGGGCTTCCGCTTCGCCCCAGAGGGCGGCCCGGTAATTCACGTCGAAAGAGACAAGCCCGCCCTGCCTGCGAAAGGCTTCCATCAGGCCCGCAGCGGCGCGGCGGGGGCCCTCGCCCAGGGCCAGGGTGATGCCGGAGGTGTGGAACAGCCTGCCCTCCGCGCGGGGGGGCAGATCCTCCGGCGAAAGGCTGCAGAAGGAGGAATGCCTTCTGTCGTACACCACGGCGGGCTTCCGCGGGGCCGAGGCCTGTTCATAATAATAGACGCCAAGGCGGGCGGCGGGGGATTCGTCCCACAAAAGAAGCTGGTCGGAAACGCCGTGCTCTCTGGCCTGGGCCGCCAGGAAGGCCCCCAGGGCGTTTTGCGGCAGGCGGGAGAGAAAGGCGGCGGAAAGGCCCAGCTGGGCGCATCCGGCGGCCACGTTCAGCTCGGCCCCGGCGGCGTTCTTCTCCAGCGCGCCGGGGGCGGCAAGCCTGCCCTGCCCGGCCGGGGAAAGGCGCAGCAGCGCTTCCCCGAAGGAAACCACGTCGAAACGGCTCACAGGCGCGCCCCCTTCCCCGCCAGGGCGGCGGCTTCCTCTGCCAGGCGGCGCACGGCGGCAAAGTCACCGGCGGCCAGCAGCCCGGCCGGGGCCAGCCAGCTGCCGCCGCAGCACAGCACGTTTTTCAGGGCCAGGTACCCGGCGGCGTTTTCCCGGGTAATGCCCCCGGTGGGCATGAATTTCAGCCCCGGGTAAGGCCCTGCCGCCGCCTTCAGCAGGCGCACGCCCCCGGCGGCCTCTGCCGGGAAGAATTTCACCACCGTCAGCCCTTCCCGCATGCAGGCTTCCATCTCGGTGGGGGTAGCGCACCCGGGGATCACCGGCACGCCGCGCTTTTGGCACCAGCGCACCACCTCCAGGTTGGTGCCGGGGCTTACAATGGCCTGTGCCCCCGCCTCCACGGCCCGCTGGGCCTGTTCCGTGGTGAGCACGGTACCGGCGCACAGGCAGACCTCAGGGACCTGCTGGTGAATCTGGCGGAGGGCCTCCTCCGCCGCAGGGGTGCGGAAGGTCACCTCCGCCGCAGGCAGGCCTCCCTCTGCCAGGGCCCGGGCCAGCGGGGCGGCCAGAGCCGCGTCCTCCAGCGCAATGACAGGGACAATGCGGATTTCCCCCAGTCGTTCCAATACAGGATGCACGGACAATCAACTCCTATTCATAATTAAAGATAGTAATGGCAATCTGCGAAATTTGATCCATGTCAGAGATTACCGGCGCGCCGAAGCATTCTTTTTCGTGGTTTCTGGTCTCCGCAAAATTACGCTTCGCGCAGCTTCAATTTTTTCGCGGAGCTAAGAAAAAATAGACTCCCTCAGTCACGCCGCTTCACGGCGCGCCAGCTCCCTCTAGGAGGGAGCCTCATGCTGCCGATCAAAGTACCCGGGCTTCCTCTCCCACTGCGGCGGATGCCGCCCACCAGCTACCGGTAAGCCGTACCCCTAAAAATGCGGAGGAACTTTCGCAATCGTAAGATTGCGAGTGTTCCTGTAGGGGGCCGGCGTTTAGTGACCCTAAGGGCACAAGCCGGCCAAGCGCTGAGGGAAAAGTGAGCGGCGAGGGAAAGGCAGGACAGCCCCCGGGGTCGAGGGGGCGGGGGCCCCCCGCGAATCTTTGCATACTTTCTTTTCGTCAAGAAAGTATGGCCCGCCGCGGCGAGCGGCAAAGTAAAAATTAGATGAATTTCTAAAATAAAGCAATTCAGATAAAACAGTGCCATAGAGCATAACAGTCGCAGATTCGAGGCTTCGCCTCTGTCTGCTTACCTATTATGAAGCCGTTTCACGGCTATCTGCGAGGCTCTGCCCCTGCACCCCGCCAGGTCTCACCTGCCGGTTCGGTCGCTGCTGTTTGCATGCCACCGGCATGCCGCACCCTTTTGAAAAAGGTGGACGAAAACTTTAATACTCGCTCTAATTTTAAATTGTTCTACGAATATATCGTTCCCCTCAGGCCTTTTCCTCCCCATCCATAAAACCGCCCTTCATGGGGGAAGCGGCGTGCCTGGTGTACAACCCCAGCACGCCCTGGGTATACTTCGGCGGGCGGGGCTGCCAGCGGGCGCGGCGTTCCGCCAGGATGCGCTGAATGTCCTCCTCGGATTTTTCCTCCCCCCGAACGCCGCAGATGCGCAGCACCCGGCCGGGAATGTCCAGCTGGACGAGGTCGCCCTCCTCCACCAGGGCGATGGGCCCGCCCTGGGCGGCTTCCGGCGAAACATGCCCCACCGCCGGGCCCTTGCTGGCCCCGGAAAAACGCCCGTCTGTAATGAGGGCGATGCTGCGGCCCAGGGCCTCGTCAGAGGAGATGGCCTCGGTGGTGTAGAACATCTCTGGCATGCCGCTGCCCCTGGGCCCCTCGTACCGGATGATCACCGCGTCGCCCGGCTGAATCCGGTGAGAGAGCACGGCGGCAATGGCGTCCTCCTCGCAGTCGAAGGGCCTGGCCCGCAGGGTGGCCCGGAACATTTCCCGGGGTACGGCGGTGTGCTTGACCACGCAGCCCTCGGGGGCCAGGTTGCCCCGCAGCACGGCCACCGCCCCGTCGCAGCCGATGGGATCCCCAAAGGGGCGGATCACATCGGTGCGGGAAAGGCCCGCGGCTGCCAGTTCCCGGGCGCATTCTTCGTAATAGCCGGAACGCTTCAGTTCCTCCAGGTTTTCCCCCAGGGTTTTGCCGGTGACGGTCATCACATCCAGGTGAAGGGCGGACTTAATCTCCTCCATCACCTGGGGAACGCCGCCCGCCCCGTGGAAATACTGGGCGGGCCATTCCCCGGCCGGGCGGATATTCAGCAGGTAGCGGGCCCCCCGGTGAAGCCGGTCGAAGGAATCCGCGTCCAGGGGGACGCCGAATTCTCTGGCGGCTGCGGGCAGATGCATGAGGGCGTTGGTGGAGCCGGAGACGGCGGCATGAACCATCACGGCGTTTTCAAAGCTTTTTTCCGTCACAATGTCCCGGGGCTTCAGCCCCAGGCGGGCCAGCCGCACCGCCTGCCGCCCGGCCCGCACGGCGGCCTGCTGCAGCAGGGGGCTGACGGCGGGCAGCAGGGCGGTGCCGGGCAGCATAAGGCCCAGGGCTTCCGCCATAATCTGCATGGTGGTGGCGGTGCCCAGGAAGGAGCAGGCCCCGCAGGAGGGGCAGGCATGGTGCTTGTACCAGGTAAGCTGCTCCCCGCTCAGCTCGCCCCGCTGGTACATGGCGCTGTACTTGCCAATCTGCTCCAGGGTGAGCATGCCGGGACCTGCGTCCATAACCCCGCCGGTCACCATGACGGAGGGGATGTTGATCCGGCCCACGGCCATCAAATGGGCCGGTACAGATTTGTCGCAGCTGGCCAGGAACACCGCCCCGTCAAAGGGGGTGGCCCTGGCGTGGATTTCGATGAGATCGCACAGGATGTCGCGGGAGGCCAGCGAATAGTTGATGCCGTCGTGGCCCTGGGCCATGCCGTCGCAGATGTCGGTGGCAAAGTACCTGGCCCCACGCCCCCCTTCCGCCCGGATCCCGGCCGCGGCGCTGTCTGCGGCCCGCAGCAGGTGGGCGCTGCCCGGGTGGCTTTCCCCAAAGGTGCTTTCCACCAAAAGCTGGGGCTTCTCCAAATCCTCCTCCGTCCATCCCATTCCCATGCGCAGCGGATCCATCTCCGGCGCAATTTTTCTGATTTCCTGACTTACCAGCATAATGTCACTCCTCGCCTGCGGCTGCTCCCCCCGGGGGGGCGCTTCTCCGTCTATTTTACCACAAGGAAGGGGAAATGGAATAGATTTTTCTCTACATTTTATCCATTCTTCTTTCTCTTCCTTTCCCGCGGGAAAAAAGGCAGGGATTTTGGATGAGCGCATAAAACAAAGGGCGGCGGATTGGCTATGATTGACAATAAAATACCGGAATGGTATAATATCGGCGGACTATTCTGTGTTGGAAATGCACAAACCGCAGAACCTTACGGCAAGGTTCCGGGGCGCTGCTGCAGTACACAGCTCCCCTGCCCGGGAAGCACAGCCGCAGGCTGCAGGCCGCGGCTTTTGCCCCGAAGGGGTGCGCGACTTGTCGGCGGGCGCCGCCCGCCCGGAGGTGTGAGTATTGTATTCGAGAAACAGACTGAAGAAGGAATTGAAGCTGTACGCGGTGACGGACTGTGCCTGGCTGCGGGGCCGCACCCTGACCCACTGCGTGGAGGAGGCGATCCGCGGCGGGGCCACCATGGTGCAGCTGCGGGAAAAGAGAAAAACCTGGGAGGACGCCATGGCGGAAGCCAGGGAGCTGCGCGCCCTGACAGAGCGGTACCACGTGCCCTTCCTGGTAAACGACGACATTAACCTGGCGCTGGCCTGCGGGGCGGACGGCGTTCATGTGGGCCAGGACGACATGCCCTGCGCCGAGGCCCGCCGCCTGCTGGGCCCGGAAAAAATAGTAGGCGTTTCTGTACACAGCGTAGAGCAGGCCCTGGCCGCCGCCCGCGACGGCGCCGACTACCTGGGCGTGGGCGCTGTGTTCGCCACCTCAACCAAGCGCGACGCCGGGGCCATGCCCCGGGAAACCCTGCGGCAGATCTGCGCCGCCACCCCCCTGCCGGTGGTGGCGATAGGGGGCATCTCAGAGGAAAATATTTCTTCCCTGGCTGGCTGCGGCCTGGCGGGGGCGGCGGTGGTTTCCGCCATCTTCGCCAAGGACGACACCCAGGCCGCGGCCCGGAACCTGCTGGAGCAGATGAAGGGCTGGTTCCCCATGGCCACCGTGCTCAGCATCGCGGGCTCCGACTCCAGCGGCGGGGCGGGCATTCAGGCCGACATCAAAACCATTACCGCCCACAAAATGTTCGCCATGACCGCCGTGACCGCCCTCACCGCCCAAAACACCATGGGCGTGGCCGCTGTGCAGGAGGCCTCCCCCGAATTCCTCGCCCAGCAGCTGGACTGCGTATTTCAGGATATTTATCCTGACAGTATAAAAATAGGAATGGTATCCTCTGAGGCGTTAATCCGCGTGATTGCGGACAAGCTGCAGGAGTATAAGGCGGACAATATTGTGGTGGATCCGGTGATGATCGCCACCAGCGGAAGCCGCCTGCTGGACGAAGGGGCCATGGACGCCCTGGTGAGCCGCCTGATTCCCCTGGCCAAGGTGATTACCCCCAACATGGCCGAAGCCGCCTGCCTCAGCGGGCTGCCGGTGCGGTGCAGGGAAGAAATGGAAGCCGCCGCCGAACAGATTGCCAAGGGGTACGAGGGCAGCATTCTGGTGAAGGGCGGCCACCTGGAGGGCTGCGCCGATGACCTGCTGTACTGCCAGGGGGAAAAGCTGTGGATTGCAGGCCCCAGGGTGGACAACCCCAACACACACGGCACCGGCTGCACCCTTTCCTCTGCCATTGCCTGCGCCCTGGCGGACGGCTACACTGTGGAAGAAAGCGTAGAGCGTGCCAAGGCTTACCTGACCGGGGCCCTCAGGGCCGGGCTGAACCTGGGCCATGGCAGCGGCCCGCTGAACCACATGTACAATATGTAATATTATTTTACGTTTATACTATCGATTTAAAAGAGGGCAAATTATAAAGTTTTGATCAAACTTTTTCAAAATGGTTTGCATTGTGCCGCGGCAGAGCCGCGTCACGCGTCGAAGTATAATTTGCGGGGTAGCGTCCCGCAAATTACACTTCGCGTTGCTCTGACTTTATT
>DVMK01000150.1 GCA_018715025.1 Candidatus Caccousia avistercoris
CTTCCTGTTTTATTGGGAAAGGAGGCGTTTCTCACAATTATTCCCGCAGATCCGCATTCCAGTCAAAGATAATCCCCGTATTTGGATCTATCTCAAACTCATATTTCATGCCGTCGTGAAACAGCTCCCCCTCAAAGCGGCCCCTGCCGCCGCCTTCCTCCCAAATCTGAATGTCTTCCGTGCGGGAGCCGGACACCTTGCCCTGAACAATCCCCTTGGCCTCCTCCAGCGTGACGGGGCTTCCGCCCAGCCTGTCCAGCCATTCTTCGTCCACCTCATAGTCGGCGCCCACAATTTCCCCGTTTGCAGCGGCAATTTCAAAATCATAATCGCCGTATTCCGTTTCAAATTCCACCTGAAAAACCGAGACGCCGTTTTCCTCGTCCCGCTCTACCTTCACATTGCGGGCGTCCGCTTTGGGTGTTCCGGCGTTTTCCAGGGCGATGGCCAGCGCGGCTTCCGAGTCGGTTTCCCCCGCAGGCGCGGCGCTCCCGGCAGAAGCAGAGGGGCCGGCCCCGCCTTCCCCTGCCGGGGAATTCTCAGTCTGGGAGGAGGGTTCGGCCCGGGAGGAGCTCTGGGCCGCCGGGGAAGGCTCCTGCGAAGCTTCGGGAGCCGGCGCGGAGTGAATTTCTATGCGGCAGCCAGACAGCAGCAGGCCTGCGAACAGGGCCGCCAGCCACAAATTTCGTTTCATAAAGCACCCGCTTTCTGAAGAATAAGCGCCTGCCAAAGCAGAAGATGCGGGCTGCCGGATTTCCCGGCGGCCCGCTTTCCCGCCCCGCGCCTGCGTCACATTTCTTTGGCGACCAGGCCCCAGTTCTGCTTCAAATATACGCCGCCGGAAAGGACGGCAAAAAAGGTGGCGATGAGAAGAAAGACGTTCCCGGCAAGGACAAAGGCGCTTTGGATCTGCGCCCCGGCCAGGGCGGGCAGCAGCCCCAGCCCCGCCAGCTCCAGCAGGTACTGAAGCAGCAGGATGACCAGGATAGCCACCACCTGGCTTACCGTCTTTACCTTGCCCCACCGGTTGGCGGCAATGACCACGCCGCTGTCCACCGCCACCAGACGGATGGAGGTGACCATAAATTCCCGGAAAATGATGATGAGCACCAGCCACACATTGGCCAGGCCCAGGGCCACAAAGCACACCAGCGCGGAGATCACCAGAATCTTATCCGCCAAAGGATCCATGAATTTGCCAAATGTAGTGATCAGGTTGCGGCTGCGGGCCAGCTTCCCGTCCAGATGGTCGGTGTAGGAGGCGGCGGCGAACAGCGCCAGGGCCGCCAGATAATGGTGAGGAAGCCCCTCTGCCAGAAGAAACGCGACGAAAACCGGCACCATAATGATGCGAAGGACAGTCAATCGATTTGGTAGGTTCAAAACGGCAGCCCCCTTTTATCCCACAATCTCTCCCATTAAGTCACAGTCGATGCAGTCGGTAATTTTGATTTTGCGGAATTCGCCCAGCCGGGGGCGCTTTCCGTTTGCCAGGAAAAAGATTTTTCCGTCCACGTCGGGGGCGTCGGCGGCGCTGCGGCCGAACCAGCACTCTGCGTACCGGTCGAAGCCCTCTACCAGCACCTCCACCGTCTGGCCCACGCGGCTTTCTCCCCATTCCTGCATTATGTTCATCTGCTGTTCCATGAGGATGTTCCGGCGCTCCTGGCGCACCTCCGGCTCCACCTGGTTTTCCATGGCCCCGGCGGGGGTGCCCTCCTCCTGCGAGTAGGCGAAGCAGCCGAGCCGTTCAAAGCGCATTTCCTTGGCAAACTGGCACAGCTCTTCAAAGTCCTCCTCGGTTTCGCCGGGGAAGCCGGTGATCATGGTGGTGCGCAGCACCAGGCCGGGAATCCGCTGGCGCAGCTTCCGCAGCAGGGCGGTCAGCTCCTGCCGGCTGCCGGCGCGGCGCATGGCGCGCAGCACAGGCTGCGAGCAGTGCTGCAGGGGCAAATCCATGTATTTTACAATCTTTTTCTCTGCGGCCATCACGTCCAGCAGCTCGTCGGTAATGGCTTCCGGGTAGCAGTACAGCAGGCGGATCCACCGGGGCCCCTCCACGGCGCACAGGCGGCGAAGAAGCTCGGGCAGGGCATAGCGGCCGTACAGATCCTTGCCGTAGCGGGTGGTGTCCTGGGCAATGAGGATGAGCTCCTTGGCCCCCTCTGCCGCCAGCTGCTCCGCCTCCTGCACAATGCTCTCCATGGTACGGCTGCGGTAGCCGCCGCGGATCATGGGAATGGCGCAGTAGGAGCACCGGTTGTCGCAGCCCTCTGCAATTTTCAGGTAGGCAAAGTAGCTGGGGGTGCTGCGCACCCGGCGCCCTTCCAGGGGGAGCAGGCACTTTTCCGGGAAGAGCTCGGGGTGTTCCCCGGCCAGGGCCTGGGCCACCACGGCGGCGATGTCGCCGTTGGCGCCGATGCCGCAGACCGCGTCGGCCTCGGGAATTTCCCGCCGGACCTCTTCCCGGTACCGTTCCGCCATGCATCCGGTTACCACCAGGGCCCGGATGCGCCCCTCCTTTTTCAGGCGGGCCAGTTCCAGAATTTCTTCAATGGATTCCTTTTTTGCGTCCTCAATAAACCCGCAGGTGTTCACGATGGCCACGTCCGCCAGGGCGGCGTCGTCCTTCAGTTCATATCCGGCCTGTTCCAGGGCGGCCATCATCATTTCCGCGTCCACACGGTTTTTTTCACAGCCAAGGCTGACCATTCCAACAGAATATGGCATTGCGCTCATCCTTACATTTATAATTTCAAGCTGGGGGATTTAGAATAACAATTTAAGCGAAAGCGAAAGTTGCGCGGCGCGCCAGCTCCCTCAAAGAGGGAAGCCTCCGGTTGCCGAACGAGCACTGCAAAGCCTCCGTAGCCACCGCGGTGGATATTGCCCGCCAGCTCCCGGTGAGCCGTACCCCCAAAAATGCGGAGGAACTTTCGCAATCGTAAGATTGCGAGTGTTCCTGTAAAGGGGCCGGCGTTTAGTGACCCTAAGGGCACAAGCCGGCCAAGCGCTGAGAGAAAAGTGAGCAGCGAGG
>DVMK01000151.1 GCA_018715025.1 Candidatus Caccousia avistercoris
TTCATGGGGTACCTGAAAGGAAAAAGCGCCTTGATGATGTTTGACAAACATGCAAACTTGAAATACAAGTTTGGAAACCGCCATTTCTGGGCTGAGGGATATTATGTATCCACGGTAGGGCTCAATGAGGCTACAATACGAAAATACATTCAGGATCAGGAGAAGCACGACATAGCGCTGGATAAGCTGAGTGTAAAAGAATACGAAGACCCTTTTAAGGGTAGCAAGTAATACGAGCGCCCCTTAAGGGGCGGCAAAAGAGGCAAAGGCAATAGGCTTGAACCTTTGAAAAAGGAGAAAGCCAGCGCCTTTAGACGCTGGCCGGTATCCTAGGCTTTTAGCCTTTGTGCAAACCACCCGTTTTACGGGTGGTTGTGATTTGCTGCGGCAGTCAGGAAAGCCTGCCTTTAAAATCCTCGTAGCCGAAGCGCTTTACCAGAGAAAGCTCCCCCTGGGCGCTGCGCCACACAATGGCGGGCAGCGGCATGCCGTTGAAGGTGTTGGTTTTCACCATGGTGTACAGGGCCATGTCCTCAAACACCAGCCGGTCGCCTGGCTGGAGGGGCTCGTCGAAGGAGTAGTCCCCTATCACATCCCCCGCCAGGCAGGTGGGGCCGCCCAGGCGGAAGGTAAAGGGCTTTTCCCCCGGCAGGCCGGCGTTCTGCAGAGGGGGCCGGTAGGGCATTTCCAGCACGTCGGGCATGTGGCAGGCGGCGGAGGTGTCCAGAATGGCAATGTCCATGCCGTTGTGAAGGGTGTCCAGCACAGAGCACACCAGGAAGCCCGCGTTCAGCACCACAGCCTCGCCGGGCTCCAGGTAAATTTCCAGACCGTAGCGCTCCCGCAGGCCCTTTACGATGCGAACCAGCCGTTTCCGGTCGTAGTCCGCCCTGGTAATGTGGTGGCCGCCGCCCAGGTTCAGCCAGGAAAGGCCGGGAAGGAATTCCCCAAACCCTTCCTCAAAGGCGGCCGCGGTGGTTTCCAGGGCGTCGGAATCCTGCTCGCAGAGGGTGTGGAAGTGCAGCCCGTCCAGAAGGGGCAGAAGCTCCGGGTCGAAATTCGCCCGCGTGGTGCCCAGCCGGGAACCGGGGGAACAGGGGTCGTAGATGGCGTGCCCTTCCTGGGTGGAGCACTCCGGGTTCACCCGCAGGCCCACCTGCTTGCCCGCCGCCCTGGCGATGGGGGCGAACCGCCGCGCCTGGCTGGGGGTGTTGAATACAATGTGGTCTGCGTACTGCAGAAGCTCGGCGAATTCCTCCTGCCGGTAGGCGGGGGAGAACACGTGGGTTTCCCCGCCGAATTCCTCATGGCCCAGCCGGGCCTCGTACAGGCCGCTGGCGGTGGAGCCTGCCAGGAACCGGCGCAGCAGGGGGTAGGCGGCGAACATGGAGAAGGCCTTCTGGGCCAGCAGGATTTTGCACCCGGCCTCCTCCTGCACCTCCCGGAGGATCTCCAGGTTGTGCCGGAGCCTCGCCTCGTCAATGAGGAAATAGGGGGTGGGGAAGCCGCCACCCGCGCCTTGCTCTCTCCCCATTAGTCCACCAGCACGGGAGCGCCGTCGATCTGCCAGGGCAGGCCCCACTGGTTCAGGGCCTCCATGTACGGATCCGGGTCAAACTCCTCGCAGGTGTAAACGCCGGGCTTCTGCCATTTGCCAGTGAGCATCATCATGGCGCCGATCATGGCCGGCACGCCGGTGGTGTAAGAAATGGCCTGGGAGCCTACCTCCCGGTAGCATTCCTGGTGGTCGCACACATTATAGATGTAGGCGGTTTTTTCCTTCCCGTCCTTTTTGCCGGTGAAAATGCAGCCAATGTTGGTTTTGCCCACCGTGCGGGGGCCCAGGGAGGCAGGGTCGGGCAGAAGGGCCTTCAGGAACTGGATGGGGACGATGGACTGGCCCTGGAACTGGATGGGGGTGGTGGAGAGCATCCCCACGTTTTCCAGGCACTTCATGTGGGTCAGGTAGCTCTGGCCGAAGGTCATGAAGAAGCGGATGCGCTTGACGCCGGGGATGTTCTTGGCCAGGGATTCAATCTCCTCGTGGTGGAGCAGGTACATGTCCTTTTCCCCTACCTGGTCGAAGCGGTATTCCCGCTTGATGCTCATGGGCGGAATCTCTACCCAGCGGCCGTTCTCCCAGTAAGAGCCGGGGGCGGAAACCTCCCGCAGGTTGACCTCGGGGTTGAAATTGGTGGCGAAGGGGTAGCCGTGGTCGCCGCCGTTGCAGTCCAGAATGTCGATGGTGTCGATTTGGTCGAACAGGTGCTTCTGGGCATAGGCGCAGAACACCTGGGTTACGCCGGGGTCGAAGCCGGTGCCCAGCAGGGCGGTGAGGCCGGCCGCCTTGAATTTTTCCTGGTAGGCCCACTGGTAGCTGTAGTCAAAGTAGGCGGAAAAGCCCTCTTCCCGGCACCGCTTCTCATAGGCGGCCTTCCATTCGGGGTCGTCCAGGTTTTCCGGCTCGTAGTTGGCGGTGTCCAGGTAGTTGACGCCGCAGGCCAGGCAGGCGTCCATAATGGTCAGGTCCTGGTAGGGGAGGGCGATGTTCATCACCAGGTCGGGCTTCACGTCGCGGATGAGGGCGATGAGCTCCTCCACCTTGTCCGCGTCCACCTGGCGGGTTGTAATTTTCGTGGCGGTTTTCCCCTCCAGCTTCTCTTTCAGGGCGTCGCACTTGGACTTGGTGCGGCTGGCGATGCAGATCTCAGTGAAAACCTCGCTGTTCTGGCAGCATTTCTGAATGGCCACAGAGGCCACGCCGCCGCATCCGATGATTAAGACTTTTCCCATGATGCATTCCTCCTGTATAGAATGGTTAATATATGAAACGGTTTTACAGACGGCCGGGCGGGGGGCACGGGGCCCGCTTCCGGTTTCCGGCCTTATTTCAGCGCCAGCAGCATTTCCCGCACAATTTTGCAGGCGGCCGCCGTGGCGATGCCGCTGGGGTCGTAGGGGGGGCTCAGCTCGTTCACGTCGCAGGCCACCACGTTGGCTGTGCTGCACACCAGGGTGACGGCCCGGCGCAGGGCGTCGAAGGAAACGCCGCCGGGCTCCGGCGTGCCGGTGCCGGGGAACACGGAGGGGTCCAGCACGTCCAGATCCACGGTGAGGTACACCGGCTTCCCCGCCAGCCGGGCCAGGGTTTCCTCCAGCCCCTGAAAGTCAAAGCGGCGGGTGGCCACATGGTCCCTTCCCCAATGGAATTCCGCCCGGTCGCCGGAGCGGATGCCGAACTGGAAGATGCGCCCGTCCCCGGCAAGCTCCCAGCAGCGGCGCAGCACGCAGGCGTGGGAAAGGCGGGCGCCCAGGTAGTCCTCCCGCAGGTCGGCGTGGGCGTCAAAATGTATCACGTGAATGTCGGGGCGGCGGGCAAACACAGCTCGGAAGGCGCCCAAAGTTACCAGGTGCTCCCCGCCCAGCAGGAAGGGGCGCTTCCCGGCGTCCAGAATTTCCCCGGCCCGTTCCTCAATCTGGTTCAGGGCCGCCGCCGCGTCCCCCAGGCACAGCTCCAGGTCGCCGGCGTCCAGCACGGCGGTGTCCTCCAGGTCCTTGTCCTGGTACGGGCTGTAGCTTTCCAGCCCGTAGGACTCCTGGCGGATCGCCCGGCTGCCGAAGCGGGTTCCCGGCCGGTACGAGGTGGTGCTGTCGAAGGGCGCGCCGAACAGCACGGTGGCGGCCTCCTCCAGCGGCTTGCCGCAGCACAGAAAGGTCTCAGTATTTTTGTTCAACATCCAGCAGCATCTCCTCTACGTAGGCGGGCAGGTAAAAGGCCCCCTTGTGCAGTGTGGTGGTGTAGTAGCGGCATTTCAGCCCCCGCATGTTCCATTCCGTCTCCCGCAGGTCCCGCAGGGGGTGGTATTTTTTCGAGGCGAAGCCGAACAGCCAGTGGCCCGAGGGGTAGGTGGGAATGTGGGCCTGGTACACCCGGCTGATGGGGAAGGATTCCACAATCCGCTTGTGCGCCCGCTGGCAGGCGGTGGCGTCCGCCTGGTAGAAGGGGCTCTCGTGCTGGTTCACCATAATCCCGTCCTCCCGCAGGGCCTTGAAGCAGCTGCCGTAAAATTCCAGGGTGAACAGCCCTTCCCCCGGCCCGAAGGGGTCGGTGGAATCCACGATAATCAGGTCGTAGCAGTTTTCTTTGGAACGGATGAACCGCACGCCGTCCTCATAATGGATGGAAAGCCGGGGGTCGTTCAGGCGGCAGGCGGTTTGGGGCAGGTATTTCTTGCATACCTCCACCACCAGCGGGTCAATCTCCGCCATGTCGATGTGCTCAATCTCCGGGTAGCGGGCCAGCTCGCGGATAACGCCGCCGTCCCCTGCGCCGATGACAAGCACATCGCGCACCTTGGGGTGCACCGCCAGGGGGATGTGGGTGATCATCTCATGGTAGATGAATTCGTCCTTTTCCGTCAGCATCATGTAGCCGTCCAGGGTGAGGAACCGGCCGAATTCCGGGGAGTCGAACACGTCGATCCGCTGGAATTCGCTTTTTCCTGAAAAAAGCTGCTGATCCACGCGGATGGACAGCTTCACGTTGGGGGTCTGAAATTCTGAAAACCAAAAATCCATCGTCTGGTCAAGCCTCCTTTGTGAGAACGTTCAGCCGCTCAATTTCGGGGTTTTCCGGGCCCGTCATAGAGCAGCCCTTGCGCTTGGCGTATTCAATATAGTCCAGGATCTGGGGGGTGATCCGCTCCCCCGGGGCCAGGATGGGAATGCCCGGCGGGTAGCACATGACAAACTCGCTGCACACCCGGCCGGCCGTCTCCCGCAGGGGGAGCGATTCCTTGGGGGCGTAGAAGGCGTCCTGGGGGGAAACGGCCACCTGCGGGTCAATGTATTCCTGCACCATCAGCTTGGCGCCCTTCTTCCCAAAGCGGCGGCGCACCTCAGAAAGGGCGCTTACCAGCCGCTCAATGTCCCGGGGGCGGTCGCCCACAGAAATGTAGGCCAAAATGTTCCCCAGGTCGCCGAATTCAATTTGAATGTCGTACTCGTCCCGCAGAAGGTCGTACACCTCAATGCCTGCCAGGCCCACGTCCAGCGTGTTCACAGAAAGCTTCGTCACGTCGAAATCGTACACGCTGTCCCCGTTGCAGAGCTCGCGGGAATAGGCGTAGTAGCCGCCAATATCGTTAATCTCCCGCCGGGCGTACTCCGCCAGCTCCACCACCCGGCGGAAATCCTCCCGCCCGCGCAGGGCCAGGTTCCGGCGGGAAATGTCCAGGCTGGAAAGCAGCAGGTACGAGCCGCTGGTGGTCTGGGTCAGGTTGATGATCTGCCGCACATACCCCTCCTGCACGGCGGGGCCCGCCAGCAGAAGCGAGCTTTGTGTCAGGCTGCCCCCCGACTTGTGCATAGAGACGGCGGCCATGTCGGCCCCCGCCGCCATGGCAGAAACAGGCAGGCCCTCCCCGAAATAGAAGTGGGTGCCGTGGGCCTCGTCGGCCAGGCACAGCATGCCGTGGCTGTGGGCCAGCTTCACAATGGCGCGCAGGTCAGAGCAGATGCCGTAATAGGTGGGGTTGTTTACCAGCACGGCCTTGGCGTCCGGGTTTTCCCGAATAGCCCTCTCTACCGCAGGCACGCTCATCCCCAGCGAGATGCCCAGCCGGTGGTCGCACTCAGGGTTCACGTACACCGGCACAGCGCCGCACAGCACCAGGGCGCCCATCACGCTGCGGTGTACGTTCCGGGGCAGGATGATCTTCTCGCCCCGCTTCACCACAGAGAGAACCATGCTCTGCACCGCCGAGGTGGTGCCCCCCACCATAAGGAAGGCGTGGGCGGCGCCGAAGGCGTCTGCCGCCAGCTCCTCCGCCTCCCGAATGACAGAAACCGGGTGGCACAGGTTGTCCAGGGGCTTCATGGAATTCACATCCATGCTGACGCACTGCTCCCCCAGCAGGGCGGTAAGCTCTGGGTTGCCCCGGCCCCGCTTGTGGCCCGGCACGTCAAAGGGGACCACCCGCATTTGCCGGAACCGTTCCAGCGCCTCGTAAATAGGCGCCTTTTCCTGATGTAAATGGCTCACGCGCCTTCCCTCCTTCTCAATAAATGTTCCGCCCGCTGAAGATCTCAATCATCTCCCGGCGAAGGTTATTCATAATGTCAAGCCGGGTCTGGGGCGGCAGCTCGTACACATCCGTTTTGAACAGATAATTCTGCAGGTCAATTTCCTTCAGCATCATCTTGGTGTGGAAAATGTTGGACTGGTACACGTTGATGTCCACCGCGTCGTACCGGCGCAGGATGCTCTCGGAAATATAATCCTGAATGGAGGTGATCCGGTGGTCAAGAAACAGCTTCTTCCCGTTCACGTCCCTGGTGAAGCCCCGCACCCGGTAGTCCATGGTGATGATGTCAGAGTCAAACGAGCCAATGAGGTAATCCAGGGTGGAAAGCGGGGTAATTTCCCCGCAGGTGGCCACGTCAATGTCTACCCGGAAGGTGGCAAGAAAGGTTTCCGGGTGGTACTCTGGGTAAGTGTGCACCGTGACATGGCTTTTGTCCAGGTGGGCCAGCTGGGTTTCCCCCACGGGGATCATGGAGCCCTCTGCGATCAGAATCGTGACAGAGGCCCCCTGGGGGTCGTAGTCCTGCTGGGCGATGTTCAGCACCTTGGCGCCGATCATCTCTGTCAGGTTGGTGAGGATTTTGGTGAGCCGCTGGGAATTGTACTGCTCGTCTATGTAGGAAATATAGTCCTTCTGCTCCCGCGCCGTTTTCGCGTAGCACACGTCGTAAATATTAAAGCTGAGCGCCTTTGTCAGATTGTTGAAGCCGTACAGTCTCATCTTTTCACCCATAGCGAAGCCCTCTCTT
>DVMK01000152.1 GCA_018715025.1 Candidatus Caccousia avistercoris
GGTGCAGGGATAAATCTGCTACCTTTATTATAGCAATACCAGATAAAAAAGTAAATAAAATTTATGATTAAATTGTTATCTTTTTATGACGCGTTACATGGCAGCCCACATTGACGGCCACCGGCAGGCCCGCAATGTGGGTGGGCGCCTGTTCAATGTTCACCGCCAGCGCCGTCACGCTGCCCCCGAACCCCTGGGGGCCTACCCCCAGCTGGTTTACCGCCTGCAGCATCTTTTCTTCCAGCCCGGCATAGTAGGGGTCGCTGTTCGGCTGGGAAACCGGGCGGCACAGGGCCTGCTTGGCCAGCAGGGCGCACTGCTCGAAGTCGCCGCCAATCCCTACGCCCAGCACCACCGGCGGGCAGGGGTTCCCGCCGGCTTCCCGCACGGTTTCCGCTACGAAATCAATAATGTCCTGCTCAGAGGCGGCGGGGGTCATCATGCGCAGGCGGCTCATATTCTCGCTGCCGAAGCCCTTGGGCGCCACGGTGAGAACAATCCTATCCCCCGGCACCAGCCTGGTGTGCAGCACCGCAGGGGTGTTGTCGCCTGTGTTTCCCCGGCGAATGGGGTCGGCAGCCACCGAGCACCGCAGCAGGCCCTTGGTGTAGCCCTGGCGCACCCCCTCGTTTACCGCCGCTTCAAAGGAACCGCCTGTCAGGTGCACGTCCTGCCCCACCTGGGCGAATACCACCGCCATACCGGTATCCTGGCAGACCGGCAGTTTGAGCTGGCGGGCCGCCTGCAGGTTTTCGCACAGGTCGCACAGAACCGCGCGGCCCAGCTGGCTGGTTTCCTGCCCGGAGGCGGCGGTGATCCGCTCCTCCAAATCCTCGGGAAGAAAGCGGTTGGCCTCTACGCAAAGGCGGGCCACCGCCTCCGTAATCTCTTTTACGTCAACCTCTCGCATGGCTTGTCTCCTTACCGTACCCGCTGGCCGCTGATGAACACCATTTCAGGCCTGGCGGAAAGGGAGAGGGGGTTTTTCCGGAACACGACAAAATCCGCGTCCTTCCCAGCCTCCAGGGTTCCCACGCGGTCGTCGATGCCGCAGATTTTGGCCGGGTTGCAGGTAATGGCGGCCAGGGCGTCCTCCTCGCTCATTCCCTCCCGCACGGCGAGGGCGGCGCAAAGGGGCAGGTACTGGATGGGGACCACCGGATGGTCGGTGATGATGGCGGTGGGCACGCCGGCCTCTGCCAGCTTGCCGGGGGTGGCGGGGGTCAGGTTCCGCAGCTCCGGCTTGGAGCGGTCGCAGAGAAGCGGGCCGGAAAGCACCCGCACCTTGTCCTCGGCCAGCTCGTCGGCGATGAGGCCGCCCTCTGTGCCGTGGACGATGACATAGTCAAGACCGAACTCAGCGGCGATGCGCATGGCGGTAAAAATATCGTCGGCGCGGTGGGCGTGAAAATGCACCTTCTCCTCCCCCCTGAGAACGGGGATGAGCGCCTCGCATTTGCTGTCGTACTCCGGCGGGTCAAGCTCCTTGTCGGCCTCGGCCCGCACCAGGGCCTCTTCATAGCGCCTGGCCTTTTGAAGCTGATCCCGAATGAGGGCCGCGGTGGCCATGCGGGTGGAGGGCGACTGGTTTTTGTCGTGGTACACATTTTTGGGGTTTTCTCCCAGCGCCATCTTCATGGCTACCGGGGCGCGGACAATCATCTTGTCCACCCGCCTGCCGTAGGTTTTCAGGGCGGCGAACTGGCCGCCTATGGGGTTGGCGCTGCCCGGCCCGGTGAGCACGGTGGTAATCCCCGCGTCCACCGCCTCGGAAAAGCAGCGATCCATGGGGTTCACCGCGTCGATGGCCCGCAGGTGGGGCTGCACCGGGTCGGTTTCCTCGTTTCCGTCGTCCCCCTCAAAGGTCAGGCCGTCCTCCCACATGCCGATATGGGTATGCGCGTCGATGAAGCCCGGGTACACATGGGCCCCCTCCAGATCGATGCCCTCCTCGCCGCTGGTGAGCGGCATGGCCCCCACCTCCATAATTTTCGTCCCCTCTATGCGAAGGTAGCCGCTTTTCAGCGTAGCGCCGGCCATGGTATGGATCACCGCATTGGTAAAAAGCAACGGATTCACGCTCCCCTAATCTCAAAAGTCTACAAATTTCGCCCCTGACGGCGTAAAAAAGACGGAGGGTGCTGTTCCACTCCGCCTTTCCCTGTTCTGCTTTCCAGCGTTATTTCTGGGAACCCCCATGGCGGGAAAAGCCCCCGCGCTTGGATTCCATACAGCGTTTCAGATCGGACATTTTTTCATCGCTGGTCTGCTTAAAGCGGGACATCATCTCTTCAAAGGTGCCGCCCTCATTCCGGCGGCTCTGCCACTCGTAATTGCCGGGGCGGGCAGGGCGCGGGGCGCGGGGGCCGCTGTTCCCGGAACGCGGGGGCGGTTCCACGGCGCGCTTCATGGAGAGGCTGATCTTCCCATCCTCGCCGATATTGAGGATTTTCACCTTGACGGTCTGGTTCTCGGAAACAAAATCCCGGATTTCCTTCACGAAGGTGGGGGCCACCTCAGAAATGTGCACCATGCCGGTACGTCCGCCCGGCAGCTCTACAAACGCGCCGAATTTTGTGATCCCTGTCACTTTCCCTTCCAGGATCATTCCAACCTCAAGCTGCATAAACCTGTTTTGTCCTCCTTAAACGTGGATAAAATTTTAATTTCCAGCGATATTGACGAAAATCCTCTCGCCAGGCTTGGCGTAATCCAGCTCTTCCCTGGCGTAACGCTCTATGTACTCGTCGGTCTGCACCGCGTTGTCAGAAATTGCACGGCGGATCTCCTCGTTCCGGATCTCCTGCACCTGCAGCTGTTCCTGAATCTCTTCCAGCTGGCGCGATTTTTCGCTGATCTGCACCTGCTGGTTGACCAGCGCCGCAATCATATACACAGAAAACGCGAAAACCGCAATTTTCAAAAGCAGGCTGGTTTTCTGTTTCTTCGGCTGTATGACGCGCACGCTACCCACCGCCCTTTCCGGCGTGCCCGCGGCCCCTTTTCCAGGCCGCCGTAAACCTATTTCGATTATACACTACATTGCCGCGCTGTTTCAAGGGCTTTTTTCTCTGTTTGAAGATTTTTTTGCAAAAAGTTTTGCCGCACCCGGCCAGGCGGGCCAGCAATCCTCTGCAAAACGCCCACAGCCTGGCAAGGGGGGCGAACAAAAGCTTTTGCAGAAGCCGCAGCAGAACCCTGGCCAGGCGCACCGTCACCTGGCCCAGCGAAAGGGCGTAGGCGCACCAGCCGATCCCTTCCCCCAGAAAAATGTAAAACCGCAGCGTGCCGTTGCTCACCGCCAGCGCCACCAGAAAGGTGAGGAAGGCGCAGGCGCACAGCACCAGGACGTCCAGAAAAAAGACCTGCCTGCGGGGCGGGCGCATCAGCAGGCGGTACACACGGAACAGGTCGTACAGCAGGCCCATGATAAGGCCGGCCGCCACAGCGATGAGAAAGCCGCGGACCTGCTCCTCCAGGGGAAGGTTCATGTCCGTCATTTAAACAGGCGGGACAGCATCCCCCCGCCCTGGCGCGCCTCGGAGTAGGAGAGGGACGATACCTCCCCCGTGAGGGTGAGCTCCCCCGTTTCTATGTTCAGCCGGTTGATGTGAAGCCCCCGCCCCTTCACCACAAGCTCGCCCAGGTCTGTGTAGGCCACTATTGTCTGATCGTCGAAGCTGTCCACATTGGAAACCCCGGTGGCAGTAAAGGACTTCCGGTTCTCTAAAATGACGCTGTGGGGGACCTTCGCCGTCTTTTTTTCTTCTGCCATTTCATTCCCTCCGCATTCTTACCGATATGGTAATTTGTATGCGGAGGGCGCGCCGTTTAGTCGATAAATTCGTACAGTTCCCCGGCCTCTTCCTTTTTGGCGTATTCTGTCACCGAAAGGACCCGGGCCTTCAGGGTGCGCGCGCCCAGCTGCACTTCAAGCACGTCGCCCGTCTTTACGTCGTAGGAAGCCCGGGCCGGTTTTCCGTTCACCAGAACACGGCCGGCGTCGCAGGCCTCGTTGGCCACCGTGCGGCGCTTGATCAGCCGGGAAACCTTCAGGTATTTGTCAAGCCGCATCATTTGTCACCTCGCTTTTCCAAAGGGCAGAAAAAGGCCGCAGGCGGCGCGCCTCAGCGCGCCCAGCCCACGGCCCGACCCTCATTTTCCAATTATTTCGCAACAGCGTCCTTGAACGCCTTGCCGGCCTTGAACGCGGGAACCTTGGAAGCCGGAATGGTGATGGGGTTGTTCGTTCTGGGGTCACGGCCCTGACGGGCGCTGCGGGAGCGGACCTCAAAGGTGCCGAAGCCTACCAGCTGAACCTTCTCCTCGGCGGCGAGGGCTTCCACAATGGTATCGATCACAGCGCTTACGGCGCTGTCGGCGTCCTTCTTAGAAATACTGGCCTTCTCTGCAACAGCAGCAATCAATTCAGTCTTATTCATTTTTATGACCTCCACATATTTATTAATTATCAGCCATGGGCTGAAAATTACGTCTTTTCCTTTTCTTCTTCTGCCGGGAAACCCTCAATAAAAGCGCCGCAGGCGCGGGTCAGGGCTTCCTCCGCGTCGGTATGGAGGGCTTCCGCCAGGCCGGCCGCCGCGAAGAGCAGCCTGCCGAGGGCATCGGATTTTTCCTCCTGGGAAGTCTCCCCCTTCTTCAGCTGCAAAAGGCATTCCTCCGCCTGGGCCGCCGCCTGCTGGGGTTCCAGCCCGGCCCCGGCCTTTCGCTGCAGCTTCTGGGCCCGCATAAGGGCGGGCAGCGCCTTGGACACGCTTTCCAGCACCTGCCGCTGCGTTTTCTGCTGCTTGGACTTCTGCTTAATGGCGTCCCAGTTCCGCAGAACGTCCTCGGTGCCCTCTACAGAGACCGTGCCGAACACATGGGGGTGGCGCAGCACCATTTTGGCGGCGATGCCGTTTACCACATCGCCGAAATCAAAGCTGCCCTTTTCCTTTTCCAGCTGTGCGTGGAATACCACCTGGAACAGAACGTCCCCCAGCTCTTCCTCCAGAAGGGAGACGTCGCCGGTGTCGATGGCCTCCACCGCCTCGTAGGTTTCCTCCAGAAAGCACTTCCGCAGGGAAGCGTGGGTCTGCTCCCTGTCCCAAGGGCAGCCCTCCGGGGAGCGGAGCGCCTCCATAACCGCAAGCAAATCTTCTATAGTATACCTTTCCTTGCGTACAAAATTCAAAGCGCAGCCCACCTCCTTCTGAACATGGCAGTGTAGAGTCTATTTTACCCTATCCAATGATGTTTTTCAAGTATTTTCGCAATTTTTTCTCCCGCCGGAAGCGCAGAGAAATCGGATTTTTTCAAAACCCGGAAAAATAATACAAAAAAAGCATACACAATCAGGAAAACCGCCATAGCAGGCAGGGCCGCCGCCCTTTGCGGGACAAACCGTTCCGCCAGCTTCGCCGTGTTCCAGCCTGCCGCAGCCGCCGCCAGAGAAGCCAGGAACGGCTTGCCGAACAGGCGGAACAGGGGGATGGGAAGGTTCGTCTCTTTGCCCAGGGCGGCCAGGCCGAAAAAGGTCAGGAAAAAGTAGCACACCAGCGTGCCCACGCCGGCCCCCATCACATTGATTTCCGGCACGCTGGTGAGGGCGTAGTTCAGCGCCACCTTGATGACAAGCCCCACGCAGAGCAGCTTCACCGGCAGATCGATGCGCCCCACCGCCTGCAGCATGCTGTTGATGGGGGTGTTGGCCGCCGCGAAAATGGAGCCAAGGCCCAGCAGCACCAGGATTTTCCCCGTGACAGGGTTGTACCCCAGCAGGGCGGCGATGGGCCCGGAAAGCACGGAAAGGGCAATGCCGGCGGGGACGGTGACCAGGGCCACCACCCGCAGCACGCTGCCAATGCTCGCCTCCAGCTTCCGGCGGCTGCCGCTGGTCCAGGCGGCGGTGACGCTGGGCAGGGCGGAAACGCCGAAGGCCTGGGTCATGGCCGGCACCAGCATAAAGAGGGTCAGCGCGTTGGTGTAGCACCCGAACAGCGCCGTGGGCACCCTTCCCTGGGCAATGTCCTCTGGGCGGAGGAAGCCGCCGTACAGTCCCAGCAGCACCTCCCCATCCTGCTCCATTACCGCCGTGATGCGGTTCTGCAGGAAGGCGGTGTCCACCAGGCTGGAAAGGTTTACCGCCAGGGCGCCCAGGGCCACAGGCACCGCCGTGCGCACCAGGGCGCGCACCAGCTTCCTTCTGCCTGCCGGGGCGGGGGACTGCCGCAGCTGCTCGGGCCGGATGCCGTCGCCCCGCAGGCGGTGGTAGAGCAAAAGCACCAGCAGGCTCAGCACAGAGCCTGCGGTAACGCCCAGAATGGCCCCCGCCGCCGCCCAGGGAAGGGCGGCGGAACGGGCGTACTCCTCTGAAGCCGCCGGCTGCCCCAGCACGGTGCCCTGCAGCGCGTATTCCTCCATGGCGTGGTCCATGACCCAGGAAGCGCAGAACAGCCCCAGCACCAGCTTGCAGGCGGCCTCGGCCACCTCGGAAAGGGCCGTGGGGCGCATGTCGCCCAGCCCCTCGTAATAGCCCCGGTAAATGGCCGACATAGAGCCGAGCAGCACGGCGGGGGCCAGCACGTACACCGCAGGGAGGGCGTTTTGATCCCCGTGGTTGATGAGCGCCAGGAAGGGGGCGGCCCCCAGCGCCATGAGGGCGCAGGCCAGCGCCCCCAGCAGCAAAAAGATGGGAATGGAGACGGCGTGAAGCCTGCGGACGTCCCGGTAACGGCCCAGCTCTTTGTTTTCTGACACAAGCCTGGCAATCGCCACCGGGAACCCGGCCGTCGCCAGGCTGAACACCGGGTTGTAAATGGTGTAGGCCGTGCCGAAGTAGCCCATGCCCACGTCCCCGATAATAGCGTTCAGCGGGATCTTAAAGAAAGCGCCTATCACCTTCACAATCCCCACCGCCAGCAGAAGCACCAGCGCCCCGCGCAGAAACCCCTGCCCGGATTCTCGCTTTTTTCCCATCCCTGCAGCCTCCCCCGGCTTTTGTCCCACAAAAGCCTTTTTTTGCATTATACGGGGCCGCCGGGGGGAATATGACGGGGGCGGGGCTGCATGAAAAAAGCAAGCCCGCTCCCTTCGGGGAACCCAGGCTTGCTTTGAGGCGGGCAGCTGCCGTCACCAGCGCTTCTTGTTCCGGTTATGCTTTTCCAGGTACGCCTGCCGCAGCTCCTCTGGGGAAATGGAATAGCAGAGCATCACGTCGTTGAAATACATCAGCACGTCGCAGAGCTCCTCCACAAAATGGGCGCGTACCGGGGCGTCCTCCATAATGGAGGCGTCCCCCTGCTTTTTGATCACATCGGCCGCCTCGCCCGCTTCAATCATCATCCACAAAAGCTGGCTGCGGCCCGCCTGCGGCGTGAGATCGCCCCAAAGGGAGCGGTACTGCTCCCGCAGCTCCTTCTGCATTTCCTGCATGCTGAAAAAATCCAGCGATTCCATTCTTTCCCTCCTTGGCCGCGGCTGCGCCCTGTCAATTTTCCGGGTCGTAAATGAAGTCGATGCGCCCGCTGGACACGTCGGCCGCCACCGCCTTCACGGGAAGCTCCTGCCCTATGGTGAGCTTCCGGCCGGTGGTTTCGTCGTACTGGGTCACCACGCCGTCAAACTGGAAATGGCTGTTGGGGAAGCTTTCCACCGGCACGAAGCCCTCAACGGTATTGGGAAGCTCCACAAACACCCCCCGCATGGTAACGCCGCTGATGGTGCCCACAAAATGCTCGCCCAGGTGGGCCCGCATATATTCCGCCATGTAGCAGTCCTCTGCGCTTCGCTCGGCGTTCATGGCCCGCACCTCGCACTCGGAGGAATGGGAAGCGGATTCCTGGGCGAAGCCCTGGTACCGGTTCAGGCACTCCTGCCGGTTCCTGGTTTTGAGCCACAGGGAAAGGATGCGGTGGATGGAGGTGTCTGGGTAACGGCGGATAGGCGAGGTGAAGTGGCAGTAATCCTCCAAGGCCAGGCCAAAATGGCCCAGGGGGGCCGTGTCGTACCGGGCTTTGGCCATGGTACGCAGAATCTGGTGGGAAATAACCCGCTCAGAGGGGGTGCCCGCCGCCTGATGCATCACGGCGGCCAGGTCGCCCGTCTTGATGTCGCCGGTGTGGGCCAGCGGCAGGGCGTTCAGGCCCAGGGCGGTGACAAGCTCTGCCAGGCTGTCTACACGGTCTGGGTTGGGCTTCTCATGCACCCGGTACACAAAGGGCAGCTGGTGCTTCTTCGCCAGCATGGCCGCGGCCTGGTTGGCCGTAATCATGAGCTGTTCAATCATCTGCTCGCTTTCCCCGGTGGCGTGAGGCATCACGTCCACGCAGACCCCGTTTTCGTCCAGCACAAACTGGGGCTCGCTGCTGGCAAGGTCCACCGTGCCCATTTTCCGGGAACGCGCCTTCAAAATATCCGCCAGGCGGCGGGCGGCGTTCAGGGAACGGGTGACGGGCGCGTATTTTTGGCGCAGCTCTTTGGAAGCCGTACCGGCGAACAGGGCGTTCACCTCGGCGTAGACACCCCGTACCTTGGAATGGATGACGGACTTGCGGAACTCGTATTTTTCAATATTCCCTTCCATATCCAGCCAAATAAGGGCGGAAAAGGTCAGCTTGTCCTCGCCTGCGTTCAGCGAGCACACCCCGTTGGAGAGCTCCTCAGGCAGCATGGGGATGACGCGGTCTGCAAAATAGACGGAGGTTCCGCGCTCCATGGCCTCCCGGTCAATGGCGCTGCCGGGGCGCACGTAGTGGGAAACATCCGCAATGTGAACGCCCAGCTTGAAGCCGGTTCTGGTGCGGGAAACAGAAATAGCGTCGTCCAGGTCCTTGGCGGAGGCGCTGTCAATGGTGCACACCGCCAGATCCCGCAGGTCCAGGCGGCCCCTGCACTCCTCCTCCGTCACCCGGCGGTTGGCAAGCAGGGCGGCCTCCTCCTTCACCTCCGGGGGGAACTCCCGCCGGATTTGGTATTCGTCAATGATGGCGTCGGCGCAGATGCGGGCGCTGTCGCCGGAGCCGTACCGATTTACCACCAGGGCGGCGTAGTCCCGCCCGGATTTCTGGATTTCCGCCTGCACCTTGTCGCCGCTGTGAAGCTGCCGCAGGCTGTTCCCCGCCAGGGGCAGGCCGTAGCGGATGGCCGCGGAGGCGTGGAACTCCCAGCCGAAGCTGCCAAGCTCCACGGTGCCGGTGAGAAGCCGGGGGGCCTCCTGCACCACCTGGGCCACCTCGCCGCTGGGGCCCTTTTCCTGCTGGATCAGGTTGGTGAGAAGGACCTGATCCCCCAGGAAAGCGCCGTTGAGCCTGTCCCCATGGACAAACACGTCCTCGCCGCCGTCGTCAGGGCGGGCAAAGGCGAAATTCCGGGAAAGCGAAACGATTCTGGCCGGAATTTTCTTTTCCTCCCCCCTGCCCGGGGCCTGGGCCTTTTGGGCCGGGGCAGGCTGAGGCCGGGCCTGCTTCTGAGGGAATTTTTTGTCGTTCGGTCTGTGGCGGCCTTTTCCCCCCTGGCCGCCCCCTCTTTTTTTAAATCTTTTTGCCATATTTCCTCCGTTAATCAAAAGAAAATCTACGAAACCAGCCCGCCGCAGGCCCCCGGCCCGCAGCGGGGCATGCGCAAAGAAAAACCCCCGCCGGATAGGCAGGGGCCTTCGCCATGCTTATGAGAAGAACATGAAAATGTTGATGGCGATTACCAGGATAAAGAAGCCTACGGTAATCACTTTGGTCCAGCGCGCCAGAAACGCGTCAACCGAACGGGCCTTGTTTTTGGAGAGGAACGTATCGGCGCCGCCGGTGATGGCGCCCACATTCTGCTGGTGGCCTTCCTGCAGGATTACAATGACGGTAATCGCAATGGAAAACAGCAGAAGGATAACCCCGAAAATGACCTGAATGGCTGGCATAAGGCACCTCCATAGCTACAAAAATCGATCTTAGAACATCATATCATATTCAAACCATATTTGCAAGTCTTTGACCCGATTATTTTTTTTCTGCCCCTTCGCCGGCCTGCAGGGTGAAGCTTTTGTCGAAAAAGCGCTCCGGCACCGCGCTCCAGACGCCGCCCAGCCGCCAGCCCACCGGCGTGCCAACCAGGCAGGCGGCAAAGGAGGCGGCCATGGCGATGACGCCGAACAGGGCCGCGTTGCCGCTGTCAAACCCAGAGCCAACCGCCAGCACCAGCGACACCGCCAGGCCGGTAAGCATGCCGGCCCAGGCGCCCGCCCGGTTCATGCGCTTCCACCACAGGCCCAGCAGGTAGGGGGCCAGGAACGCGCCCGAGATGGTGCCCCAGGAAAAGGACATGAGGGTGAGAATGGGCGTTTTCACCACGGCAATCAGGAAGGAAAGGGCGATGAACACCAGGCAAAGCAGCCTGGTCTGCCTGAGATCCCGCTTTTTATCCTCCCGCCTGCGCCGGACGGCAATGAGATCCAGGGAAACGGCAGAGCAGGAGGACAGGGTGATCCCGGAAAGGGTGGAAACCGACGCGGAAAGCACCAGCACCAGCACAACCCCCAGCAAAACGGAGGGGAGCGTCTCGTTGAGAATGATAGGAATCATCTGATCATACCCGCCTGCGGGAGGTTCGGCAAAGAACAGCCGGGTAAGGGAACCGATGAAGTAGGCGCACACAGAGATGACGGCGCAGAACGCCGTGGAGATGACCGTGCCGGAGCGGATGGCCCTGTCATCCGCCACGCCGTAAAATTTCTGGATCATCTGCGGCATACCCCAGGTGCCCACGCTGGTAAGCAGGCAGAGTCCCGCCAGCTGGGCGGCCCCGCTGGGGCCGAGCCACAGGATTCCGGCCTCGTCCATGCGGCTGGTCAGGCGTTCCATGCCCTGGGAAAGCCCGCCCACCTGGGGAGAGGCCACCACGAAGCACACCATCAGCGCCACGCCCGCCAGCATGACAACGCCCTGCACCAGATCGGCCCGGAGCGAGGCGATGTATCCCCCTGCAATCAGGTAAGCCGCCGCAATGAGCGCAATGGCCAGCATGGCCCACTCATAACGGATCCCCAGCACGGTCTCGCACAGGTAGGAAAGGCCGGAATACACGCTGGCCGAGTAGGGGATCATAAACACGAAAATAAGCGCCGCCGCAAAGGTGCGCATGGTCCGTGACTGGTAGCGCTGTTCAAACATCTGGGGCATCGTCTTTATTTTCAGCCGCCGGGTCACGTCCCTTGTTTTGGGGGCCAGCAGCTTCCAGGCCAGGAAGGCCCCCAGAAAAGCGTTGGCAAAGCCGATGAGCACCGCCCACCAGCCGAACCGGAACCCGCTGTTCCCGGCGTAGCCGATGAACAGCACCGCGGAAAAATAGGTGGTGCCGTAGGTGAAGGCCGAAACCCAGGGCCCTGCCCGGCGGCCGCCCACCACGAAATCGGTCAGCGTTCTTGTCCTGCGCGCGCCCTGGATCCCCACAATCACCATAACCAGGATGTACGCGCAGATAATGGCCCAAATGGATATTTGACGTTCCATCTTCCCACTCCTCTTTCTCTTTATCGATTTAAAGCTTTTACCTAATAAATCGATGGGCACATTATACTGGAACCTGGCTTCGTTGTCAACTGTTTCCGCAAAATTTACCGCTTCCCTGCCAAAAAAAACCGGGAAGCGGTTCGCAGAATCCTTCTGAAACGGCCGCATATTCCGGAAAAACCGCGCCATACTAAGAACCGGAAGTTCCGGAATGAAAAACGCGTTTGCCGTTCCGGGAATCCCCCGCCCGGGCTATTGGCCCCGGCGGGTTATTTTTTTCTTACAGGGTCATCTGTTCGCCCTCTGTCTCCTCCGGAAGGGGCATGGCCCCCACGGCGGGGATGTTCTTCCGGTACCGGTCCGGCTTTTTCAGCATGCCCTCCTGGTAGGGGACGGCGGAAATCACCCTGCCGCCCTTCCGCAGCGTCATGACCTGCACGCCCTGGGTGCTGCGGGAGGATTTGGAGGCCGCCGCCCCTGTGTGGAACAGCAGCAGGCGCCCCTGGGCGTTGGTGAGCAGGAACTCCCCGTCCTCCCGGATATAATGGGCGCAGACCAGGGGCGATTTGTCGGAATAAGCCCCCAGCAGCTTGCGGCGGTTTGTCTTTGTCTCGTAGGCGGCCATGTCCACCTTGGCCGCCTTGCCGTTCTCAAAGAAGAACAGCATGTAGCCGCCGTAGTCTTTGGTAACCGCCATATACACGGCATTCTCCCCTTCGTCCATCCCCAGGCGCGCGGGAATGTACTCGCCCAGCACGCTGGCCTTTGTGTCCCCAAAGTCGCTGGCTCTGGCCTTGTACACCTGGCAGCGGTCGGTAAAGAACAGCAGGTCGTCGCCGTTGGCCGCCTCCGCCTGCTGCACCACCTCATCCCCCTCCTTCAGCTTCTGTTCGCCGCTCATGCGCAGGGATTGAGGGGTAATCTTTTTAAAGTAGCCGTCCTTGGTAAAGAACAGGTGCACCGGGTAGTCGGGCACGTCGTCCTCCTCCGAGTAGGTTTCGATTTCGTCCGCATACAGCAGCATGGAGCGGCGGGGCTGGCCGTAGGTGCGGGCCACCTCCTTCAGCTCTGTCACAATAATAGACTTGACCTTGGATTTGTGGTCCATAATATCCTGCAGCTCTGCAATGTCCTTTTCCAGCTGGCTGGTTTCCTCGGTGCGCTTCAGAATGTATTCCCGGTTCAGGTGGCGCAGCTTGATTTCCGCCACATATTCCGCCTGGGTTTCATCGATGCCGAAGCCGATCATCAGGTTGGGCACCACCTCGGCCTCCTCCTCCGTCTCCCGCACAATCCGCACCGCCTTGTCAATGTCAAGCAGAATGGCCTGCAGGCCCTGCAGCAGGTGCAGCTTTTCCCTTTTGCGGGAAAGGTCGTAGTAAGTGCGGCGGCGGACGCATTCCACCCGGAAGGCCGTCCATTCCTCCAGAAGCTCCCGCACGCCCATCACCCGGGGGACGCCGGCCACCAGCACGTTGAAATTGCAGGAAAAGCTGTCTTCCAGGGTGGTAAGGCGGAACAGCTTCTGCATCAGCTTGTCCGGGTCGGCGCCCCGCTTCAGGTCGATGGTAATTTTCAGGCCGTCCAGGCCGGTTTCGTCCCGGATGTCGGAAATCTCCTTCAGCTTCCCCTGCTTAATCAGGTCCACAACCTTTTCCACAATCACCTCCACCGTGGTGGTGGGGGGGATTTGGGTGACGTCGATGCAGTTGGCGGATTTGTCGTAGGCGTACCGGGAGCGCACCCGGAAGCTGCCCCGGCCTGTCTGGTAAATGTTCTCCATCTGCTTCTTGTCGTAGACAATCTGCCCGCCGCCGGGGAAATCCGGGGCCTGCAGGGTAGAGAGAACGTCAAACTCCGGGTCGCGGATCAGGCCGATGGCGGTCTGGCACACCTCTGCCAGATTAAAGGGGCAGATGGAGCTGGCCATGCCCACCGCGATGCCCGTGTTGGCGTTCACCAGCACCGTGGGGAAGGTGGCGGGCAGCAGGGTGGGTTCCTTTATGGTGTTGTCGTAGTTGTCCACAAAATCCACCGTGTCCCGGTCAATGTCCCGGAACAGCTCCTGGCAGATATTGTCCAGCCGGGCCTCGGTGTAACGGGAAGCGGCCCAGGCCATGTCGCGGGAATAGAACTTTCCGAAATTCCCCTTGGAATCCACAAAGGGATGCAGCAGGGCCTCGTAGCCCCGGCTGAGCCGCACCATCGTGTCGTAGATGGCCGCCTCCCCGTGAGGGTTCAGCTTCATGGTCTGGCCCACAATGTTGGCGCTCTTTGTGCGGGTAGGGCCCAGCAGGCCCATCTTGTACATGGTGTAGAGCAGCTTCCGGTGGGAAGGCTTGAAGCCGTCGATCTCCGGGATGGCGCGGGACAGAATGACGCTCATGGCGTAGGGCATGTAATTCTTTTCCAGGGTGTCGGTAATCTGCTGCTCCATCACCTCGCCGGCGTGCTCAATCACCCCGTGGGAAGCGCCGGCCGGGCGGACAGGCCCTCTTTCGCTTTTCTTTTTCGGCATGTCTTTTTTCCTCCCTCTTCTCAGCTCACGTCGGCAGCGTCAATGTACTGGCTGCCGTACTGGGAGATGAAGTCCTTCCGGCCGTTCAGGTTGTCCCCCAACAGAATGTCGAACATTTGGGCGGTGCGCTCCGCGTCGGCGGGCAGCACCTTAATGAGGCGGCGGGTGGCCGGGTTCATGGTGGTCAGGTTCATCATATCCGGCTCGTTTTCGCCCAGCCCCTTGCTGCGCTGAATGGTACATTTTTTCCCCTCCAGCTGCTTCAGGATTTCCGCCTTCTCCTGCTCCGTATAGGCAAAATACGTCTCGCCCTTCGTGGTAATTTCAAAGAGGGGCGACTCTGCAATGAACACCTTCCCCGCGTCAATCAGGGCGGGGGTCAGGCGGTACAGCATGGTGAGAAGCAGGGTGCGGATCTGAAAGCCGTCCACGTCCGCATCTGTGCACAGAATCACCTTGTTCCAGCGCAGAAGGCTCATGTCGAAGGAGGAAAGGTCCTTGTTGGCCTTGGACTTCACCTGCACGCCGCAGCCCAGCACCTTGATGAGATCGGTGATGATATCGCTTTTGAAAATCTTGTCGTAATCCGCCTTCAGGCAGTTGAGGATTTTGCCGCGGATGGGCATAATGGCCTGGAAGTTCGGGTCTCTGGCCTGCTTGCAGGCCCCCAGGGCAGAGTCGCCCTCCACAATGAAAATTTCCCGCTCGTTCACGTCGCGGCTGCGGCAGTCCACAAACTTGGCCACCCGGCTGGTAACGTCCATGTTGCTGGTGAGCTTCTTTTTCAGGTTCAGGCGGGTTTTCTCCGCGTCCTCCCGGCTTCGCTTGTTCACCAGCACCTGGGCGGCGATTTTTTCCGCATCCAGGGGATTCTCGATGAAATACACCTCCAGCTGGTGGCGGAGCATTTCTGTCATGGCCTCTTGAATCCCCTTGTTGGTAATGGCCTTTTTCGTCTGGTTTTCGTAAGAGGTCACGTTGGAGAAGGAGGAAATGACCAAAATAAGGCAGTCCTCCACGTCTGCAAAGGTAATTTTGCTCTCGTTCTTGTTGTACTTCCCGGTCTGCTTCAGGTAAGCGTCGATTTGGTACACAAAGGCGCTGCGCACCGCTTTGTCCGGCGCGCCGCCGTGCTCCAGCCAGCTGGAGTTGTGGTAATACTCTATGCAGCTGTGCCGGTTGGAAAAGGCCAGCGCCGCGTTGATTTTCGTCTTGTACTCCGGCTTGTCGGCCCGGTCGCGCACGCGGCGCTCTGCCTGCCAGAACTGCACGGGGGTCATGGCGTCCTCCCCGGCCAGCTCTTTCACATGGTCCACAATGCCCTGCTGGTACAAAAACTCGGTGGTTTCAAATTTGCCGCCCTGCTGGTTCCGGAACACAAACCGCAGCCCCTCGTTCACAATGGCCTGCCGCTTGATGATGTCCAGGTAATAGTCCGCCGGCACGTTGATGTCGGTGAACACGGCAAGGTCCGGCTTCCAGCGGATTTTTGTGCCAGACTTCCCCTTGCAGGGCTCCTTGTGCAGGCCCCCCACGTTTTCGCCCTTCTCAAAATGAAGGGTGTAGCGGGTGTCGCCGGTGCGGATATCCACATCCATATACTCAGATGCATACTGGGTGGCGCAGAGACCCAGGCCGTTCAGGCCCAGGGAATACTCGTAGCTGCCGTTTTCGGCGTTGTTGTACTTGCCGCCCGCGTACATTTCGCAGAACACCAGCTCCCAGTTGTAGCGCTGCTCCTTGTTGTTGAAGTCCACGGGGATGCCGCGGCCGTGGTCCTCCACCTCCACAGAGAGATCCTCGTACCGGGTGACGGTGATTTCATGGCCGAAGCCCTCGCGGGCCTCGTCGATGGAGTTGGAGAGAATTTCAAAAATAGAATGCTCGCAGCCTTCAATGCCGTCAGAGCCGAAAATAACCGCCGGGCGCAGGCGCACCCGATCGGCCCCCTTCAGCATGGAGATGCTCTCGTTATTGTAAACCGGTTTTTTTGCCGCCATACCTGTTTTCTTACTCCTTATCCTTCCTAAAATTCCCGGGCCTGGCAAAAAGGGCCCAGGGGCAGAAAAAGAGGGGAAATGAGACTCATTCCCCCACTTTCCTTATTCCTCTGAAGTTTCCTGTACAGGCCCGTCGGGCGGCGCAGCCTCCTGCTGCTCTTCCCCTACCTGGGGCCATTCCAAGGCGGGCGCTTCCTCCTGCTCCATCAGGCTGCGGAATTCCTCGCCGCTCATCTTCTCGTGAACAAACAGGAACTGGGCCACCTTCTGCAGCTTATCCATGTGTTCCTTGAGAAGGGATTCTGTATGCTCGTACGCCGTATTCACAATGCGCTTGATCTCCGCGTCGATGGCGGAGGCCGTGGCCTCGGAATAGTCGCGGATATGCCCCATGTCGCGGCCCAGGAAGGGCTCGCTGTCGTCCCTGCCGTAGGTGATGGTGCCAAGCTTGTCGCTCATGCCGTACTTGGTCACCATGGCCCTGGCCGTCTTGGTGGCCCGCTCAATGTCGTTGGAAGCGCCGGTGGAAATATCGTCCAGGGTGAGGGCTTCCGCCACACGGCCGCCCAGCAGCACAATGAGGCTTTCCTCCATTTCTGTGCGGGTGCGGTAAGAACGGTCCTCCGTGGGGATCTGCATGGTGTAGCCCCCCGCCATGCCGCGGGGGATAATGGAAATCTGGTGAACGGGATCCTGCGTCTTGCAGTAGTAGGTCACCACCGCATGGCCGCCCTCGTGGTAGGCGGTCAGCTTCTTCTCCCGCTCGGTCATCACATGGCTCTTCTTCTCGGTGCCCACCACCACCTTGATGGTGGCCTCTTCGATTTCTGTCATGGTAATGGCCTTCAGGTTCCGCCGGGCCGCCAGAAGAGCCGCCTCGTTCAGCAGGTTTTCCAGGTCGGCGCCGGTGAAGCCGGCGGTGGATTTGGCGATGGTTTTCAGCTCTACGTCAGGGGCAATGGGCTTGCCCTTGGCATGCACCTTCAGGATTTCCTCCCTGCCCTTTACGTCCGGGTAGCCCACCGTCACCTGGCGGTCGAAACGGCCGGGGCGCATGAGGGCCGGGTCGAGGATGTCGGGCCGGTTGGTGGCGGCGATCATGATCACGCCCTCGTTGGCGCCGAAGCCGTCCATCTCTACCAGCAGCTGGTTCAGGGTC
>DVMK01000153.1 GCA_018715025.1 Candidatus Caccousia avistercoris
CTGTTTTGTGCTATTATTTGTTCTAAAATCTGGTAAAAACGAGTATTTCAATTTTTTGTGATGATTTTGATTTTTTATGAAATCGGGGAGGCTGGAAGGCTCCCGCGAGAGCGCCGCAGACCGGGCGGGAAGCCGCCCAGCGCCGGAAGAGCGGCCTGCGGAAGCGGAAAGAAAAAGGGGGAAACGCTGTGGCTTCTATTGAATTCCAGAACGTAACGAAAACCTTTGGGAAAAACACGGTGATTGACAACCTGAACCTTACCATTGAGGACGGGAAATTTACCGTGCTGGTGGGCCCCTCCGGCTGCGGGAAAACCACCCTGCTGCGCATGATCGCCGGCATAGGCCCCCAGACCTCGGGGCGGGTTGTCATAGGCGGCCGCGACGTGACCGACGTGCAGCCCGGCAAACGGGGCGTGGCCATGGTGTTTCAGAATTACGCCATTTACCCCACCATGTCGGTGAGGGGCAACATTGAGTTCGGCCTGAAAAACAACAAGGTGCCGAAGGAACGGCGGGAACAGCTCATTCGGGAGGTAAGCGAAAAGGTGGGCCTCACCGAGTACCTGGACCGCCAGCCCGGCACCCTCTCAGGCGGGCAGCGCCAGCGCATCGCCCTGGCGCGGGCCATGGTGAAGGAGCCCTCGGTGTTCCTCATGGACGAGCCCCTTTCCAACCTGGACGCCAAGCTTCGCGTGCAGATGCGGGTAGAGCTGATTGAGCTTCACCAGAAGCTGAAAACCACCTTCGTCTACGTCACCCACGACCAGGTGGAGGCCATGAGCATGGCGGACACCATCATCCTCATGAACAAGGGCGTCATTCAGCAGATGGCCTCCCCCGCGGAAATTTACAAGGATCCCAGCAACCTGTTCACCGCCTGCTTCATTGGCTCGCCCGCCATGAACATCTGGAAGCTTCCGGTGGATTCCGTCTCCTTCGGGTTCCGGCCGGAGCACTGCACCCTGACCCAGGAACCGGACGGCTCCTTCCTTTCGCTGCCGGGGCGTGTGGCCACCCGCGAGATGCTGGGCTCGGAAACAATTTACAAGTTCGTGGCGGAAAACGGCCGCGAGTGCATGGTAAAGGAAATGACGGACGATTTCCATGTGGGCGATGTGGTATTCCTCAATATTCCAGAGGATAAGACCTACCTGTTTGCCGCGGACGGCGGCCGCATCCGCGCCGGCGATCCTTCCTTCCAGGCCTGCATGGCCGCCGCAAGGGAGGAGGGGAGCCGGTGAAGAAGAAAGCGTATGAAAAGGCGCGCCCGTACCTGATGATTGCCCCCGCCATGGTGGGAATTCTGCTGTTTACCATTTACCCGGTTATCAGCCTCGTCCGCCTCAGCTTCATGAACGTCAATATGCTGGACGACAGCAAAACCAGGTTTGTGGGGTTCGAGAATTACGAAAAGGTGTTTGCCCGCCCGGATTTCATCAAATCCCTGAACAACACCATCGTATACACGGTGGCCGTGGTGCTCATCATCACCCTTCTGGCGCTGGTGCTGGCCGTGTGGCTGAATTCCAAGAAGAGCGCCATGAACTCGGTGGTGCAGGCGGTCATCTTTTCCCCCCATGTGGTGGCCATCGTCTCGGTGGCCCTGATTTGGCAGTGGATGATGGAGCCCAACTTCGGCCTGTTCAACTATGTGCTGCGCACGCTGGGCCTGCCCACCTCGAAATGGCTCACCAGCTCCGACACGGCCATGGCCTGCGTTATTTTGATTTCCGTATGGAAGGCCGTGGGCTACGACATGCTGATTTTCCTGGCCGCCCTGCAGGGGGTGCCCAAGGAGCTGTACGAGTCGGCCAAGCTGGACAACGCCAGCAAGTGGACGGTGTTCTGGAAAATCACCATCCCCATGGTTTCTCCCCAGCTGTTCTTCACCCTCATCATCCGCACCATTTCCTCCTTCAAGGTGTTCGACACCGTCCGCGTGCTCACCGAGGGCGGCCCCAACAACGCCACCACCACCCTGGTGTACACCATTTACCGCGAAGCCATGTTTAACATGCGCATAGGCTACAGCGCCGTCATCGGCGTGGTGCTGCTGGTGATTGTGGGCATTCTGACGGTCATCTATTTCGCGGGCCTTTCCAAAAGGGTTCACTACCAGTAAAGGGGGGCTTTTTCATGACAGTGGTAAAACATATTTTTGGCGTGCTGCTCAAGCTCATCCTGATTTTTATTTTCGGGTTCCCCTTTTTCTGGATGCTGTCCACCTCGCTGCAGACTCTGGAAGAGGTGAACACCGTCACCCCAACCTTCCTGCCGGCCGTCCCCCAGTTTCAGAACTATGTGGACGCCTGGAACGCCGGTTCCTCCGGAATGGGCGTGTACCTGAAAAATTCCGTTATCGTTGTGGTTGCCATTATTGCAATCCAGCTGGTTATTATGGTCCCTGCCGCTTATGCGTTTGCCCGCTATAAGTTCCGGTTCAAGGGATTCTGTTTCGGCCTGGTGTTGATCGCCCTGATGATGCCTACGCAAATCACCTTTCTTCCTATTTATCTCATGTTTTCTGACCTGGACCTGATCAACACCCTCTGGCCGCAGATTCTTCCCTTTATGACGGACGCCTTCTCCATCTTCCTGCTGCGCCAGTATTTCATGCAGGTGCCGGACGAGCTGGTGGAGGCCGCCAAGCTTGACAACGCGTCGGAAGCGAAAATCATATTCCGGCTTATGCTTCCCATGGCGAAGCCGGCGCTGGCCACCATTATTCTGTTCAGCTTCCTGGGGCACTGGAACGACTACTTCTGGCCCCTGGTCATGACGAATTCAGACGCTGTCCGCACCCTTCCCGTAGGGGTCGCCCAACTGAAGCAGATGGAGGGCCTGGCCAACTGGAACGTGATTATGGCCGGGAACGGGATTATGGTATTCCCCATTCTTCTGGTTTACATTTTCGCCTCCAAGAAAATCATCCACTCCTTCGCCTATTCCGGCATTAAGTAACGCTTTCTCAGTTTGTCCACTAAGGGTATTTATATTACTTTGTCAATTAGGAGGTTGTTTCTATGAAAAAATCCGTGTCGTTCCTTCTGGCGGCCGCCATGGTGCTGGCTGCGTTCTCAGGGTGCAGCAGCTCTGGTGCGGCAAGCGCCCCGGCGGCTTCCACCGGCGGCGACGCCTCTGCCGCGGCCTCAGACGCCGCCGGCAGTGAAGAGGGCGGAAGCACAGGGAAAACCACCATTCAGTTCTGGCACTCTATGTCTGGCACAAACGGCGATTTGACCAACCAGCTGGTGGCGGACTTCAACGCCTCCCAGGATGAGATAGAGGTGGTGGCCACCTACCAGGGCGGCTATGCCGACGCCGCCGCAAAGGCCGAGCAGGCCATTTACGCCGGGCAGGCGCCCGACATCCTTCAGGTTGCCCAGGACAACGTGGGCCGTCTGGCGGCCAACGGCCAGTTTATTGACCTTCTGCCCTACATGGAGCAGGACGGCATTGACCCGGACGATTTTGTAGAGGCGTTTGTGAAAGACGCGTATTACGACGACCAGCTGGTGGTAGTGCCCTACGGCCGTTCCGCCCAGATGCTGTACGTGAACAAGACCGTGCTGGACGAGCTGGGCTGCGAGATTCCCACCACCTGGGACGAGCTGAAGGAAGTGGCCAACAAGTGCGTGGTGAAAAACGGCGACGAGGTAACCCGCTACGGCCTGACCATGCCCTTCGACCAGTGGTACCTGTTCGCGCTGGTGCAGCAGGCCGGCGGCTCCTTCTTCAATGAGGAGGAAACCGACCTGGCCTGCATAGAAGACGGCACGCTGAAAAAATCCTTTGAATTCCTGCGGGATCTTCAGTCCACCGGCGCCCTGTACTTCAACGACCCCACCAACGACCAGTCCGGCAAAATGTTCACCGAGGGCATGGCCGTTATGATGTTCAACTCCTCCGGCGGCATTGCGGGCAACACCGAGACCATCGGCGACAGCTTTGAAATGGTGGTGGCGCCCCCGCTGAAGGATCAGGTGACCTCTATGCCCACCGGCGGCTGCGGCTTCGGCATCCTTTCCGCCAGCCAGAACCAGGACGCCGCCTGGGATTTTGTAAAATGGTTCATTCAGGATGAAAAGGGCGGCCTCGCCTTCGTGCTGGGCTCCGGCTACCTGCCCTTCACCGAAACCATGGCTCAGTCCGAGGCAATTCAGGACCTGTGGAGCAGCAACAACAACTTCAAGATCGCCTACGACGCCCTGCAGTACGGCGACGACAGCTACCGCATTACCAACCTGACCCCGGTTATTGCCGAATTCCGCACCTGCATGCAGGCCATTATGCTGGACAACGGCGACATTGACGAAGCGCTGAACACCTTCCGCGAGGCGACGCAGATCGCCCTGGCAGAGTAACGGCAAAGCAGCGGAAAAAAGAAAAAGCCCCCTGGGGCAAAGAGAAAGCCTGTTCCGGTTTCGCGCCGGAACAGGCTTTTCTGCATAGAAAACGCCCCCTGGGAAGAAGGGGGCGGAGCTTTTTCTCAGCATTGGGGTTCGGAACAGCCCGGCAGGGGCTGCTCAGGTGAGGGCAATGCGGCGCACCGCCTGGCCCACCCGGCCGGTCAGCAGGCGGATTACCGCAATCTGCACCGGGACGGTGATGAAATATTTCGGGAAACGGGCGGCCAACAGGCCCAGGTACCCGTCCTTTGTGATCATCCAGAGCCAGAAGGTATTCAGGCCCAGGTTCAGCACAATGGTAATGATCCCCACCGCCAGGCAGGAACGCCACAGGCTGGCCGGCTTGCGGTACAGCACCAGGCCGTACACCAGGCCGCCCAGGGCGGCGGTGAGGGTAAAGCCGGGGAAATAGGCCCCCGAGGGGAATAAGACAGCCCCGATGAAGTCCCCCAAAGCGGCGGCCAGGGCGGCGGGCACCGGCCCGTACAGCAGGGCCGCCATCACAACCGGGATGAAGGAGAGCTTAATCTGCACAATCGGGGTTTGAATTCCCAGGAACCTGGCCAGCACCACCTCCATGGCCACCAGAAGGGCCAGGGTGACGAGCATGCGGGAATCCGGCTTTCTTGCTTCTTGCGTATTCAATTTGTTTACCTCCTGTTTCGCACCGGGGAAGCCCCGGCGGCGAGCCACATGAAGGCTGTGGCAGCGGACGCGGCGCCACACCGCAAGCCAGTCCTTCGTTTCCGGCTTTTCGTCCGACGGCAACTTCCCATCCGCCGGCACTTAACGCGTAGCGCCTACTCTGACAGAAGGTATTATATCAGCTTTGTCTCTTTTTGTACAGCGGTTTCTTCTTCTTTTTTCGGGGGGCACAGGGCGCGGATGCGCCTGCGGTAGGTGAACAGAAGGGGAATGTCGGCCCCCAGCCAGGCCATGGGGCTGGCAAAGCACACCGCCCAGAAGCCGAAGGGCGCGGCCACGGCCGCCACCACCACACGCATGACAAGCTCCATCACGCCGCCCATCAGGGGAACGAAGGCTTCGCCCATGCCTTGCAGGGCGTTGCGGTAAATGTTCAGCCAGCCCAGGGGGATGTAGAAGGCCATAATGGTAAACAGGTACGTGCGGGCGTCGTCATAGGCCTGGGGCTGGTCGCCGGTGATGAACAGGGAGATGAAGAAACGCCAGAAAAAGAAGACGAGCACCATCATGGCAAGGGAGCTGACGTCGGTAATCTGGCGGCAGCGGCGCACCCCTTCCCGGATGCGTTCCATTTTCCCCGCCCCCAGGTTCTGGCCCACAAAGGTGGCGGTGGTGGTGGCAAGGGTAGACATGAGCTGCTGGGTGAGGGTTTCCACCTTAGAGGCCGCCGTGAAGGCCGCGGTGGTGACGGAGCCGAAGCTGTTCACCGCCCCCTGCAGGGTAATGACCCCAATGGCGGTAATGGAAAACTGGAAGGCCATGGGCGAGCCGATTTTCAGCAGGTAGCGGCAGGTGGCCCACTGGAATTTCCAGTCCTTCCGCTGGAAGCGGAGAATGGGGAACTTTTTCGCCATGTACACGAAGCACAGCAGGCCCGAAACAAGCTGAGACAGCACCGTGGCGTACCCGGCCCCCGCCACCCCCATGTGGAAATTGATGATGAAGGCCAAATCCAGCACCACGTTCAGCAGGGAAGAGATGATGAGGAAATACAGGGGCGTTTTGCTGTCGCCCAGGGCCCGCAGCACGCCGGAAAGAATGTTGTACAGCACGTTGGCAAAGGTGCCGGCGAAAATGACCACAATGTAGTCGTAGGCCTGCTGAATAATATTTTCGGCCGTGTTCATCAGCTCCAGCAGCGGCCAGCAGGCCAGCACGCTCGCCAGGGTGACGACCACGCTGAGGGCCGTACACAGCACGGCCGACATGGCCACCGCGTGGCGCATGTCGTCGTAGTCCCCGGCGCCGAACCGCTGGGCCACCACCACAGAAAAGCCGCTTGTCATGCCCATGACGAAGCCCAGCACCAGAAAGGAGAGGGGGCCGGTGGTGCCCACCGCCGCCAGCGCGTCCACCCCCAGGAACTGCCCCACAATAATGGCGTCCACCATACTGTACAGCTGCTGGAACAGGTTGCCCACCAGAAGGGGGGCCGAGAAGCTGAGAATGAGCTTTACCGGGTTCCCCACGGTCATATCTTTTGTCACATTGGTTCCCTGCCTTATGTAGATTAAAAGCGCCCGCAGGCCCTGGAAAAGGGCGGTCTGCCCGCGGTTCTTCCACATGGAATTATAAGGCTAACAGGCATGGAAAATCCATTGACAGGAAGTGAGAAATTCTGTCTCGAAGGGGAACGCAGTTTCAGAGAGAACGCCGGATTTTGTCACAGGATGGCCCGCACCTGCTCCGCCAGCGCCCCGGCCAGCCGCCGGTGGCCGGAAGCGTCCATGTGCAGGCCGTCCAGGGGCGAGGGCTCTGCGGCCTGGGCCGCGTCGAAGAAGCGGCAGCCCCAGCGGGCGGCGGCCTCCTCGTACAGAGGGGCCAGCTGGGCAGAGTACCTCTGCGCCCTCTCGTACCCGAACAGGGGGCCAAAGACGGGATCTACGGAAATGTTGCGCACGAGCAGGGGCGAGACCAGCAGGATCTCCGGCTGCTGTTCCGGCGGGCGGAGGGTGTCCCGCACGCAGCGGATCAGGGCTTCCGCCCCACGGGCCACCGTAAGAGGGATGGCGCTGTGCACCACCTGCAGATCGTTGGTGCCCAGCATGAGGATGACCAGATCCAGCGGCCGGTGAGAAAGCAGGCACGGCCCCAGGTAAGAAAGGCCGTTCAGCCCGGGGGCGGTGGGATCCTCCAGCACGGTTGTGCGGCCGCACAGCCCCTCCTCCAGAATTTCGTACCCCTCCCCCAGCAGCCCGGCCAAAGCGCCGGGCCAGCGCTGTTCCCGGGGAAGCCGGGCCCCGCCCCGGGCCGGATCGTGGCCGTAGGTGTTGGAATCGCCGTAGCATAAAATCCGTTTTGCCGTCATGTTTTTCCTCTCCTTGCGTGAAAAGCAGAGGGCGGTTCCCCGCCGCCCGCTTCTTGCTGTATTATTCGCTGAAACTTTTTTAAAATGGTTTGCATTGTGCCGCAGCTTTGCTGCGGCACGCGCCGAACAACATATTTACGGGATGGCGTTCCCGTAAATATGTCGTTCGCGTTGCCCTACTTTTCCCTGAGAGGTCAGCCTTCGCAGGCGACTGATGTTGCCCATCAGCTACCGGCGAGCCGTACCCCCAAAAATGCGGAGGAACTTTCGCAATCGTAAGATTGCGAGTGTTCCTGTAAAGGGGCCGGCGTTTAGTGACCCTAAGGGCACAAGCCGGCCAAGCGCTGAGGGAAAAGTGAGCG
>DVMK01000154.1 GCA_018715025.1 Candidatus Caccousia avistercoris
TGCCTGTCATAAAACACAAGAATAGTTGGATAATTTTTCAAAAATCAAGCTATTATTTCATTTCCTCCCCGGAAAATCAGAAAAAGAAAAAAATTGGTTTGTTATTCCAGGCGGAATTTGCTATAATAAATAACCAAAGAAGGCGGAGCGTCAAGGCGCTGCGCGGCTCACTCCCCCGCCCAGAACGGACGGAAAATTTTCGTTTGGAGATGCGTCTTATGAAAGAGAAGAATAACGCCGTCAAAAACCTGACCATGCTCACCGACTTCTACGAGCTGACCATGGCCAACGGGTACCTTTCCAATGGGTACAAAGACACCATCGCGTATTTTGACATGTTTTTCCGCCGGGTACCCAACGACGGGGGCTTCGCCATTATGGCCGGGGTCCAGCAGCTGACAGATTACCTGAACAGCCTCTCATTCACCCAGGAGGATCTGGCCTACCTGCGCTCCACCGGCATTTTCAGCGAGGAGTTCCTTTCATACCTGGAGCACTTCCAGTTTGCCTGCGATATTTGGGCCGTGCCGGAGGGGACGCCTATTTTCCCCGGGGAGCCTATTGTCACGGTGCGGGGCCCCGTCATTCAGGCGCAGCTGATTGAAACCATGCTTCTGCTCACCGTCAACCACCAAAGCCTCATTGCCACCAAGGCCAACCGCATAGCCAGGGCCGCCCAGGGCCGGGCGGTCATGGAGTTCGGCTCCCGCCGGGCGCAGGGGCCCGACGGCGCCATTTACGGGGCCAGGGCCGCCTTCATCGGCGGCTGCTGCGGCACGGCCTGCACCATCTGCGACCGGGACTTCCACATCCCCGCCCTGGGCACCATGGCCCACTCCTGGGTGCAGCTGTTCGACAGCGAGCTGGACGCCTTCCGGGCCTACGCCCGGCAGTACCCCTCTTCCTGCACGCTGCTGGTAGACACCTACAACGTGCTGAAATCCGGCATTCCCAACGCCATCAAGGTGTTCAACGAGATCGTCGTCCCGCAGGGCTTCCGGCCCGCCGGCGTGCGCATAGACAGCGGCGACATTACCTACCTTTCCCGCAAGGCGCGGAAAATGCTGGACGAGGCCGGCTTCCCGGACTGCAAGATCACCGCGTCGAATTCCCTTGATGAATACATTATACGCGACATGCTGGCGCAAGGTGCCTGCGTGGACAGCTTCGGCGTGGGCGAGCGGCTCATTACCGCCGCGCCGGAGCCTGTGTTCGGCGGGGTTTACAAGCTGAGCGGCGTGGAAAACCCCGACGGCTCCATCACCCCGAAAATCAAGGTGAGCGAGAACGTGGCGAAAATCACCACCCCCTGCTTCAAGGCCCTGTGGCGCCTGTTCGACCGGGAAACCGGCAAGGCCCTGGCCGACGTGGTCACCCTTCACGACGAGGTGATAGACGACTCGGCGCCCTATGAGATTTTCGACCCGGACCATGTGTGGAAGCGCAAAACCCTTTCCAATTTCCGGGCGGTGCGCCTGCAGGAGAAAATTTTTGAGGGCGGGAAATGCCTGGCAAAGGAAAAGAGCCTGCAGGAGCTGAAGGACTACTGCGCCCGGCAGGTAGACACCCTGTGGGACGAGGTAAAGCGCTTTGAAAACCCCCACCAGTATTATGTGGACCTTTCGCTGGAGCTGTGGAAGGTGAAGAACCGCCTGCTGGAGGAACACAACATTTGACAAGCGGCGGAAAATCCGCTACAATATTGCTGCGAGCAGCCTGAACGGCCGCGGGCGAAGCCCGAAAGGGCCCGTCTGAGGAAAGTCCGAGCTCCACAGGGCAGAATAACGGCTAACGGCCGCCGGGGGCGACCCCAGGGAAAGTGCAACAGAGAGATACCGCCGCAGCCTGTCTGCGGCAAGGGTGGAAAGGCGAGGTAAGAGCTCACCAGCGCGCGGGGAACCGCGCGGCTCTGCAAACCCTATTCGGAGCAACACCGCAGAGGGACACGAAGCGCCGGCCCGGCGCGTCCCGAGAAGGTGGCAAGAACCGGCGCGGCAACGCACGGTCAAGATAGATGGCCGTTCACGACAGAACTCGGCTTACAGGGCTGGTCGCACCCGCCCCCTTCAGGGCATAGAAAAAGCCTCCGCTTTCCGGCGGAGGCTTTTTCTATGCCATGTTCCGTTTCCCTGCAGGGCCCGGCGGTCAGCAGCTGGCGCCGCCCACCGTAACCTGCTCCAGAATTTCTTCCTTGCGCTTCAGCAGATTGTCGGAGATCAGCATCTTTTCTACCTTCTGCACGCCCAGGCGGTCCACGGTGGAACCGAACCGTTCGCCGGTTTCGCCCTTGCTCTTAAACAGCAGAATGGCCTTTTCCACCACATCCAGCACTTCCTCCCGGGTGAACAGCTTGGAAAGCGGGGTGCCGATGCGGGTCTTTTTGCCCCACCGGCCGCCCACGTACACCTTGTACAGGGTGTCCAGCTTCTCTACCGCGCCGAAGGGGCAGTGGCCCACGCAGCGGCCGCAGTTGTTGCACAGCTCTTCCCGGATGACGGGCTTGCCCCCCTCCATGGCGACGGCCTTCATGGGGCAGCTGTCCTCTACCGCGCACTTGGGGCAGGCGCGGCATTTTTCCTCGTTGTACCGGGGCACCCGCTGGCCCACAATGCCCAGGTCGTTCAGGTCGGGCTTCATGCAGTTGTTGGGGCAGCCGCCCACAGCGATTTTAAACTTGTGGGGCAGGGTGACCCCCGCGTAGCCCACGTAGAACCGGTCGTGGATTTCTTTGGCTAGGGCCTGGGTGTCGTACAGGCCGAACACGCAGGTGGTTCCCTTGCAGGCCACCACCGGCCGCACCCGGGAACCCGTCCCCCCTGTGACCATGCCCTCCTGGGCAATGAAGGCCTTGAAGTCCTCAATCTTTTCATAGGGGATGCCCGGCAGCTCCACCGTAAGGCGCGAGGTGAACGTCATGGTGCCTGCGCCGAACGTTTCCGCCGCCTCGCTCAGGCAGCGCATCTGGGCGGCGGTGAGCACGCCGTTTTCTGTGATGACCCGGCCGGAAAAGCTTTCTGTGCCCCGGTTCAGCAGGAACCCCTGCCCTTTCACCCGTTTGATGTCGCTAGGAGAAATCGCCATAATCCAAACCCTCCATAAAATCTTGATTTTTTCCCGATCCTGTATTGAAAATTGTTAAAAAATAGTGTATCGTGGACGTAAGATAGCTGGAATTTCATAAAATCCTAATTCCAGCGGCCGGCGCATCTCTGACAAGCCCCCGGCTTTGCAGAGGCGCCCTGAGAAATTCCTCGGCCCGGTTCCCGCCCGCTGTCCCCGTACAGCGGAGGAACCCGGCGCGCCGCGCCGCCTCGGGCGGCCCGGCAGAGGGAGGGGGGAGAGTGAAAATCTTGACAGTGCGCCACTTGCAGATTTTTATTGTGGTTGCAGAAACAGGGACCATGAGCCAGGCGGCCAAAAAGCTGTTTATTTCCCAGCCTACGGTGAGCCAGGTGATTGGCGAGATGGAGGAGGAATACGGCGTCAAGCTGTTTGAGCGCCTTTCCCGGCGGCTTTACATCACAGACGCCGGCAGCCGCCTGCTGGGCTACGCCCGCCATGTGGTTTCCCTGTTTGAAGAAATGGAGCAGGCCCTGCGGTACGCCTCGCAGCACAGGCTGCTGAAGGTGGGGGCCAGCATTACGGTGGGGGCCTGCGCCCTCACCGAGATGGTAAAGCGCTTTGAAGAAAAGAACAAGGACGTGGAAGTGAACGTCTTTGTGGACAACACCAGCGTCATAGAACAGAAGGTGCTGGACAGCACCCTGGACCTGGGCCTGGTGGAAGGCCGGGTGGAAAGCGAAAAGCTGGTGGTGCGCCCGGTGATTGAGGACGAGCTGGTGCTGGTGTGCCCGCCGGACCACCCCTTCGCCCGCCGGGAGAGCGTTTCTGTCAGCGATTTGGAGGGCCAGCCCTTCCTGCTGCGGGAAGGGGGCAGCGGCACCCGGGAGCAGCTGGAAAGCCTGCTGGGCGAGCGGGGCGTGCAGGTGCGCCCCAAGTGGATCTGCCACAGCTCAGACGCCATTGTGAACGCGGCCGCCGGGGGCCAGGGGCTGGCGGTGCTGTCGCGCCTGCTGGTGCAGGAGGCCGCCCGGGCCGGACGCCTCAGCATTGTGCGCCTGGCCGACGCCCAGCTGGGCCGCAGCTTTCAGCTGATCTACCACAAAAACAAATTCCTGTCCCCCCAGATGCAGGCGTTTCTGGATGAAATTTCACCCCGGGAGGGTCAGGCCGGGTCGTAGCAGCCGTGGTCGGCGGCCTTCTGCTCTTTCACCACCAGGCTGTAGAAGCGGTAGCCGCCGGTCAGGTTCCAGCAGTCGAAGCCAAGGCCGGTGAGGATGCGGCAGGCCAGGTAGCTGCGCAGGCCGCTGTGGCAGTGGATGTACACCGGCTTGCCGGGATCCAGCTCGCCCACACGCTGCCGCAGCTCGTCCAGGGGGATGCCCTGGAAGCCCTCGATGGCGCCGCCCGCCCGCTCTGTGGGGGTGCGCACGTCCAGCAGGGTGACGCTGCCGTCCCTGGGCAGGGCGGCCACGTCGTGCCAGTGGAAGGTTTTCACCTTGCCGGTGAGCACGTTCTCTATGGCGAAGCCGGCGTAGTTCACCGGGTCTTTGGCTGAGCCGAAGGGCGGCGCGTAGCACAACTCCAGCTCGGTTAAGTCGAAGGCGGTCATTCCGGCGCGGATGGCGGTGGCCAGCACGTCGCAGCGCTTGTCCACCCCGTCGTAGCCCACCAGCTGGGCCCCCAGCAGGCGGCCCGTCTTTTTCTCGTACAGCACCTTCATGGAAATGCCGTGGGCCCCCGGGTAGTAAGAGGCGTGGGACTGGTTGTAGGTGTACATTTTGTCGTAGTCCAGCCCGGCGGCCTTGGCGGCCCTCTCGTTCACGCCCGTCACGGCCACGGTCATGTCGAACAGCTTCAGCACCGAAGAGCCCTGGGTGTCCTTGTACTGGGAGGGGATTCCGCACACGTTGTCGGCGGCGATGCGGCCCTGCCGGTTGGCGGGCCCTGCCAGGGGCACATAGCCCTTCTGCTTTGTCACAAAGTCGGTAATCTCCACCGCGTCGCCCACGGCGTAAATGTTCTCGTCTGAGGTGCGCATGCGGCTGTCTACCACAATGGCGCCCCGCTGGTTCCGGGAAAGGCCGGCCTTTTCCGCCAGGGCGGTGTCGGGCCGCACCCCCACAGAAAGAATGACCATGTCCGTTTCCAGCTCGCCCTGGTTCAGCTTTACCGCCAGCCTGCCGCCCTTTTCCTCAATGGCGGTAACGCCGTTGTTCAGCACCAGGTTCAGGCCCTGGCTTCTGGCGTACTGGTGCACCTCGCAGGCCATGTCAAAGTCCAGGGGGGCGATGAGGTGGTCGCTCAGCTCTACAATGGTGGTTTCCACGCCGGATTTTTTCAGGTTTTCCGCCATCTCCACGCCGATGTAGCCGCCGCCTATCACCACGGCGCTGTCGGGGAACTCCTCCTCCACATAGGCGCGGATGCGCTCTGTATCAGGAATGTTCCGCAGGGTGAACACCCGAGGGTTCTGCACGCCGGGCAGCGGGGGCACAATGGGGGCCGCGCCGGGGGACAAAATAAGCTTGTCGTAGGTTTCGGTGTACTCCTCGCCCTCTTTGGTGCGGACAACAACGGTCTTTTCCGCCGGGCGCACGTCCGTCACCTCGCTGTTCACCCGCACGTCGATGCCGAAGCGGGTGCGGAAGCTTTCCGGCGTCTGCAGGGTCAGGGCGGACTTTTTCTTAATTTCGCCGCCAATGTAGTAGGGAAGCCCGCAGTTGGCGAAGGAGATGTACTCCCCCCGTTCAAACAGGATGATCTGGGCCTTTTCGTCCAGCCTGCGCAGGCGCGCCGCGGCGGAAGCGCCGCCGGCCACGCCGCCGACAATTACTACCTTCATGGAAAAACCTCCTTCAAGTATGAGGGAAGGGCCTGCGCCCAAAAAAGCGCGCGGCTCCTCTTCCCTGCCATGTCGTTACAAATAGCGTACCATGTTTTTGTAGAAATGTAAAATAGTATATTTAAATCTCATCTATAGGGGAATTTCTATATTCCGTTTCACAGACGGAAGGATCGGAAAAAGGGAGGGATCTGCGTGGATCCGAGGCTTTTGGAGCGCCTGCGGGAGATTACGCCGGAGGAACGGGAGGTACTGGCCCGGGGCGGGGAAATCAGCCGGGAGCGGTACTCCTCCGGCGGGGAATTCACCGTGGACAACCGGAAGGTGCTGGAGCGCGGCCGCCTGATGGACGTGCGCACCCACACCAGGTTCGCCCATTTTCCCCGGCACCGCCACAATTATGTGGAAATCATGTACGTGTGCCAAGGCAGCGTCACCCATGTGGTCAACCGGGAAAAAACTGTTGTGCTGCGGCAGGGGGATCTGCTTTTTCTGAACCAGTCCTGCCAGCACGAGATCCTTCCGGCGGGGGAGGGCGACATTGGGGTGAACATTATGGTGCTGCCCCAGTTCTTCCACACCGCCTTCGGGATGATGGACGAGGGAAACATGATGAGCGATTTTCTCTTTCACTGCCTGGCCAGGGACGATCCATCCCCCCTTTTCCTTCAATTCCACACAGCCCAGGCGGTGCCGGTGCAGAACCTGATTGAAAACCTCATCTGGTCGGCGGTGTACGAGGGGGTTCCTGACAGCCGCCTGAATCAGATTACCATGGGGCTGCTTTTTCTTCAGTTACTTCGTCACACAGACAGCCTTTCCCCCGACAGCGGCATGGACCCCGCCGTGCTGCGGGCGCTTCGGTACATAGAGGAGCAGTACGGGGCGGCCAGCCTGAAAGAGCTTGCCGCCCGGGAACGCCGCCCCCTTGCCGAGATGAGCCGGGCCATTCACCGTGAGACCGGCTTCACCTTCAAAGAGCTGCTGCAGCGCCGCCGGTTCCGCGAGGCGGCCGCCCTTCTGCAAAACACGTCGCTGCCCGCGGCAGATGTGGCCTACGCCGTGGGGTACAGCAACACCAGCTATTTTCACCGGAAATTCCGGGAAATCTACGGCATGAGCCCGGGGGAATACCGGCAGGCCGCCCGAAAAAAGGATCACAAATAAGGACGCTGTTTTTTTCAAACGGCGTCCTTCTCTTTTGCCCCGGCCTTCGGTACAATACAGGAAAAGGGGCGGGCCCCCCCGCCCCGGGGAAGGAGGAAAAAGCCATGGGACCATATTACCTGGCGGTAGACATCGGCGCTTCCAGCGGAAAAATGGTGCTGGGCTGGCGGGAGGGGGAGGCCCTGCGCACCCAGGAGGTGCATCGCTTCCCCAACGGGGCTTCCCTGAAAAACGGCAGGCTCTGCTGGGACATGGAGGGCATCTTCCGGGAAATTATCGCCGGGCTCAGGCGCTGCGGAGAGCTGGGGAAGCCCCCGGCCTCCATGGGAATTGACACCTGGGGCGTGGATTTCCTGCTTTTGGGGAAGGACGGCCTCCCGCTGGACGAGGCGGTGTCTTACCGGGACAAGCGCACCGAGGGGATGGACGCCCTGCTGGACGCCATCATTCCCCAGCGGGAGCTGTACGCCCGCACCGGCATTCAGAAGCAGATTTTCAACACCATTTACCAGCTTCTGGCGGTACAGCGGGAAACGCCCCGGCTGCTGCAGCAGGCAGAGCGCTTCCTCACCGTGCCGGACTACCTGCACTACCGGCTGACCGGCCGGGCGGAAAACGAGTACACCATCGCCACCACCACCCAGCTGATCCACGCCGAAACCCGCACCTGGGACTGGGAGCTTCTGGAACGGCTGGGCCTGCCCGCCCGCCTGTTCCGGGATCCGCTGCCCCCCGGCACGGCGCTGGGCCCGCTGCTGCCCCGGCTGGCGGAGGAGGTCGGGTTTTCCTGCCAGGTGGTTCTGCCCGCCTCCCACGACACCGCCTCGGCGGTGCTGGCCGTGCCCGCCCGGGAAAAGAACTTTCTCTTCCTCAGCTCCGGCACCTGGTCGCTGCTGGGCATGGTGCGGCAGGAGCCGGACTGCTCTGAGGCCAGCCGCCTGGCCAACGTGACCAACGAGGGCGGCTTCGGCGGGACCATCCGCTACCTGAAAAACATTATGGGCCTGTGGATGCTCCAATCCCTGAAAAAGGAGCTGGGGGAGGAATACACCTTCCCGCGCCTCAGCCGGGAGGCGGAGGCGGCCGGCCGGTTCCCCGCCGCCCTTGACGTGGACGACCGCAGCTTCCTGGCGCCGGAGAGCATGGCCGGGGCCGTCCGCAGCTATTGCCGCCGCACCGGCCAGCCTGTGCCGGAAACCCCGGGGGAGCTGGCCTCCTGCATTTACCACGGGCTGGCGGCCCGCTACGCCCAGGTGGTGCAGGAACTGGAAGCCCTCACCAACATCCGCTGCCCCCGGCTGTACCTGGTGGGCGGCGGATGCCGGGACGGCTACCTGAACCGGCTCACCGCCCAGTCCACCGGCAAAGAGGTGCTGGCCGGCCCGGCAGAGGCCACCGCCATCGGCAACCTGCTGGCCATCTCCGGCCCCCCGCGCCCCGCGGAATACGCCTGAACACCTGTTGTATCATCAAGAAGGGAGAGGATTCACATGACCAGATATGAGGAAGCGCGGGAGCGGTACGCCGCCCTAGGCAGCGACGCCGAGCAGGCCATGGAGGCGCTGGGCAAAATCAAAATTTCCATGCAGTGCTGGCAGGGGGACGACATCAGAGGCTTCCTTTTCCGGGAGCGGGAGCTTACCGGCGGCATTCAGGCCACCGGGAACTACCCGGGCGCGGCCCGCACCCCCGAGGAGCTGCGGGCCGACCTGGAGGAGGCCCTGCGGCTTATTCCCGGCAGGCACAAGGTGAGCCTGCACGCCATTTACGCCGACACCCGGGAACCGGTGGATTTGGACGGGCTGGAGCCCCGCCACTTCGCCCCCTGGGTGCAGTGGGCCAAAGAGCAGGGCCTGGGCCTGGACTTCAACCCCACCTGCTTCTCCCACGAAAAATCCGAGAGCGGCTTCACCATCTCCAGCGCAGACGAGGGGATCCGCCGCTTCTGGGTGGAGCACTGCCGCCGCTGCCGCCGCATCGGCGCATTCTTCGGCCGCGAGCTGGGGCAGAAAAGCGTCACCAACCTGTGGGTGCCGGACGGCTACAAGGACCTGCCGGTGGACCGCCTGGCCCCCCGCCTGCGGCTGAAGCAGTCCCTGGACGAAATCTTCGCGGAACGGTTGGACCCGGCCGCCCACCTGGACGCGGTGGAAAGCAAGCTGTTCGGCATCGGCTCAGAGAGCTACGTGGTGGGCTCCCACGAATTTTACCTGGGGTACGCGGTGCAGAACCGCGTCGCCGTGTGCCTGGACGCCGGCCACTTCCACCCCACCGAGGTAATCAGCAACAAAATCTCTTCGGTGCTGCTGTTCACCGGCGAAATGCTGCTGCACGTTTCCCGCCCTGTCCGCTGGGACAGCGACCATGTGGTTATTTTGGACGACGAGCTGCAGGAAATCGCCAACGAAATCATCCGCAGCGGGCAGGCCGCCCGCATCCACATCGGGCTGGATTACTTCGACGCCAGCATCAACCGGGTGGCCGCCTGGGTCATCGGCATGCGGAACATGCAGAAGGCGCTGCTGCGGGCCCTGCTGGAGCCCACCGCCCAAATGAAGCAGATGGAGCTTTCCGGCGATTTCACCGGCCGCCTGGCCTTTTTGGAAGAGCTGAAATCCATGCCCTGGCAGGCGGTGTGGGAGGAGTTCTGCCGCCGCAATTCCGTCCCCGGGGATCTGGCCTGGCTGGACCAGGTGCGGCGCTATGAAAAGAAAATTCTGGAGGAAAGGGTGTAACCACAGGGTATGAACAACATTTTGGAATCCCCCTTTGTGCGGGAAATGTGCCACATAACCGCCAACATGTACCGCATGGGCTTTGACGAGCGGAACGGGGGCAACATCAGCTGGATTTTGGAGGAGGAAGCGGTGCGCCAGTACCTGGACCCGGCAGAGCCGCTGCGCACGCTGCCCCTTTCCTTTGACGGCAGCGAGCTGGCCGGAAGGTACCTGATTGTCACCGGCACCGGCCGCTACTTCCGCAATGTAGAGCGGGACCCCCAGGCCAACCTGGGCATTCTCCGCATTTCGCCGGACGGCGCCTCCTGCCAGGTGCTGTGGGGCTTTTCCGGCGGCGGCCGGCCCACCAGCGAGCTGCCCACCCATTTGATGAACCATATCCAGCGCCTGCGGGCCGACCCCCTTCACCGGGTGGTCATGCACTGCCACCCGGCCAACACCCTGGCCATGACGTACGTGCACCAGCTGGACGACAGGGCCTTCACCAAGACCTTGTGGCAGATGTGCACCGAGTGCATTGTGGTGTTCCCCGAGGGCGTCTCCGTCCTGCCCTGGATGGTGTGCGGCACCAACGAGATTGGAAGGGCCACCGCGGAAAAAATTAAGGAAACCAGGGCCGTCATCTGGGCCGCCCACGGCATTTTTGCCGCCGGGCGGGACATAGACGAGGCCTTCGGCCTGATTGAAACAGTGGAGAAGGCGGCGGAAATCTATATAAAAATCAGGAATACCCCCTGGATGCAGACCATCACCGACCGGCAGCTGGCAGACCTGTGCCAAACCTTCGGCCTCACCCCCCGGGAAGGGTACCTGGAAGTATAAAGGCCCGCAGGGCATGAAAACGCGGCGGCGATGCTTTTCAGCGCATCGCCGCCGCGTGCTGTTTTCTTATGGTTCTCTGCGGCCCCGGTCAGCGAAGCACCTGCAGAAAATGCTCCACCGAATCCTCGTCCACCGGGTTAATCCCCTCCCGGGTGCGGAACAGGGAAAGGTTTTCCACGTGGCGGATCCCCTCGCCGGGCTCCAGCACATACAGGGGGCTGAAGCTTTCCAGCTGGGCAAAGGCCCCGTTCACGTGGGTGCGGTACGAGCAGTCGTGGTTGGGGTAGCAGGCCTGCTCCTCATGGACGTACCGCTTCACCAGGGTGGTGTCGGGCAGCACGTAGGCGGCCCACCCGGTGACGTTGTTCACGCCGAAAATCAAATCCTTCTGCACCGCCGGATCCTGGCGCACCGTCAGGTACCGCTCCCCCGGGTAAAGGCGGGGGTCCAGCAGGCTGCTGCCGGGCCACAGGGCGAGGATTCGGTTGGGCGCCGTCACCGGCACGTTCACCACGTTCTGGGGGATCACCTCCACGCCGCCGCTCCGCAGCGCGGTGGAAGCCCAAATGGCCGCCTTCTGCCTTTCGCGCGAGGTGTTTTTCAGGCTGTGCACCACCATGATGTCAGAGGCCCCCTCGCTCATGATGATCTCAAAGCTGAGCTTCACCTGATCCCGCGCCCCCTGGGGCAGGGTGAAGCTCACCCCCTCCGGCCGGATCCCGTACACCACCGGGCTGTTGTCGGGGAAATAGCTTTCGGGGAAGCGCTCCGGGGCGACGGTGCAGAAATGGCCGCCCCGCCGGTAAAACACCGCGCCGGGGCCGTAGCGGGCCTCCATCTCCTCCCCGGAAAGGCAGATGGAGCGGGCCTTGTCGTCAAACATCACATTCTCGCCCTCCAGCAGGCGGAACGACAGGATGCGCGGCCCATAGTCGATGGTGACCACCGCCTCCAAAATGCCGTTGGACAGGCGCAGGCAGTTGCCCCACGCCCCGCAGGATACCTCTTTTACCTCCATGGACAAAGGGATCACCCTCCAAAAAAGCGGTAAAGACAGCTACACCCGCACCACCCCGTGGGTCTGGTTCAGCCCGCAGGGCGCCGGGCGGGGAAGAAACAGAGCGAACAGATCGCTGCCCTTTCCCTCCCATTCAACCACATTTTTCCCTGTTTTGTCAAGCTTGGAAAAATCGGAGGAATGGGTCAGCAGCGGAAGCCCGCCCCGCCGTTTGGCCTCCTGCAGAAGGCGCACCCCTCTTTCTGTGAAGCCCAGCACCCGCAGGTAGGGGGGCAGGCCCGCCCCGTCTTCGGCGGAAAGGCCCAGGAAGGCCGAAAACACGATGCGCCGCAGCCGGGCCATGGAATACCGCTTTGTCTTGGCCAGGGCCAGAAGCTCTTCCAGGGAGCAGGCACGGCGGGCGGCGGCGAACACCCTGTTTTCCAGGCCCTCGCTCATGTCGGGCAGGCGGGCCAGCTCCTCCCGGCTCATGGCGCGCAGCCGGGCCAGGACGGCCCGCTCCATGCGGGCGGGCTCTGCCGGGCAGGCCCCCCGGGCCGCCTCCCTGCGCAGAATGGCGGCGGTCTCCGGCGGCACGTAGGGTTCCCAGCCGCCGCCGGAGGCCAGCATCTCCCGCAGGGCTGTGGCGCTGGCGAAGCCACCCTGCGGGGCGGCGGCGTGGTGGCCCGCCCCCAGCCGGGGGATGGTGAAGGGTTCCATCTCCATGCCCAGGGCCCTCATGGCCTTGCAGTATTCCACCCCCAGCGTATTGTTGGGGGTCTGCAGCAGGGCGGCGGCCTGCTGCCCCGCCAGCCGGGCCACCGCGGCCTGCCGGGCGGCGGCAAAGGGAAGGCCCCGGGCCAGCTGCCCCTTCACCGCCTGGGAAAATTCCCCGGTCAGCAGCAGGGCGGCCAGCTGCTGCAGCTCCCGGGCGCCGCCCCACTCGCTGCCGAAGCACAGGCGGCGGCAGCCGGCCTGCCAAAGCAGGGAAACGCCGCCCCGGGCGAAGCGCTCCGCCCCCGCCATGGCCCAGGGCAGGGGAAGCTCGAACACCGCGTCGGCCCCGGCCCGCAGGGCCATTTCGGCCCTGCTCCACTTCGACACGACGGCGGGCCCGCCCCGCTGGACAAAGTCGCCGCTCATCACCACCGCCACATGGGTGGCCCCGCCCTGCCTGGCCGCCTGAATGAGCGCCTGGTGCCCCAGGTGCAGGGGGTTGAATTCTGCAATGATGCCCGCAGGGCAAAAATCCGGCTCCATAGCGGGTTCCTCCTTCCCCTTCCTCTTCCCCGCGCCGGGAGAATAGGAAAGTTCTCTAAAATCTTGAATTTAAGGACCGTTTGTATTATACTAATAAACGTATTATATGAATACGAGCCGCCGCAAGGGCGGGCGCGCCCGAAGGCCCCGGAAGGCCGGGAAGCCGCGGGCGGCGGGAATTTTTAGGAAGCAGGAGGACATCATGAAAGTATTGGTAATCAACGCAGGCAGCTCTTCCCTCAAATACCAGATCATCGACATGGACAACGAGGAGATGCTGGCCAAGGGGAATTGCGAGCGCATTGGCCAGGAGACGGGAATTTTCTCCCACAAGACAAACGACGGCCGCGAGATGAAGAAGCGCGTGGTTATGAAAAACCACACCGAGGCCTTCCAGATGGTGACGAAGGCCCTCACCGACCCGGAGGCCGGCGTGGTGAAAAAGCTGACGGAAATTTCGGCCATCGGCCACCGGGTGGCCCAGGGCGGCTCTATTTTCCGCAAATCTGTGCTGGTGAACGACGACGTGCTGAAGGGGATCGAGAGCCTCATTCCCCTGGCGCCCTTACATAACGGCCCTGAGCTGGACGGCATCCGCGCCTGCCAGGCGGTGTTCGGCAAGAACATTCCCCAGTGCGTGGTGTTCGACACCTCGTTCCATTCCACCATGCCCCCCAAGGCGTACATGTACGCCGTCCCCTACGAGTACTACACCAAGTATAAAATCCGCCGGTACGGCTTCCACGGCACCTCGCACCGGTATGTGAGCAAGCACTGCGCCCACCTGATGCACCAGCCTCTGGAGGATCTGAACATGATCACCTGCCACATCGGCAACGGCTCCTCCATCGCCGCCATCCGCGACGGGAAGGTCATCGACACCTCTATGGGGCTCACCCCGCTGGACGGCTTCATGATGGGCACCCGCAGCGGCTCCCTGGATCCCTCCGTGGTGACCTTCATTATGGAGCAGGAGGCCCTGACCCCCTCTGAGATGAACGACATTCTGAACATGAAGTCGGGCATGCTGGGCATCTGCGGCTACAGCGACGACCGGGACGTGACGAAGGCCGAGATCGAGGGCGACCCCAAGGCCATTCTGGCCCACGAAATGCTCACCTACCAAATCGCCAAGTACATCGGCTCTTACACCACCGCCATGGGCGGCCTGGACTGCCTGGTGTTCACCGCCGGCCTGGGCGAGAACCAGCCCCACCTGCGCTACAGCGTGTGCCGCTACCTGAAGTTCATGGGCGTGAAGATTGACGGCGAGCTGAACGACAAGATGGTGGCGGGCCGCGAGGGCAAAATCTCCACCCCCGACTCCTCCGTGCCGGTGTGGATTATCAGCACCAACGAGGAGCTGATCATTGCCCGCGACACCAAGCAGATTGTGGAAAAGCTGAAGTACGCTTCTGCGGAGGACAAAACCGTAGTGGATTTGGAAGACATTTAACCTCAGCCGCAGAGCCGGGCTGGCGGATCTCCGCCGCCCGGCTTTTCATTCCTTTCGGGAGGAAAATTATGGACATGGACGCAATCCGGGAATCTTTTCTGGCCGGGCAGGCAGAGCGGCTGGCCCGGCTGGCGCTGCGCAACCAGATCCTGCTGGTTGGCACAATTGTCTGGGGCTGCCTTCTCCTTTTCTGGACGCTGTACAGCTTTCTGCGCTTTTACCGAACCCTTCAGAACGCCGCCGCAGGCGCCGGGGACATTCCCTTCACCTGCAGCCGGTGCGGCGCTTCTTTCCGCCTGCCGGCGGCATACCTGGGGAAGCACCCCTTTCTGCCCCAGAAAAAGGTGACCGTTTCGGCTTTCGGCGCAGGCGGCGCGGTGCGGCTTTCCCGCAGGCTGCGCTGCCCCCGCTGCGGCAGAAGGGCCTGGTGCAGGCAGGACCTTGCGGCGCAGGCGCCGGCCGGGAGGCAGGCCCTGGCGGCGGCGGTGCAGAAAAGCCTGCCCCGGTTCCTGGCGGGCGGGGCCGTTCTGTTTGCCGCGGGCCTTCTGTTCTTTTCCGCGGTGCGGCTTATTCTGGGGTAGCCGTCCCCGGCGTTCCTGCGGGGATGGCGCCCGCCAACATATCCTGCAGGGTGACGCCGTCCAGGTAATGGTTCACCACGGCGTGAAGCTCCTTCCAGAGGGGAAGGGTCGGGCAGCCCTCCGCCCTGGGGCAGGGCTCTGTCCCCTGCTTCAGGCAGGAAACCGGGGCCAGGCCGCCCTCTGTCAGGCGAAGGATGGAGCCTATGGCGATCCGCCCCGGGGGCTGGGCCAGCCGGTAGCCGCCCTCTTTTCCCCGCATGCTGCGCACCAGGCCGGCCTTGTGCAGCATGGCGACAATCATTTCCAGATATTTCAAGGAAACTTCCTGCCGCGTGGCAATCTCCTTCAGGGAAACATATTCCCCGTCGTACTGCGCCAAATCCAGCATGACGCGCAGGGCGTAGCGCCCTTTTGTGGAAATCATCATGGCGATCTTCCTCCTTTCCCCTTCGTTATCCGGCAGGGGCTGATTTTTCTATTAACTATTATCATATAAACCGGCTAGGAAATCAAGTGAAAATATCAGGAAACGCGGCAAAAAATCTCACGCCGCCGCAGGGATTGAAGCCCTGGGCAAAATATGGTATGATGACCTCGGGAGACCGCCTGACCGACAGGCCGGGCGGCAAGCAAAAGGAAAGGAGCTGGGCCCCCTATGGCGCGCTACAGCGGACAACAAAATCATGAAATATGGCGGTTCCTGGGCAAGGCGTGCCTGATCACCCTGCTGGCTGTGGGCTGCCTGGTGGGCGGCTGGGCCATGGGGAGCCTGTACCCCCTCCCCTTTCTGACCGGCGAAGCCCCCCGCGCCTCCAGCGGGGCGCAGGCTTCCTCCGCCGCTTCGGAACCGCAGCCTGAAAGCGGGCCCGCTTCTGAGGCTTCCTCGCAGGCCCCTGTTTCCTCTGCGGCAGAGCAGCCCGGCATTCCGCAGGACAAGGGGATGTTCTCGCCCTGGTACCAGGCCGCCTGGAACAGGATGCAGTCCATGAGCCTGCGGGAAATGGTGGCCCAGGTGTTCGTTTTCCGCTGCCCCGACAGCGGCGCGGTGAAGATGATCGACGACTACCAGCCCGGCGGCTACTGCCTGATGGCCAACGCCTTCGAGGGGAAAACGGCGGAGCAGGTGCAGAAAATGACGGCCTCTTACCAGAACTCCAGCAAGGTTCCCATGATCCTCTGCTGCGACGAGGAGGGCGGCACGGTGGTGCGGGTAAGCCGCAACCCGGCCCTTGCCGGGGAACCCTTCCAGTCCCCCCAGCAGGTGTTCGCCCAGGGCGGCATGGACGCCATTGTGTCAGACACCCAGGAAAAGGCCGCCCTGCTGAAAAGCCTGGGGCTGAACCTGAACCTGGCCCCGGTGGCGGACGTTTCCACCAACCCGGCCAATTTCATCTACGACCGCTCCTTTGGGAAAAGCGCCGCCGAAACGGCGGATTTCGTGCGCACGTCGGTGCAGGCCTACAAAAGCGCGGGCCTGGGCTGCACGCTGAAGCATTTCCCCGGCTATGGGGACAACGGGGACACCCACGAGGGGATTGTCTACGACAACCGCTCCCTGGAAACGCTGGAATCGTCCGACTTTCTCCCCTTCCAGGCGGGCATCGAGGCCGGCGCCCCCTGCGTGCTGGTTTCCCACAATATCGTGGCCTGCCTGGACCCGGAGGCGCCCGCGTCGCTCTCCCCCAAGGTACACCAGGTTCTGCGGGAAGAGCTGGGCTTCACCGGCATTGTCATGACGGACGACCTGATCATGGAGGCCATCCGGCAGTATACCGGCGGCGAAAACCCGGCGGTGGCCGCCTTCCTGGCGGGGAACGACATTCTTCTCTCCTCTGACAGCCGGGAGGATTTTGACAGCCTGTACCAGGCGGTGCAGGACGGGACGGTAACGGAGGAACGGCTGCAGGAGTCCGTGGTGCGGATTCTGGCGTGGAAATACTCCATGGGACTGCTGTAACAGAAAGGATTGGGACAGACATGACGTCATTGACAAAGAGGGAAAAGAAGATTCTGCGGGAGCTGAGCCAGGCCAGCCGCTACCCCATCGCCCGCTTTGAGCTTCACTGCGACCAGGAGGAGGAGCTTGTCTCGGTGGCGCTGAACTACGTGCGCATCGCCGAGGAGGACGACTCGATGGATCTGGTGAAGGAGCGGGCCGCCGCCCTGCAGCACCTGATGGAGCTGGGGCTGGTGTTCATTGACTACACCACCAGCGTGTGGGTGGCGGGGGATTACGACGTGTATTACCGCAGCCGGCTGTACGAGCTGTTCTGCCGCACCGCCATGGAGGGGGCCAAGCGCCCCGGCTTCCTGTTCAACCTGGCCTACCTGCGGAAGGGCTACGCCATGCTGACGGAAAAGGGGCTGGAGGCCAGCAAGCTGAAATAACCCCCGGCAGCCAGGAAAAAACAAGGCCGCCGGTTCCCCGGCGGCACAGCGGTTTTATGCTTTTTTCCGGTCCTTCCCCATGCGCCCCTCCGTGTTCTGGATCAGGTTGAAGAGGGAGTTGGCGAACAGCGGGTACCGCTCTGCCAGCGTTTCGGGGGAAAGGGCGGGCGCTTCGTTCTTCCCAAGCGCCTCCATGCCGTCCACGTCCTCCCCTGCCATGAGGCAGGCGGCGTTGGCCTCGGCAATGTCCTGGGCGGCGTTGGCCATGCCCCCGCTCAGCCGGGCGGGAACGGCAAACAGCCCCTGGGGATTTTTCGGGTTGGCGGAGTACAAAATGCGGAAGGCCTTGTACACGGCGGCGTTCAGCGCCCCCGAAACCTCGTTCGTCAGCGCCTTGTTGTTGCAGCCCTGCAGAATATCGTAAATAATATTGAGGGAGTTGGCGATGAGCTTCTTGTTCAGGGTGGGCAGCAGGCTGCCCCGGAACCGGTTTTCCTTCCCCGCCGCGTCCGGCTCGGGAATTTCCTCCACCGTAATGGTGGCGCCCGTCCGGTCCGGCGTGCGGCCCAGCAGGTAATCGCTGGAAACGTTGTAAAAATCAGCGGCCCGCACTACGAAATCCAGCCCGCACTCCCGGATTCCCTTCTCGTAGTGGGAAAGCAGCGCCTGGGAAATCCCCAGCGCCTCCGCCGCCTTTTTCTGGCTCAGGCCGCGCTCTTTGCGCAGCAGCGTGATGATGCGTGGAAAATGGCTGTTCATGTCCCGAATACTCCTCCTACTGTAGCGTATCCCCCTTCCCAAACAGGGGGAGAAACGGCGCCGGAAGGGCCCCGGAGGGGCGGCGCGGCGCCTGTCGAAGAATGTCGAAAAATATGGATAACACAAAGTAAAGTATATACTATATATAACGATTTGTAAAGCGCTAGATACTGTGGCCGCCCCATTGGATCATCCCATATTTATGAAGAAAGGAAGTACGCCTCCATGCAGTCTTACGTCATCCATCTCATCCGCCACGGAACCACCGAGGGGAACCTTCTGGGCCAGTACATTGGCAGCACCGACCTGCCCCTGGCCAAGGAGGGGGCCGAACGCCTGCGGGAGCAGAAGCGGAAGGGCGGGTACCCTGCGGCGCAGGCCTACTACAGCAGCCCGCTGCTCCGCTGCCGCCAGACCATGGAAATTCTGTACCCGGAAGCGGAACCTGTCCTGCTGGACGGCTTTCGGGAAAGCGACTTCGGCGCCTGGGAGGGAAAGACCGCCAAAGAGCTGGCGGAGGAGGACCCCGCCTTCCTGGAATGGATGGAAAGCGGGGCCAAGGCCACGCCGCCGGGCGGGGAATCCGGCGCGGTGTTCATGCACCGGGTCTGCGCGCAGTTTGAAAGCCTGGTGGAGGACATGCTTCGCACCCGCACCACCAGCGCCGTCGTCGTCACCCACGGCGGGGTCATCATGACCATTCTTTCTGCCTACGGGCTGCCGAAGGCCGGTTTTTACGACTGGCTGACAGAAAACGGGTGCGGGTATTCCCTGCGCATTACCCCGGGCCTGTGGATGCGGTCTATGGTGGCGGAGGTGTACGCCGTTCTTCCCGAAAAAGAAACCGCCGGGGAGGACGGCGGCGGAAAGCTGGTGATTGACCTGGCCCGCGAGGCCGCCCAGCGGGCGTACGGCGAAAAAGAAAAAACGGAGGAATAACCGTTTTCCGGCCGTTTCATGAATGACAGGCCGCAGGAATGCTCACACTAAAGGAAAAAGCGGGAAGCCCGCCGCGGCTTCCCCGGCACGGGCAGAGGGCGCGGGCCCCCTTCCGGCCGCGCTTAGGAACCGGCAATGAGGTGAATGGACAATGGAAGAAATGGAAGAAGTATTTTGCCAGAAAATTCGGGCGCAGGCAGAGCAGGCGGTGACAGAGCTGCTGGACCTGGCCAGGCTGGAGGAGGGCGACATCCTGGTGGTGGGCTGCTCCTCCAGTGAAATTGCGGGGGATAAGATCGGCACCCATTCCAGCCCTGCGGTGGCGGAAGCGGTCTTTTCGGGGATTTACCCCTCCCTGCAGCGCCGCGGCGTGTACCTGGCCGCCCAATGCTGCGAGCACCTGAACCGCGCCCTTATTCTGGAGGACGAGGCCCGCCGTGCTTACCGGCTGGAACGGGTCAACGTGGTGCCCCAGCCCAAGGCGGGGGGCTCGTTCGCCACGGCTGTGTGGAACGGGCTGGAAACGCCCTGCGCCGTGGAGGAGGTGCGCGCCCGGGCCGGGCTGGATATTGGCGGCACGCTCATCGGCATGCATCTGGCCCCGGTGGCGGTGCCTGTGCGCCTGTCCCTCTCGAAAATCGGCCAGGCCGTTTTGATCTGCGCCCGCACCAGGCCCAAGTTCATCGGCGGCGAGCGGGCCCATTACCAGGAGAGCCTGCTGTAAGCACCCGCCCGGCCTTCGCCAGGGCGGAAAGCGCCTCTATGCAGAAAAGCCTTCGCACAGGGGGAAGAAAAAATTTGTCTGGAACCGGCGTGCCTGGGCGCGCCGGTTCCGCTCTTCAACGCCGCTGCTCGTCCCCTTCCTTCTTTTGCAGCAGCATCCGGTCGGTTTCCCTCCTGAGCGCCAGCAGCATTTTCAGATCTTCCGTACTCAGCTCCAGGCCGGCCTTTCGGAACAGTTCCAGCGCTTTCTGCGTATAGCTTTCCTCCGTCAGGTACGGAAACTGTTCCGCCAGCCTTGTCATTCCTTCCTGAAGCTCCTGATTCGTATCCAGCATCCAGTTAAAGCGGGCGGCATCCTCAAAATGCAGGGCCGCCCTCTTTTTCCTCCGAAACCACTTCATCCATTTCACCAACTTTCTATTGCTGCAGATACTGAGGAAATCTGGGAAGTCCGCTCTTCTTTTGTTCAGTATATAAAGAAAAACGCAGAAAAAACGGTCTCTTTCGTGAAACCTCTCTTTTTCTGCGTGAAATCATCGCTTGTGCTTTCTATGTGCGGGTCATATAGGCAAGGTAGGCGTTTTTCAGTTTTCCATACCTGCTGGGAGGGACCGGAATCCGTTTTCCGTCGGTCATCAGCAGTTCACAGGAGGTCAGCCTGCGGATAAAATCCATATTGACGATATACGCCCTGTGCGGGCGGAGAAACGCAGGGTATTCCTTCAGCTCATCCATCAATTCCGCCAGGGTCGTCGCCGTTTCCACAGCGGAGCCGTCTGCCAGGGTGCAGACCCGGTTATGGTTGAAGCTCTCAATATACGCCAGTTCATGAACCGGCACACGCTGAAGCCCATTTTTCACCTTCAGCATAAGAGCCGGCCTGTTTTCTGGCGACAGCCGCCGGATGCAGTCAAGCACCGCCTCGTCAAAATCCGCCTTTCTTACGGGCTTTATCAAATAGCCGGACGCCTTCACGCTGAAGGCCTCCACCGCATATTCCCTGGAAATGGTCAGAAATAAAATTTCCGCCTGCTCTTTTCGTTCCCGTATCCGTCTGGCAAGATCCACGCCGGTCATGTGAGGCATAACGACGTCCAGCAGGTCAAACGGAAAACGATAGCACCACCATAAAATCATTAAACCCTACCGTGCGCTTGTACGAATACGAGCTGGCCACCTTTTTCACCAGGAGCAGCCCCAGCTCGTTGTGATCCTCCTGGTGGGAACCGTCCATCAAATCATCCAGCGACGCCTCCTGGGACTGGGTAGGGTCAAACTTCACCGCATCGTCCCGGATGCGCAGGGCCACCTGCTGGCCCGGCAGCACCGATACCCGGATATCGATATAGTTGTCCTGTTCCTTTTGAAATCCCAGCTGGATCACGTTGACCACCAGTTCTTCTATGCACAGGGAAATATAATAGCGTTTTTTCATAGGAACGCCGTGCGCTTCGCAGAAATTGTCAATTTCCTCAGAAATGCGGGGAATATCCTCATACTTGTCCTGAATCAGCACCTGGTACGCCGCCCCGTTCGCCTCCTCCTGGGTGGGAATCAGCAAAATTGGCGACTGGCCCTTTTTGCGATGGATGCGCAGCGCGCAGAACAAGGCCAGCAGGGTGGCGTAATCCGTAAGCACCAGCCCCCAATAAACGCTGAAGCTGCCAAGGGGCGTCAGGTTCGCCAAAAGCAGGATGATGGAAACCGGAAAAACCAGATTGTTGCACACGGCAATGACCATTGCCATTCCCGCATGGCCGGTACACCGGTAAAAGGCCCCCAAAAAAGCCAGGATCCCCGCTGTGACGCAGAACAGCGCCTGGATGCGGATGGCCGTCACCGTGCTGGGAAGCATGGCGTCCTCCACGCCGAAAACAGCGCAGAGCAGCGGCGCGCCCAGCTCCAGCACCAGGGTGAGGGCCACCGACATGGCCAGCATCATTCGGAAAGACACGGAAACGGTGCGGCGCAGGTTATCCATCTCCCCGCCGCCCTGGTAAACGCCCAGCATAGGCTGGATTGCGCCAGTAACGCCGTCGTAAAAAGCGTAGAGGAAGGTGATCAGGTATTTTACCACCGCATACACCCCCACCGCGCTGTCTCCTCCGGTTACTGCCAGGGTGTGGTTAATCACCACCGTAAGCACCACCTGGAAGAAAAAAATCATGGCGGCGGGAAGGCCCGGTTTGGCCATCTCTGCAATGGCGGAAAAGGACATTTCTTCTTTTCAGAGGAAATGTCCTGATTTCTTGGGCAGGCAGACAGCCCGCCCAAATGGTATTTAGTTTTTGTCGTTAATATAACACCTCCTACGATATAACTACTTCGCGGCTTGATTTTTCGGGTTGGAAAAGGATGAAAAACCTTGCCTGATAACCGAAAACCCTTGAAATACGGGGCTTTTCCGGTTTGTCGTAATTATACCGTAAGGGCAT
>DVMK01000155.1 GCA_018715025.1 Candidatus Caccousia avistercoris
TTCCCCTCCTCTTGTTTAGTTCTGTTCTTATATTTTAGCAATGAATTTTCTTTTCGACAATACATTTCTATTCTATTTGCTGCAGAAAAGGCTTTTCTCTTATGCCTGCCGCGCGCAAGAGAGGGCCCGGAAGGCTGCGTCAGCCTTCCGGGCCCTCTTGCACACCGCCTGCCGGGAGCTTTCGGGAAGCTGCTTCTGCGGCCTTCCGAATTTCCCCCCGCCGCAGCCTGCGCTGCAGCTTTTGGTACTGTGGGCGGTTGAAGTCCTTGCCGCTGAGCTTGTCCATGTAGATGGTTTCGCAGGGCACATGGAATTCTGCCAGAGCAATGCGCTGCCTATCCTCGTTCTGTTCCCTGGTGGAAACACGGATATACCCGTACACCGCCATGTTGCAATCATCTCCAATCAAAAAAGTAATCCCCTCTATTTTATCCCGTTTTGTTTTCCTTCCGGCGGGAAAAAACAGGATTTTACCTAGTGACAAACCCGGCCTGCGGTGCTACAATAATGGGACAAAAATCACGCCCCGGCAGAACCGGCGGATCCGCCGCCTGCGCCGGGGGAACCCAGGCAAGGAGAGTTACTTATGAATCTGCAAGCTTCCACCAACGCGGCAAGCCGGAAATATATCTGCGCCAGCGAAAAAATCAAGCTCATCGGCACACTGGACGGCCGGTTCCCGGACTTCGGCCACCACGACGAGCGGGAGATGGGCGGCCTGTGGCTGCACCCCATTAAGCTGCTGGACGGGTTCTGGCTCCACTTCTGCGACCAGGACGCAGAGAACACGGCCTGCTGGCTCATCGCCGACTGCTTCACCAACACCCCCTGGGGGAACGAGTTCACCTACCACCAGAACCTGGGCCACACGCCGGTGCGCATCACCCTCACCCAGCTTGCGCCTGAGGGCGTGGGCGGCATGCTGGCCGCCTACCGCTTCCACAACACCGGCACAGAACCCCGCCGCATCCGCACCCAGTTCCTGGCCCGGGCGGACCTGCGCCCGGTGTGGCTTTCCGGCAGCCTGGGCCTGCAGGATCATCCCGACCAGGGCGAATGGCTGCCGGAGGAAGGGCTCTTCCTGGCCAAGGACGGCGGCAACCCCTGGTATGCCGCGGTGGGCTGCTCCCAGCCCCCCACCAGGGTCGAGACGGGCTGCCAGTTCGGGCCCGAGACAACCGCCGGGCAGGGGGTGAGCGTCAGCCTGTTCCACGAGGCAGAGCTGGCCCCCGGCGGAACGTTGGAGCTCACCTTCCGCCTGGCAGGCTCCTATTCCTCCCGGGAGGACTGCCTGGCCCAGTACCGCGCCCTTTCCTCCGGCCGGGATTTTGCCGGGGAAAAGCGCCGCCACTGGGAGGCCATTCAAAACCGCAGCCGCCTCACCCTGCGGGACAAGCGCTTCCAGGAGATTTTCGACTGGGTGAAGGCCAACACCCAGTGGCTTGCCGTGGACGCAGGCCCCCACGGCCGCGGCCTGGCCGCCGGCGCGCCGGAGTACCTGTGGTGGTTCGGCTGCGACAACTGCTACGCCCTGCAGGGCCTGCTGGCCATGGGCGACTTCGCCCTGTGCCGCGACACCCTGCGCCTGCTGCTGCGCTACTCTCAGCAATACAACGGCAACGGCCGCATCGTCCACGAGGTTACCACCTACGGGGGCTGCTTCAACCTGGGCAACACCCAGGAAACGGCCCACTTTGTCACCATGGTATGGAAATATTACCAGTGGACAGGGGACTTCGCCCTGGTGGAGGAAGCCCTGCCCTACCTGGAAAAAAGCGTGGAATGGCTTCAGGCCCAAAGCAAAGGGGAGCTGTTCCCCGGCGGCTACGGCATCATTGAGATCCAGGGCCTGAACTCTGAACTGATTGACTCTGCCGCCTACACCTTCGAGGCGTACCAGGACTTTGCGAAAATCTGCCGGAAGAAGGGCTGGGCAGAGAAGGCCGAACGGTACGAAGCCCTGGCAGAGCGCATCCGCGCCGCCATTGAGGAGCATTTCTGGGACGAGCAGGAGGGCCTGTACTGCGACGTGTACACCAACTGCCAGGAGGTGGAAAAGAGCCTGCCGGATCTGCGGCAGGATGTGCCAGAGGAGCTTCGGCCGGAGATCTACCCCTACCTGGACGCCCTGATGGAGCGGAAAAAGCCCCTGGGAGAAAAAAAGAGCGGCTGGCTGCTGAACAAAAGCTGGGTCATCAGCATGCCGATGGAGATCGGCTTCGCACCGGAGGACAGGGCCCGCCGCGCCCTTGCCATTATGGACGGGGATTCCTTCGTGGGCCCCTGGGGCGTGTACCTGAGCGGCCTGTACCGTGACAGGGCCATGACCATCTCCACCGGGGCCCTGGCTGTGGCCCAGGCCCGGTACGGGTACAGCGACAGGGCCCTGAACCTGATTGAGCGGATCTTCGCCGCCTTCGGCATGGCCACCCCCGGCTCCCTCTCTGAAATGTCCCCGGACTACGGCTGCTTCGTGCAGGCCTGGACAGCCTACGCCGTATTTGTGCCGGTGGTGCGGTACTTCTTCGGCATTCAGCCCGACGCCGCCGGGAACCGGCTGCTGGTGGCCCCCGCCATGCCGGAGCGCTGGGGCTGCGCTTCGCTGGAGCACGTGCCGGTGCTGGACGGCGAGATTTCCGTCGCCCTGGAGCCGGAGGACGGCGGGCGGCGGTGCTCCGTTTCCAGCACGGCCTCGGCCCCGCTGGTGTTCCGGGTGCCGGCGGGCTACACCGCCCTCTGGGACGGCGCCCGCTTCCCCGCCGGGGCGGAGATTTCCCTGCCCTGCGGCCCGGCTGTTCTGCGGCTGGAGCCGCAGGCGTAACGCAAACGCACAGATGACAGAAAGCGCCCCCTGGCGCGGCTTTTTCGCCGCGCCGGGGGGCGCTGTGGTTTTCTGCAGCCTTCAAAAAAGAGGGGCAGCCATATTTTCCTTTAGAGCAGGAGGAATTCCTTCCTCCAGATTTCAGCAATTATCCTGGAAATTACCAGCCGCCTTGGTCATTCCTTTTCAGGAATGGACTCAATAGGCAACCTTCCACATATAACGGCGGTGCGTATAAGGATGCTTGCGAGTTTCTGCCAGCCTTCTCAGATACACATTATTCAGTACCGGTGAGAAAAGCAGATGGTTGAAATATTCGTTTACCTGGTCTGCAATACGATTAATTCCCAGTTCCTTCGCATCCAGCACATAAATACGCTGCCCATATTTCCTCAAAAATTCCAGGGCCCGCTCATCCATGGGGCGGGTACGGCCTTCGCTGAGGAGCAGGAATACCGGAAGAGTACGATCTAACGTTTCAAAGGGGCCATGGAAGAATTCTCCGCAGTTCACAGTAGGGGAATGCACCCACTGCATCTCCATCAGATTGCAGATGGAAAAAATATAAGCGGACCCCATACTGGGGCCTGACCCCATCACATAAATCACCTTGTCCCGGCTGCACTCGCCGGCAAACTCTTCCGCCCGGGGAACACAGTATTCACAGGCATCCCGATAAATATCGTCCAGCATAGAAAAGGCCTCTTCCATTTTATCCAAGTGGGCATATCCCTCCGCGGCGGCCAGAAGCTCCGCAGCCAGATCCAGCGCAATGCTGGAGTTTACATTTTCAGCCCGGGAAGCGTCCTCTGCTATGCTTTCATAGGGAATGGCGTGGTCACTATACAGGGTCAAGTCCGATTCCTGCACATAGAGGGCTACCGTCTGCGCCCCCATGGAGGATGCGGTATGAGCGGCGCGGCAGGTTTCCGGTGTACCCCGCATAGAGCACAGAACTACCAGACAGTTTTCTCCGCAGCAGGCAGGTGGGGCAAGATTAAACTCGTTGCTGGTCATCATTTGGGAATTTAAGGTTTTGGATTCCCGCGTCAGGAAGTAATGAGCCGCATAAAAACCACCGTTGGAACCACCGCAGGCTACCCATACCACGCTATGCAGCCCTCCTGCGGGCTTTGCCTTCTCCAAAATCTCCTGAACCAATTTCTGATATCGCATCATGATAAAGATCTCCTCCTGCACGCATCAATTTTGTATGGGGGAAGCAAAAGGCCAGAGTTTAAAGCATTAATATTCCATCTGCCACATGTACCGGCGGATGTTCAGGGGATGCTTGCGCACCTTGGCCAGTTCCTCTGAGAACACCCTTGCCGCCTCCCCGAAAACCACCGGGCAGAAGTACTCCGCCACCGACTTGTCTATAACGCTGACACCCAATTCCTTCGCGTCCAGCACAATTAATTTTTTTGAAAACTTTTCCAGAAACCGCTGCGCCCGCTCGTCTAAGGGACGGGTGCGGCCTTCGCTGAGAAGCAGAAGGAACGGCGTCTCCTGATCCGTCACTTCAAAGGGCCCGTGGAAGTATTCGCCGGAATGAACAGCAGAGGACTGCAGCCAACCCATTTCCATAAACATACAAATTGCCTGGCAGTAAGCCGCCCCCCAGGATGCCCCACTGCCCACCACATAATACAGAGATTCGTCCTGATATTTCTGCGCCAGCTTTTCCATGCGCCGGGTTACATGGGCCCTTGCCCGTGATACCGCCATATCAATTTTATCCTCCAGGGCATCCTGGAAGGCCGCGTAGCAGGGGAAGCCCTCCGTCTGCTGCACCAATTCAGCGGCCAGACGCAGCGCTGTGCAGATGCTGGAAGAGGAAGGGCGGGCTTCCTGACCCAAACCGAAAAAGATCTGCCTGCTGCTGTTTCTGGCTACGGGGGAATCCTCCCTGGCCGTAAGGGCTGTCACCTGAGCCCCATGCTCCAGCCCTACCCGTCCCGCCTCTGCCGTTTCCGGTGTGGCCCCGCTGAAAGAGCAGGTAATCACCAGGCTGTTTGGGCCAAGGCCTTTGGGAACCACATGGACAAACTCGTTGCTGGTGTACTGGGCCACCCGCAGACATGTGGATTCTGCATCAAGAAAGTACCTGGCCGGGTACAGGCCTGCATAGGAACCTCCACAGGCCACCAGATATACCGATTTTAATCCCCCGGCTGCCTCTGCCTTTTGCAAAACAGAGGCTACCAGCTCTTTTACCTGCTGCTGCATTGTCATGGCGACATTCCTCCCTAAATAATCTTAGTTTTTCTCCTTTTGCTATTTTGGCCGCCCTAGCTCACC
>DVMK01000156.1 GCA_018715025.1 Candidatus Caccousia avistercoris
GATCCACATAGCGTTCAAACACAAACCTTGTGTCATAGGTTCCGTAGCTGTAATCTCCCCAGAAAATGAGCGCGTGCAGTCCATCAGGGCCGGAGCGTTCAAAGGTCCAGTCATCCGGATAGCTGCGGTAATCCAGCAGCCCCAGAGCGTTTAACAGATAGCCCGCCTTGGGAGTCCCCAAAAGGGGAAAGTAGGTCTCATACACCTGCTCCCTGGGCTGGGTGATGATCGCCTTCATAAAGACCGGCATCAGCCAGCTGCCGCCGCAGCGTTCGTTCAGCTCATCAGCCAATGCCTGCAGCCGCTCATCCGGGTTGCGGATCAGGGAGGCGGTCAGCACCACAGCGGGAATTTTCTCTTTCTCCTTGGGTGTGGCGTCCCAAATGCGAAGCCCGTCTGTGATCCACCAGGAGGTGCAATCATCATCAGAATAAACAGGCGCGCGTTTCAGCTGGGCGATCCGCTGGGCGTTCTCCGCCAGGAAGCGGTAGACCTCCAGCATTTTGGGCGAGGCTTTCCCCAGCATCAGATGGAAACAGAAGTTCAGTTGTTCTATATCCAGCGGCTTTGTGTCCCCCTCGTCCAGCAGCTGGGAGAGAGTCTTCAGAATAACTGGGGCAATCTGCTCCGATACACAGTCGGAACAGGCATCCGACATGATATTGCTGCCCATCCATTTACCCTTGACCAGCTTGGCCCACAGTGGGGCAGCAGGGGCATACTCCAGCTGCGCCAAAGCCTTTTGAGCAGCCGTTTTGCACTTGCCCTTTTCTGTGTTTACAAGCTGGAGCAGCAGTTCGCCGTTAGCTTCCTCCTTACCCAGCTCCAAAATGGCCTGTTCCCGCTTGACCCCCTTGGGGGGCAGTTGTTCCAACGTCATCATTCATTTCCTCCTATTCCACAATGGTGGTTTCCCTGACGGCCAGATTGTCATAATCCATGGCAATCAGCTTTTCGGCGGCCTGTGGGGTACACATGAACCAAGTACTCTCGCCCCAGGCGTCCATTCTTGTGACGGTGAAAAAGTCGGTCTCGGCGGGAGTGGGATTTCTGGCGTCAAGATAGTGGTCGGAGTAGAGGTACACCAGATCCGCCTCCCGCTCCGGCAGCCACTTGGCCCGGCGCGCACGGGGTTTGCTGTTTTTCAGGGTCTTTTCCCTGGGGTTCTCGAACCACGCCAGCTCTTTGAGCTTCAGGCCGGTGAAGGTATCCATGAGCCGCCGGGCAATCTCCCGGTGGGTGAACACCCCACAGTTCCAGGAGCCCATGAGCCATGTCATGATAAAATCGCCCACCTTGCTGCCGGGAGCAGGCGGCCCGTAGACGCTCTCATCCGCCCACATGACCTCCAGCTTTTCACACTGATCCGGCCGGGGGCAGGACTGCTTGCCGCCATAGCGGTACATAATATTCACATAGCCGAAGTCCCTGCCGGTCCGGTCATGGCCAACTGCTTCCACTTGATAGGCGGTTATGGACATTGTGGTTTCTCCTTGCTCATGCCAGCTCTGCGTCCAAAATCTGGACTTGTTTTCCTTCCTCGTTCACATAGTAAAGTGCGATATAGTCGATACCGTCCCGCTTGACCTGTTCCCAAGGCATACGCTCGCCGTTGATCAGTTCCACAGTATCCGCCTCATCCGGTTCGAAGTCTTCTTTCTCGTCCTCGTAGTCCACGCTGTACCCCAGCTCCAGCACCAGCTTGGAGGCGGGGATCTCATACCGCTTGAGGGGACGGTGTTCCAGCGCATCCGGATCCTGCTCGTCACAGAACAGATTGTCGTAGCCATGCCGCCCGCCGTCAAAGATGACGAATTCCTCGCCGCTCTCCGGGTCGCGGGCCGCCACCAGTCCAGGGGCCTCGCCGCCATCCACAATATAGGGCTGCGGCTCTCCCTTCACCGTGCGCAGGTCTCCGTAGTACCACACCTCCAGCAGCTCATGGCCGGTGGAGGAACACAGGGTCACAGTGGGTAAGCGCTTTCGCGCCCACTCCTTCACATGGCCCTCCAGCCAGGTGGGATAATTTTCCTTCATCATATCAATATCCTCCTTACTTGATTGCTGGCACAAGGCTCCAGATGCTGGTCACAATCAGCACAAGCCCCAGCAGGAAGAAGATCACCCGCCGGGAGCCGCGGCCATAGCGGTGAGAGTCCGGCTTGCCGGTGGGGTCGCACATCCAGTTCCAATTCAGAATTGAGCCAGCCACGGACACAATGCCCATGATCAAAGTTACCCACTCCCAGTGTGCCTGTAAAAAAGCCGTGATCTGCTCGTCATTCATTTAAGTTTCCTCCTCGCCTTCGTCGTCGCGTATCACCTCATACCATGCCCCGTCTTTACCGCGCATCTGTGTGGTGCCATAGGGCAGGTTCAGGAACCGGATGATGTCCGGATCAATGCGGCAGATGTCCCGGATATCGTAGTAGCCGCAGTGAGAATCATCGTATTCATCCCCTTCGCCATACACATCTTCCTCGTCCCCGGAGTAGAAGGCCCAGCCGCTCTCCCAGCCCATATCCTCCCGTTCCGGAAGCAGCCGATCCATGAGCTGCACCTTGCAGCCGTCCTGGGCGACCCGGTCGGAGGCGTAGCAGAACAGAGGGCCGTCCCAGTCAGGAATGACAGCCGGTTTTCCTTCCGCTGCCCGCGCCACACGTTCCTCCGGGTCATCCACAAATTCCGTCTCCAGAAATTCCGCAAACCGCTCATCCAGCAGCCGCTCTACGGTCTGGCGGTTCTGCTCGGTATAGGGCAGGAGCAGGTAGGCCACCTCCTGCTCCGTGATGCTGTTCCAGACGCGGCCCTCCAGTCCGGCCAGGGCGATGTCCCGGCAGTCCCGGCGGTAGACATAGGGATTGGAGCGGTTGTCCTGGGCGTACCACTGGGCAAAGCCGGAGCCGCGGCGGTCAAAGCACTGGGTGGACAGCTTTCCGTCCAGCCGGTCACGGATAAATTCCCGCAGGTCAGGCCCCTTTCCAGCCTGGACTGCCCCTACCACCTCCCGGTATTGGGAGAGGAAAGGGTTGCTCATCTGCCCCCGCTTCATGGCCCAGCCCAGATAGAAGGCCATAAGATTGCAGGCGCTTAGTTCGTCCACCGGCAGGTGGAGCGCCCGGATCTTCTGAATCTGGTCAGCGGCATTATCCATCTCCGCGGGATCGTAGCTCAACTGCTCCCGGTCGGTGACCACATTCAGACGGTGGGGATCAATGACCTCCAGGCTCTCGTCCGGACAGAGGTCCAGCAGGGCGTCCGAGCCATGCTCCAGCTTATATTGAAGCTCCTCCCAATAGAGGGGGATCACCTGATAGAAGTTGACCTCGTCCCCATCCGGCAGGCGGCAGAAAAAAGAGTCCTCTCCAAACACACCGGGACAGAGCAGGATCTCACCCCGCAGGTCGGTGTCCTCCGCAAGAGGAACGTCCTCCTCGCCCTCCGACAGCGTAGTCCTGGATTCCAGCCCCACCTCCGGGTCCTCCATGGCGAAACGGGCGGTGGCCAACAGCATCCGAATGGGCCAGTTCCACCGCTCCTCCCGGCAGTCCGCCTTGGTCAGCTTCCAGTCCCGGGGCAGATTGATGAGCAGCTCCGCCCGCTCCAGCTTTTCCTCCCGCCGCTCCTCCGGGAAGCCCATCCGGTGCCGGCTCAGGCCCAGGGTGACCAGGGTGTAATAGTCGTGCTCCAGCCGGGGCGGGATGACGGCGATCTCCAGGGGATGCTCCGGGTCGCTGTCGTCCGTGAGTACCTGGGTATAGACACCGAAATGCCGGTCGATATGTACTTTCACATGGCCGAGGATGTCATCGGCGGCAGGGGGAATGGTCTCCCGCCGGATGATCTCCTCCCGCTCGCTCCAATCCAGCTCCAGGGCCTTTTCCTCCTCCAGATATTTCTCACAGTCCCGCACCAGCTTTTGGGCGTCCGGGTCCTCTGGGGCCAGGGACAGCCAGCGTTTTGCGTATTCATAGGCGGTAGATGCGGAACTGTATGCCATCAGGCAGGAATAGCCCATCCGGGCGTTCCAGTAGGGGTCGTCCTCCCCCTGGGCGCGGACGGACTCCAGTAGCTCAATGGCGTGCCGAATAAAATTCCCGTCTACTTCATCGTCCTCGCCATGAGTGCTGTGATCCCCCAGTACCGCCAGATTACTGTAGGACCGGCTCAGCATGACGGTCAGCAGATAGCCCCGCTCCCGCTCTGGGATGGCTTCGATGGCCTCAATGCACCGGGAGAACTCGTCCGCCTCATTCCATTGCTCCAGCTGCTCCAGCAGTTTTGCTTCGTCCCTTTGGTTCATTTCCGTACCGCCTTTCCTGTCAGTTCCTGCCTTTTTTGAAGTGGCCGCTGCCCCGCCAGGTGTTGACCACACAGGTGAAGATCTGCCCGCAGTGCCCGCACCGAAGCGTGTGGACCATGATCTCGTCCGCCCAGCCGTCCTCCGTCTTTACCTTATCCAGCGGACAGGTGGACTCCTCCGCCAGCAGTTCCAATTCGCCCTGTTCCACCAGCTTCTGAATATAGGCGATGCAGGCCAGGTAGTCCCTGGGCGCGTCGAATTTCCGCCATGTTTGAATACTTCGGCAATGCTCGCACATCATGGATGCCTCCCTTGTAAACAGACGTAGTTAGCCCTGTATATCCGCCCGCAGGGGGCCCTTTTTCAGTGTTCCCTCCACGGTGACCACATGGCCCCAGAACATATCATCATCCTCATACCAGGCGGTAAACCGGCCGCCGGGGGAGACGGAGAACTCGGTGAGCAGGATGCGCCGGGCGAATTCCTCCTCGGTGATGGGGTCTTGTTCCGGGTCCCGGTCGGTCTGGTCATTGTCCGCCAGCCACTCGTTGGCCAGGGCAGTGAGCTTCCGGGCGGCCAGCGCCCGCAGGGACTTGTCCCAAGTTTCCTGTTCCGCCAGCAGCTTTTTCATGACATTCCGCGTGCGCGTCCAGGAGGCGTGATTTTCCATCTCCACATCCAGCGAGATCTGGATCTCTTTTCCCATCCATTGGCAGGTCCCGCTGAAATAACTCATTTCACGGTCCAGCGTGAGGGTCCCCAGCACTTCGTCCTCCAGAAGAATGGGCTTTGTGTACTCCGCCCAGAGCTCCTCCAGTGCCGGGCAAGGTACACCTTCCTCCAGTACCTCCGTGACATACCACTGAGGTTCGTAGAGGGCATCACCTTTCCAGCCGCGGGCTTTGATCCGGTAGATCTGGCCCTTGGTAAACCGCTTGGAATAGTCGCCGGCATCCCACTCCTTATCCGTCAGCGGCCAGCTCAGATAGCATCGGCCGGAGATCACCTGTCCCGTCTGGACATCCGCCATGGCGAGGGCATGGGTATGCGCCGCCCAAAAGGTATCCAGAAAGGTTTTGTCCGCACTGACACCGTCCTGGATCAGTACCAGCTTTTCCTCATCTTCCGGGGCGTACAGGGCAATAAAGTCTTTGATTTTTCTTTTTTTCATGGCGTTCTCCCTTAACTCATTCCAAACGGTTTCTCAGGTCTGCTGGTGCTGCATGGAAACGATGCGGCAGTCCGGGCAGAACTCGATGTAAAGCGTGCCCTCCGCGCAGTCAAACACCGTATCCCACTGGATCTGAGCCAGGTATTTCATGGGCTTTCCACAGTGGGGGCAGGTGGTGTACTCCGCGTCCTGCACCCAGTTGCCAAAGCCGCCGACGGTGTTCACATCCTCGCTGGCGCATCCATAAAACAGGGGCACAGGCGCCCTGCCCAGCACAAAAGGGTTTTCTGTGAGGGCCTTGTAGTCCTCGGGATTGACATAGCAATCCATCTTCTCCGCCCCGTCAAAGAGCTCGGAGGGAAAGATCTCCACGCCGCCGTCCAGAGAAAAGCGGTTGAGAGCAGGGCCTTTCAGAAATCCCACGCAGCTGGGGCAGCAGGCGGCGGTGAGGATGCCGTCAAGCCCCAAGAACCGGAGACGCTCGTCCCGGCCATTCAGCACCAGCATGTCCACCATGCGTCCGCCGCAGTGGGGGCAGGTGTCCTCCCGTGCCCGGCCAATGCGGACGGGAGATTTCTCGCCAGCGGTTCCCTTGATCATAGGATAGCAGGTATCGAAGTTAAGTTGGATTCTCTGGCCCTCCTTGTCGAAGGTCCAGCCGCCGATCTGCGCATAGCTGGACGGGTCCACATAGAGGCCCTTGCGCCAGGGCCGGGGGTTCCGCTCCAGTTCCAGCAGAGTCTCCTTTGCCTTGTCATCCCCCTGCATAGCAAGACAACTCATCAGGTTGGAGGCCGCGCTGGAATATTCCGCGGACAACAGCGCATGGATCAGACCATCCCTCACATCGGCGGGAGCGTGATAATAGATCTCACAGGGCCAGAACACCTCTGCGGCCAGTGCCGCCCGCTGGATCTCCGGGGTGATGGCGTCCCGGTAGCTCAGCAGCTGCCAGAAGTCGGTGAACTCCGGGTCATCCATATCCGCCAGACGCTGGATATTCTGAATCAGATTTTTTTGCTTCTCTGCGATTTGTTCCGGCGTCCAGGCCAACGCAGCATTTCGCTCCCGCTCGCACTTACATTTCCAGCACAATCCCTCATAGCCTAAAGGTGTCCCACAGCCGGGGCAAGTGTATTTCAATCCCATGGTTTCGCTCCCCTTTCAGAATACAAAAAAACGCCCCGCGCCGCGCCGCCGCAGGGGCAGCTTGGCACGGGGCGCGAAAAGGCCGCAGAAAGCAAGCCGCGCTCTTCCCCAGCGGCTCTGCTTTGCAGCTGCGCGGCCTTTCTGCCCGCCGCTCTCCAGCCGGGGCAGGCCGCCCGCTTTTCTGTTCCCATAGAAAAAATCCCCCTCTTTTCCAGCGCGGGGCGCTGGCTTCCAGTAGACTTTCCCGTCCTTTTATGATAAGATGACACTATATTCACAGAGCGGGAAATTTTTGCCCCGTCTCACCGCCTGGGGATTCCCGCCTTTTTGTGAATAGTATACCACGGATGCCGGAGCATGTCATCCGTATTTTGTATATGGCAGGAAAATTTTCTGTTCACCGGCATTCCGTGCAGAAGCCGGGCAAACCGCCGCCCCGGGCGGCTGTGCGTAAGGAGGAAAAGAGTATGAAGCTGGCGGAAGCATTGCAGGAACGGGCAGATCTGAACCGGAAGGTGGAGCAGCTGAAAAACAGGCTGGTTCATAACGTGCTGGTGCAGGAAGGGGAAACCACCGTGGAGGATCCGGAACGGCTGAAGCAGGAGCTTGACGATTCCCTCCGGCGGCTTTCTTACCTCATCGCCCGCATCAACGAGACGAACGGCAAAACCAGGGCGGGCGGGCGCAGCCTGACCGAGCTCATTGCAGAGAAGGACGCCCTTTCCCTGAAAATCCGCTTGTATAAGGAAGTGGCTTACGAAGGAAGCCAGGTTTCCTACCGGGCCAGGGGCACGGAGATCAAAATAAAGCCCGCCATTTCCGTGGCGGACTGGCAGGCTGAAATTGACAGAATGGCAAAGGAGCTGCGCCTGCTGGACAATACCCTGCAGGCGGCCAACTGGAGCGCCGAGCTGCTGGAATAAACGCGGGCTGGTAGCAGAGGCAGAGCGAATGCAGGGCCGCCGGCGGCCAAAAGCCGGCTATTGGTCACACCGAAGGGCAGGTGCGGGGTTCAAGTCCCCAGGCATCGTTATGCCCCGACCGCGCACATCTGTACCGTGCATTCCGGTTATCGTTATCACCAGGCATTGGCTGCGTCTGCGAGGGTGGGAACGGGGAATTCTGAAACGAAAGCGTCACGCTGTGGTTTTGAGGAGGAGCAATATGGAAGAAGTATTTCAGCAGGATTTGAAGGGAGAGGGCCCCGCGCCGGGCGGCCCCTTCCTCATTCAAATGCTGTTCCGGGAACCGGTTCCCATGCCGGAGAAAGAGGCCATGGCCGCGGCGCTGGAGCGCCATGTGGGGAAGGTGGAAGCTTTTTGCCACGATGAAAAGACGGCGGGCTTCGCCGCCCTGGAGCGTGTGGCGGAATTCCGCGACGGGAAGGCCCCCGTGCAGCTTATGGTGATGGGCTGCACCCGCTTTGAGGGGAAGGGCTTCGACGCCTTTCTCATGAGCCAGATGTGGGACTGCAAGGAGGACCGGGAACGGATTTTTCAGGAATGCCGGTACCAGGCGGTGGGCGTGGACATGCTGGCGGCGGCGCTTCCCGCCCTGGAGCGGGCGAATCTGGACATGGATTTTCTGGACGCCCTGGCAGAGCTGTACCCCTCCTGCCAGGCCTTCTACTTCCAGAACTGCGGCAAGCTGCTTTTGGCGCAGCAGGTGCGGGAGCACGCCGTGCAGGGCCCGGACCGGTTCATCCGTTTCGGGGTCATCGCCCGGTTTTTCAATATCCAGGGCACGGAGGATATGCTGGTGGACACCGTAGGGATGAGTACGCTGTTCCTGCCGGATCTCCAGTATCATTTTCATGGGATGGACCCCAACTGGGTGGTGAACCATGCCTACAACCTGGCTTCGTATCTGCTGCTGAACGACTGCCCCATCGAATCCGGCGAAACGGTAGACGGCGTCGCCGGCGGGAAGATGGACCGGTCTGTGCAGTGGAAATGCCAGTATGAGGAAGCCCTCATTCAGCCGCCCCGCCATGTGCTGGACGTATGCATGGGGCCCTACGCCGCGGGCAGCCGCTAGGGAAGCTGGCAGCGCAGATTCTAAACTTTTGCAAAAAAACGCTTTCTCCGGCACTCCGGAGAAAGCGTTTTTTTCACGGGAAAGAAGGCTGTTCAGCCGCCCTCGCCCTGTATGAGTTTCGCCAGAAGGGCGGCGTTTTCCTCCGGCGGTTTCGTTCCGTCGGCCCGCAGAACAGGGCACGCCAGGGTTCGCACCCAGGCTTCCGCTTCCTCCTCTGGCCGGGAGTCTGCCATGCGGAAGAATTCCTCTTCCTCGCGGTACAGGTCCCCGCCTGGCAGCATTCTGGCACCGAATTTTTGGAAAGAGCGTTCCCGCACCCGCTGCAGGCGAATCTCCTTCGGGGCGTGAAGAAGAACAGCGTACCGATAAAAGGGAAGGATTCGTTCCCCAAAGTTCCCCTTTACTGCGGCAAGGACAAAACTCCCCTGTTTTTGGATCGTCTGGAATAAGAGCTCCTCCGCCTCTGCCCGGGAACGGGGAGAGGCGTACGGGCGGCTGGGATCCGATTTGGGAAAAAACAGATCTTCGCTGTCCAGAAAAGAAAAACCGAGACGTTCCGCCAGCACCTGCCCCAGCGTGCTTTTTCCGCTGCCGTTCAGGCCGCAGAGAACGACCCCGGTGATCACAAATCCCCCTGCAGCAGCTTCTCTATGTCGGAATATTTCACCTGGTCGCCGCAGCGGCGCAGCTCGCCCAGCACACGGCTGACGCCCCGCTCCGTTTGGTACCAGTTGTCCCTGGTGACGTCCTGCAGGCCGGTGGGGCACACCAGCAGGCGCGCCTGCGGGAAGGCGGACTGGTAGAAAAACAGGGCGCGCCTGGCGTGGAAGGGGTTGCAAACCAGAAGCGCCGTGCGCACCGCCAGCCCCGCTTCGTCGCAGGTAAGGCGGGCCAGCTCTGCGTTTTCCCGTGTGTAGGAGGAACGGTTTTCCTCCAGCACGGCGGCTGCGGGCACCCCGTTTTTCACCAGCACATCCTTCAGAAAGGCGGCTTCCGTCTCGTAGGGGCCCGGGTACTGCTCCCTTTTAGAGGCGGGCCCGGGGAATGCGCCGCTTTTTATGCTGACGCCGCCCCCTGCCAGGCACAGGGGGGCCAGGCCCTGCCTCCAAAGCCTGGCGGCCGTTTCGCCCAGTTCAGGGTCAACGCCCCCGACAATGAGGATAAGATCGGAGGGCTCCGGCGTGTCCTCCACGAAGATAAAATCAGTGACAGCCTTCAAAATCGCATTCATGGCAACCTCCGGGACAAAATTTTTCGCAGAAGTTCTTTTTTCCATTTTATCACGGGCCCGTCCCGGTTTTGTAAGCAAATGATGAATAGGCTGTAAAAATGGATCCCTCCCGGCAAAAGAAGGGGGCGCAGGGCTTTTTCGGGCCCTGCGCCCCTTTGAAGATCGGATTCTGGGAAAAGGGCGGCTTACCGCTCGCTTCTCCAATTGGGATTGGTTTCGCTGCTGGAAGCGGTGGCCTTCTGCAGCTGGTAGACAATTTCGCTGAAATACCGGGGCTCTACCCGGCCGAGGGGAAGAAGATCCTCCTTTTTGGGTTCGTCGTACACATAGCTTCCCCGCTTCACGGTGCCGGCCGGGTAGAACACGGCGTCGTACACCGTCACCGTGTCCCCCTGGCCGCCCACAAAGCTGCCGGAGAAAGAGAGCTCTACCCCCAGCTCGCCGTCCTCCCGGTAAAAGTCGTAGAAGCCGCCGGCGTCCTGCACAGAGCCCCGGTACCAGCCCAGCCCCAGCAGCTTGCCGGAAAGAGAGAGGTCCAGCAGCATGCGGCCGCCGAAGCGTTCCAGGGCGGTCTGCTCCTTTTCCTCCTCGGTGACGCGGAACACCGGGCGGTCCAGCTGTTCTATAGACTGGGTGACCTCGTAGTCCTCCAGCTGCTGCCGCCAGCCCTCCAGCTCCTCCTGAGAAAGCTCAATGGGGTGTACCAGGCCGATGCTGCCCTGCTCCGGCAGGGTGTACTCCTCCTCGTCCCGGGTGTTAAAGCTGCCGTCCTCCATGTAGCGGAAGGTTTCCTGCAGGGCGCCGTTTTCATACACGCCCCAGATGAGGCTGATGGCAAACTGATGCATGACCGGGTTTTTCACAAACAGCTTTTCCCAGGCCTCTACGCTCCACTGCCGGTTGACGGAAAGGGCCAGCTCCAGCCGCAGCTTCTGGGCGGAGGCGGTGGCCTTCAGCTGCTTCTTCAGCGCCTTGAAGGCCGCGCTGGCCGCCTCGGCCTTCTCCGCATCGTCGTTCTTGCCGGGGGCCGGCATGGTTTTCAGCCGCTTCCCGTTCCCGTCCTGCACCTCAAGCTCCAGCGCGGGGGAAAGGGACACGGTAAAGCTGCGGGGGCCGTAGTCGAAGGTGCGGCGCATGTCCTCCCCAAAGCCCAGGTCCGGCACAATCCGATCCGCCAGCTCCTCCGGGGAAAGGCCCAGCTTTTTGGCGGCCTCCCCCAGGGCCTGGCCAGCCGCCGCCTTCACCTGCCGGAATTTGAACTTCCGGGAGATGCTGTCCACCGTGAGAAGGGCCTCCGGCGCCGGGCTCAGGGCCAGGGCGTACACGGCGTCGCAGGCGATGGCCCCCCGCGCGTTCTGGGGCCATTCGTTGATCTGGTGCTTCAGCTTGGCGGCGGCCTCGCTTCCCCCGTACAAGGCGGCGAAGGTGAGCACCCACTTCTGCTTGGACTGGGCCCCTGCTTCCAGCCATTTGTCCAGGATTTCACAGGCAAAGGCGGCCAAATCCTCTTGCTTCAGCGCCCCGGCAAAGGGGGAACAGGACTCTGCCGGGTTTTGCTCCCAGGTTTCCATGCAGCAGACCAGCAGGGCCTGCAGCAGCTCCTCTGAAGCGGAGGAACCGTCCGCTTTGCGCACCGGCAGGCAGGGGGTGTCGAACAGCCACTGTACCCGCCGCTTCTTGCCCCCCTTCAGCATGGCGGCCGTCTGCTCTTCCAGGGTGGCGGGGGCGGCCCCGCCCTCCGCCTGCCCGTCCTCCGGGGCCGCCAGCCCCAGCAGGCCGCGGCACAGGGCCAGCAGCTTCTGGCTTTTCTCCCTCTGCAGCAGGGCTTCCAGCTCTGGCCGGAATTCCTCCGGGCCCCATTTCCGCAGAACCTCCAGGCCCATTTCCCGCACGGCGGCTTTTTTCGAGAGAAGAAGGCCTTTGATTTCCTCCGCCCACTCCCGGTGGCCGCTGTACAGGGCCAGCAGCAGCTCGCGCACCTGCTTGGAGCTGTCCCCCGCGCAGGCCAGCAGATCCTCCCGGTACTCCCGGGGGAATTGATCCATGGCGGTCAGGGCCGCGTATCGGGCGAATACCGAGCCGTTTTGGGCGATCTCCGGCAGCTCCCCGGCGAATTCCCCACGGTGGGCGGAAAGGTACCGGGCCGCGCCGTCCAGGCAGGCGTTTTTCTCTTTTTCCATGTACACGTACTGGTACACCAGCCCGCCTGCCGCCAGCCGGTCAGAAAGGGGCAGCCCGGCGTCTGCCGCCAGCTGCAGAAAATTCTCCATCCCCTCGGCCTTGGACTTGTCCGCCCTTCGGAACCAGGCGCTTTCCATGGCCGCGCTCAGGCCGCCGCAGGCGCACACCGCCAGGCAGCGCCCGGCGAAGGCGTCGTTGCCGTAAAGCTGCACATAGGCGGGAAGGGAGTTGTTGTAAAACCAGCTGGAAATGCTGCCCACCGGGTATTTCCGCAGCAGCTCTTCCAGGCCCTCGCCGGTGGAAAGGTAGCGGATCACCAGCTGGTTCCCCACGGGATCCGAAAAACAGGAGGCCAGGTTGTCAATAATCTGCTGCCGCTTGGAGGCGGCAGCGCCCCCGACGGCATTTTCCACAATCTGGGGAGCCGCCTGGCGCAGGCGGTTCAGCACAATCTGGTTGCTGTTGGAAACCGTCTCTTTTGCCGCAGCCTCAAACGCCTGGGGATTCCGGGCGGCCAGCAGGCGGAGCAGCTCCAGCCACAGGGCGTCCAGCTGTTCCAGGCTGCTGAATACCCCCGCCGCGGCGTAGAAGGGGGTGTTGCCGGAAAACAGCCGTTTCATGGAAAGATGGTCCGCCAGCCAGGGCAGCTTTTTCTGCGCGTATTCCAGCGGGGCCGCCCAGAAGCAGAGGGGAAGAACAAGCTGGGGAACCGCATGCAGGTACAGCGACAGAACCCCCTCGGCCAGGGGAAGCCGCTCCAGGGCAAGGAAGGCGCACACCGCCGTCATGGACGAATCCTGAGGCACCTGGCGCACCCCGGCCAGCGCCGGGGCAAGGGACTTGGGCATCGGCTTGGAAAAGTCGCCCTGCTCCGCATAGCGGCGCAGGTCTGTCAGCTGGCCGGGCGTGCAGGTCTTTCCTCCCAGGTCCCACAGGGCCGCCTGCAGGCAGCCGGAAAGGACGTTTTTCATCTCATGGGATTTGTCCTCCCCCTCCTGCCCGCCGAACAGCCGCTTCAGCAGGCCGGGCTTTTCCTCCGGCACGGCGTTCAGGTACAAAGCGGCCAGCAGGCCCCGCGCCCCGCCGCCCCGGCAGGCCCACAGCTCTTGGGCGTCCGCCAGAAGCTGGGGGTCCCGGCGGCTCAGCTCCGTCAGCTCCCGCAGCATCAGGCCGTTCTGCAGGCGAAAGGCTCCGTCTGCCTGCAGGGCTGCCTGGGCGGCCGGGCCCAGCAGCTCCCCGAAGGAAGCGCCATGGCACACCGACGACTCCTGCCATTGGCGGCGGTTGAACTGCGCGGGCAGGGCCGCCAGCAGGGTGGGCCCGCCCACCGCCCACAGCGCCTTCACCAGCCGGGGGCACAGCTCTGGCTTGCGCTGCAGCCAGCGGGCCATCAGGTCCCCGGCGCCGGAAGAACCCTGGGGGACCTTGGCCTGAAAATTGACGTAAGCGCTTTTGCCCACGCCCTCCAGCAGCGTGGGATCCTCCGGCTGCTCCGGATCCAGGTACCGAAGCAGCGCTTCCCGGTCGCTGCCGTCGGCCCCCAGCCTTTCCAGCACCTGGTTGATCAGATTGTGTTCCTGCTGATGCATCGATTCTATTCTCATGCTTCTTCCTCCGTTTCTTCTTTCCATTTATTTTCCACTGCGTCCAGCGCCAGCTTTTTCCGGCAGAGACGCAGGTATTCCACCGCCTGGCTTACCGCCCCCGCCAGCGGGAGCGGATCCGGGCTGAATTCGTGGCGCTGCCGCTGCAGCAGCCCGTGGATTTCGCGAAAAAGCTTCGCCCCGGTGTGCAGCCCGGTGGACTCGCACTCTTCCGCCAGGGACAAAAGCCGGGCGGCGCTTTCCGGCGGGAAGCTGGCCGCGCCGCATTGAAGCAGGTCGGCCAGGGCGGCCAGCAGCTCCTCCAGCAGTTCCTTCACAGGCTTTCCCCCCAATCCCGGTAAATCTCAATGGGGTACAGCTTCAGCTCTTCCCCCTCCAGGTAGCAGATTCCCAGAAAGGCGGGCCGTCCCCCCGTCTGCTTTAAGGATTCCGCAAAGCGCTCCAGGGTGTCCACCACCCGTTCCTCCTCCTTCCGGTACTTGACCTCCAGCCGAAGGCTGCGGCCCCGCACGTCCCGCAGGGTGAGGCGGAAGGCCTGCTGCACCCGGTCAAAGTCCGGCGGATCGCATTCCCTGGGCAGAAGCAGGGCCACCCGGTCCGCCTCCGGCCCGTCCGGCAGGGCGGGGCGGAGATCCCGGAACAGAAGGGAAAAATCCTGATACTGGCGTTCCTGTGGAAGCGCGTCCCAGGGGGAGAGGGGGCCCAGCAGGACGGCCCGGCTCTGCCCCGAGGAGGAAAGCCGACGCCCCCTGGCGGCCCGGCCGCCGCGCAGCTCCAGCTCCTGCCCGTACAGGTGAGCCATCGTGCCCTCCAGCTGCCAGGGAGCAGCCTGGTACTGCCCCGGCCTGCCCCGCCGGGGGCTGTCGTAAATGGTGGGGCGGGCTACCGTATACGTGTAAAATTGCCGCTGGGTTCTCTCCCAAAAATAGTAGATGTGGCCTTCAAAGCCGCTGTTGGCATGAAATTCCCTTTCCCCCAGCAGGGAAAGGCGCAGGGAAGGGCAGGGAAGGTAATCCTCCCGAAAAGTCCCGGCCAGCTGAGAGAGCTGGTTTTCCGGGGCGGTCTGCAGCTTTTCCGCCCGCCGGTATATGGCCGCCAGAAGGGCGAGCAGGTCGGCGTCATGGTAAGCGGCGCTGCGGGCGAAATACCGGCGGTACACGCTGGCCGCCGCCCGCAGATCCTTCTCCAGCTCCGGCAGGCGGGCGTTGTGGCACAGGGCGGCCAGCCGTTCCAGGCTGTCGCACACAGAGGCCGGCATGCGGGAAACGCCGGTCTGCAGCTGGGCCGCCGCCCCGGCGCACACGGCTTCCGCCACGCCGCGCAGGGCCTCCGGCTCCCAGCCGCCCTCCTCATCCTCCTGGGCCAGCAGCGCTTCCAGGGAAAGCTTCCCCTTGAAAAGCTGGTAGCACAGGATGGCCTGGGCCTTGTGGGCGCACAGCTCGCGGCTGTGGCAGGTACAGGTGGAATGCTCCACCGGCACCAGCAGCTTCACCGCGGCGGGCTCCCAGGGAAGCTGCACGGTGACAATGGAACCCTCCTCCACAGGGGGAAGGCCTTCCCCCTGCAGCCGGGCCAGAAGCTGGCCGAACCGGCGGCCGCTCATGGCCCGCTTCAGGGGCTCCAGGGGGTATTCCAGCAGCGGGGTGAAGTCCGGGGGCGGGGCGGCTTCCTGAGAAGCGGCTTCCCCCAGCTGGTCCTTGGCCCATAAAATGGCGCTGATCAGATGGCGGCAGATTCCCCGGGCGGGGCAGGTGCAGGCGCTGTCCCCCAAAGGGGCCCGCAGGGTGCAGGTTTCTCCGCCCAGGGCCACCTGGGCCTCCTCCCCCTGCACCGTCAGGGCAGGGGAGAGGCCCTGCAGGTCCTTTTTCCCCCGGTTTACCGTTCCCTTGTTGCTCAGCCCGGCCAGGTAGGCCTCGTCCGCCTCTGCCAGAGCCTTTTTCAGGGAAGCGGGAAACTCTTCCATGGGCTTTTCCTCCTTTCGCGTGCTGTAGTTCGCTGCGGAAACGCAGATTTTTTATGCTTAAAATGGAAACTTTCAGATTTCGCTTTCTCTATAAATTTTAGATTAACAGATAAAGTGTGGCGGCAAAAGGGGACAAACTCCCTCAGTCACGCCGCTCTGCGGCGCGCCAGCTCCCTCTAGGAGGGAGCCCTCCGGTTGCCGAACGAACCCTGCAAAGCCTCCGCAGCCACCGCGGTAGATATTGCCCGTCAGCTTCCGGCGAGCCGTACCCCCAAAAATGCGGAGGAACTTTCGCAATCGTAAGATTGCGAGTGTTCCTGTAAAGGGGCCGGCGTTTAGTGACCCTAAGGGCACAAGCCGGCCAAGCGCTGAGGGAAAAGTGAGCG